>PCCJ01000111.1 GCA_002731665.1 Actinomycetota bacterium | reverse complement strand
TTTGTGAACGAACTCTGTCCAAGAGTTCTAAAGTTTCGCTTGCTTGTGGCGCTGTAGTGGGAAAAATAATGATGCTAGCTGCTTCGCCGGTGCTGCTAAACTGAGGAGGCTGGACAAATGCAACACCAGGGTCGTTGGCTAAGGCTGCAGCTAGCACAGGGATTTCAGATTTATCAACTACCGAAGTGTCAATAGCGATCACAAGCGGCCCGTTGAAACCTGCGCCGAACCCATCTGTCATAAGATCGTATGCTTTTCGGGCCGTGGAATCTATAGGGCTATTGCCTTGATCAGGAAACCCAAGATCCAATTTAAGTACCGGTGCAGTGAGTGCTACAAGAAGCACAGTGGTCCCAATCAGGTATTGCCACGCGAATTTCGATACGTGGTTACCCCAAGCTGTCCATTTTTGGCCGGTTTCGCTGGAGGCTACGTTGCCGCGTTTACGAACTTTTTTGGAGTTGACTCGATGGCCAGCTAAACCAAGCATGGCGGGTAACAGAGTCACCGATGCAATAACCAATGTCGCAACGACTATTGACACGGCTACTGCTGCGGCAGTCATAAAAGGTATACCAGCCATTGCCAGACCTAGGATTGCGATCATTACCGTACCGCCAGCAAAAATTACTGAAAGCCCGGCGGTTGCGTTTGCTCGACCGGCCGCATCTTCAACTGTGAGACCATCGGCAAGCCCTTCTCGGAATCTAGTTACGACAAATAGTGCGTAGTCAATGCCGACGCCTAACCCGATCATCGAAGCCATATTGGGAGTCCATTCTGGTACTTCCATGGCTATGGCGACCAGACCGATAATGCCTCCGATTCCTATAGCAAGACCAAATAAGGCTAAGCCGATAGGTAGCCCCATAGCTACGACGCTTCCAAATGCTAACAAAAGAATTATTACTGCCATGATTAGCCCTGCAGCCTCACCGACTCCAGTTTCGGGCTCATCAGCCACGTTGTAGAGATCTCCACCGAACTCAATTTGAAGATCATTGCTGCTGCCTAAAGCCAACGAGCGCGCACTTTCCAATCGCTCAATAGTTGCATATGTCGGAAGCGGATCGGTAACCAGCTGAACAGTAAATAGTCCGACGGTTTGGTCAGCGCTAATAGTGACTCCCTGAGTCGGCGGAACTACTGATTCAACATCAGCAATAGAAACTAAAGCCGACGACAGGCGATCAATGGCGTTCTGTTGAGAAGTATCGGTTAGCTTCGTTCCATCAGGGGCTCTGACCACTACGTTCGCGCTAACTCCTCCCTGCTGCGGGAATTCCTCAACCAGTAAGTCGTAGGCTTTCTGACTGTCCAAGCCTGGGACATTGAAGCCGTTAGTGAGTTCGCCTCCAATAGCTCGGTTAAGACCGATGAGGGCAAAAGCTACCGCCAACCAAATTAATATAGTTTTAAGTTTGTGGCGCACGCAGGAGCGACCGAGTCGATATAGGAAATTTGCCATCATTATTCCTTGGGGGGAGGGGTTGATGCACGCTAATAATTTTTGGTTAGGTGTCTCAGTTTGGACAGAGCTGTAACACCAATGTTGTACCTCTTGCTGATTGCCGTAAATATTTACTGCAAACACAAGATTGTGTGAAGGTTACTTACTTAGTTTAAGCGACTGGTGCATTAACTAAAATACTTGAGAATCTCCATTCAAAGTCCTAATTCCAGCCATGATTAGTTTAACGCAATTGGCTTCTTGGTCTTTGAAAGCAGTTCGGTCCAGTACCATCAGGTACTGTTGAACCGCCCCGACTGAGGCCCTAACTTATACTTAGATGTAGCCGTGACTCTCCAAATTTTTGACACTATGCAGAGACGTAAAGTGCCCTTTGAGTCGCGTCGATCTGGCGAAGTGGCAATGTACGTTTGTGGCCCGACAGTTTACGATGTCCCGCATCTAGGTCATGGACGAACAGCTCTCACTTACGACATGATACGGCGATATCTGGGGTGGTCAGGTTTCGTGGTGACGATGGCCTCCAATGTCACTGACATAGATGACAAGATCATACGTCGAGCAGAAATAGAAAACAGAACTGAATCAGACGTGGCTGATGAATTTACGATCGCATATGACAAACAGATGAGTCGATTAGAGATACTGCCTGCTGACTCTCGACCACACGCAACTCAATTCATTGAAGGCATGATTGACGTAATTGGTCAGCTTCTCAAAAATGGTGCTGCGTACGAACTCGACGGCAAAGGAATCTACTTTTCAGTTCAAAACGATACTAGTTACGGCAAATTAGCTGGACGTTCCCTCGATCAGTTGCTCGAAGATGCTGGAAGCCGAGTGGGCGTTGATGAGTCCAAAAACTCACCGCTAGACTTCGCTCTCTGGAAATCTGCGAAACCAGGAGAACCCAGCTGGGAAACTCCTTGGGGAAAAGGACGACCGGGCTGGCATACCGAATGTGTAGCGATGTCTTTAAGCGCCCTGGGTGAAGGGTTTGATATTCACGGTGGCGGGGATGACTTGACGTTCCCGCATCATCAAAATGAGTTAGCGCAAGTGAACGCTCTTGGAAAGCCATTCGCTCGCCACTGGATTCACAGTTCAATGGTCAACGTCAGTGGCGAGAAAATGTCTAAATCGCTTGGAAACTTCACAAATCTGGAAGAGGCAATTGATATTGCTGGCCCTCGTGCGCTTCGGCTATTAGCGCTGCAAACTCACTACCGTAAAGCGATGGAGATGGGCCGGGACTCTCTTATGGCTGCATCCGAAGCCGTCAAAAGGCTAGATTCTTTTGGACGACGAATGGCACAAGCTAGCGTCATGATTTCAGATGCGAAAATAGATGAAGCGTCGAAAAAAAGTTTCATCTCAGCAATGGATGATGACTTTAGTACTCCGAGTGCGGTCGACACCGCATTCAGGCTAATGAGACAGGCTAACGCCGCTCTTGATGACGGAAATATTGTGGATGCATCGAAAATAGCAAGTTCGTGTGTTTCCATATTTGCTGTTCTCGGAATTTCTATCGATACAGGAGCTCGGATCGACACGAAAGATTCGGACGTTGAAATCGAAACAATGATGAAACGACGATTCGAAGCTAGATCTGAAAAAAACTTTGCGGTCGCTGATCAGATCAGAGATGAGCTGCTTGACATGGGCATCACAGTTGAAGACACCCCGAATGGCGCCGTATGGTTCAGATCATGACGGAACAAGAAAAAGGTTCCGGAAATAAAATATTAAGACTTGAACCACACGGAGCTGACGCGTTTGTTGGAGAAAGCCCAGCATACGAATGGGGCAGAATCTATGGCGGACTGGTAATTGCTCAAGCCCTTCGTTCTGCCATGCTCACTATTGATGCAGAGGGGCACAGCGTACATTCTTTGCATGCGTACTTTATTCTCGGCGGAGACCCAAACGAGCCGGTGCGCTACGAAGTTGACCGCCTTCGAAATGGTAGAAGTTTCTCCACTCGGCGAGTGGTAGCTCGACAAAGCGGGGGAGCAATATTGAACTTGTCTTGTTCTTTCCAACGCGATGAAGAAGGACCTGACGTATCAACCTCAATTTTCCCGCATGACGTTCGATCTCCAGCTGATTCCACGAAAATAGAATGGGGTATTGGGTTGGATACACGTCTGGAATCAGAATCTACAGACCCAGCGCGCCATAGAGTTTGGGCTCGATTCACGGACACGTTAAGTGATAGAGATGATGACCATTTCGCTGCATTGGCGTATTTGTCAGATACCAACGCTATGGACGCAGTCGTTAGCGCCCACCCGGCTAATGCGCTTCTAAGTGACAAACCCGGCGAAAGCTGGGATGACGTCTACATGGCCGCTTCATTAGATCATGCGGTCTGGTTTCATAGGCCGGTACGAGCAGATGAATGGTTACTTTTCGATCTAGCGCCGCACCAAATTAGGGGTACTAGAGGACTAGCTACCGGAGATGTTTTCGATGCTAAAGGGCTACTTGTTGCTACCGTGGCTCAGCAGGGAGTAATCCGAGTGCGCAAGTAAAATATGTTTGATCTAACTAATTTTTCTGACGGTCAAGCCAATCTTGAATAAGCCAGCCCGCTATGGACATCCCACCCACTGGGCATGGCGGCAGGTCAGTGGCTTTAAACCATCCAGCCTCAACTATCTCTTCTTCTTGAATCAGTATTTCCCCTCCGCTGTAGGTGCAGTGAAAACCACACATCAGGGAATGCGGGAAAGGCCAAGGTTGACTGCCGAAATATTTAATGTCTGAGACCGAAAGACCGACCTCCTCCATGACCTCTCGCTCTACTGCCTGTTCAAGGCTTTCGCCCGGTTCAACGAATCCTGCAAGTGTGCTGTAGAAACGACCAGGGAACTGTCTGCCCCATGCTAATAACACTTCGTCTTCGCGCTCTACTAGAACAATCATGGCTGGGCTAAGCCTCGGAAAAGCCATGTGTTTACACTTGGGACATACCTTCCCTCGGTCGTGAGCGTTAGTGATAGTTGGAGTAGCGCACCTCCCGCAGTAAACATGTGTCCTGTCGTAATTAACAATCTGTTCTGCTCTGCCGCAAACAACCCATTCTTCATCAGGGATTCTGCCGTACAGTTTTCGTAAATTGACGGGTTCTAGATCTCCTTCTTCGGAGGTGTCATGAAGATCGATTGCGTAAACTCCATAACCATCCAGTGAACCTAAAAAAGTTGTTGGTGCAGCGACGGGCTGCTCCGAGGACTTAACTAGTCCACCACCCGGTTCTACGAAAACGGTTCCTGATCGAATAGGAATCCATACTGACTCAGAGGTATTTAAGTTTACGGGCGGAAGTGGTGAGGGAGTGAACACGGCATTTAGTTGATCACAATCACCTGACGGTTGCCTCAGTAATCAATAATATTTCTCAATCTATTCAAAGTCGTCGCAGAACTGTCACAACTCGACCAAAGACCGTGACTTCGTCGGCGGTAAATTCCATAGGCTCTAAATTGCTGTTTGCAGGTAGAAGAGTAACTTTTGGGCCGACCTGAGTGAAAGTTTTTATAGTCGCTTCTTCACCCGGAATGCCGGCAACTACTATTTCTCCGTTTGACGCAGTTACTTGCCTGCAAACAACCACAAAATCGCCGTCCAAGATTCCTGCTTCGATCATCGATTCTCCACGGACTCTAAGCATAAAAAGCTCACCGTCTCCGGTAAAGTCTTGAGAAACTGGCACAAATTCTTCAACATTTTCTTGAGCTAAAACATCGGTTCCTGCAGCAACGTCGCCAACCAGAGGAACATGTCGGGTCGGTCTACGCTCGGCAATGGTCCCAGACATTGCGTCAGAACAAAGTTCTATGGCTCTGGGTTTCGTTGCGTCTTTGCGTATGTAACCCGCTTCTTCAAGGTGGTTCAGATGCGAATGCACCGTCGATGAAGACTTTAACCCTACGGCCGTGCCTATCTCTCGAACCGACGGCGGATAACCGCGATCTCGCATCGTTGTCTCTAAGAACTCCAGGATTACCTTCTGACGATCGCTTATTTTTTGATCGGCCACAGCTTTTCCTATCGATTGGAGTAAGCGGATGCTCACCACGAACACTTGTTCTGTGTAGAACGTACCAGGGGTGCCCTCTGGGTGCAAACACTTGTTCTATTTCTTCTTGACAGCGAACAAGTGTTCGTGGTGCAATTAGAACAGACGTTCTGAGAACGTTTGTTCGATGTCCCACCTCCTTGTCATCATTTGCGAAGGCCAAAACCTGTTTGGTCGAGAAAAGGTTTCCAATGACTGCAGCCGTAGCAACCAGAGTTAATAGCCCGAAGGTGATGAGTGCTCTCGTCAATGGATCTTTGGAAACCTCCTGCTCAGATCAACTGTCATTAGGTTTGCCATGCGCTAGCCCCTTAGACATCGGCCAGAACGTTTCATCGCCGGGGCAGGGTCCGATAGTAGTGCGTCGAGTTTCAATGAGCGGAGTTTATTTGCGCAGGCGATTAGCTGTTTGTCTCACCGCCTTGGCAATGATTTTCACGCTGGCACCTGTAGTCAGAACGGCTGTTGGTGGCTTCTTTGGAGTTGAAAAAGAGTCAAGTGGAATTGTCGAAATGGCTTCGCCTGAAAGTCTCATGATCTCAGATTTTGTGATTGTCGAATCGGGGCAAACGCTGTGGTCGATAGCGCGAGCCATTCAGCCGACCGGTGACTTACGGCCCTTGGTAGCAAAAATTAAGCAAATAAATGGGGACGCTACGCTAAGTATTGGGCAAGCCGTCTATCTGCCGTAAACGAATCGATGAATCTGTTCAAAGCCACTTAATTGTTATGGTTTGGCTACGAGGTTGACGCAGATTGAAGATAGCGGAGGAAAAGGTAGTGCCCATCGGTCAGCACTTGTTGTAGGTCAAAATCTGTTGAGCCACTGTTAGCTATCCCCGCAGCGATGCGTTGTGAGTTGCCTGCGATGGCAAGTGGAGCCACAGTTAATAAGATCTCGTTCACTAAATTTGCTTCGATGAGCTGCCCATTAATGGATGATCCCCCTTCGCTCAGTATAACCCGAGCCCCTAATTCGCCGAGTTTTTTGAGGGCCTGAACGAAATCGACGACGTCGGTTCCGGCTCTTATCACGTCGGCCTTTTCTTCCACTTTGGCAAGCCGGTCTGGGTCTGCGGTATCAGTTGTTATTACAAGAGGGCGTTGATCGGGGCGCATGAACATAGGTAAATCGAGAGGAAAAGTTAAACTTGCGCTAACTAATGCGATACGAGCCGTAGGCCACGCACCATTGGTCAGTCTGGAAGCTCTACTGCTTACGCTTGCCGGGGGCGGGCTGTAAGACTCCGCTACAGCAGTTGCGCTACCGACAAGGATTATGTCCGGAAAAGTTCGGATACAACTAAAAACGTCTTTGTCGGATGGACCTCCTAAAGGGCCAGAAACGCCGTCTATGGCTGTGCCCCCGTCTAGGCTCGCAATCATGTTCAGCATTAGCCAAGGTTGGCCAGTAACGCAAATGCGGGGAGCTGTGTAGGCAAGATCAAGATCTAGGTCCGTGAGGGGCGGCGGAAATATCCGATGCATGGGTTGATGTTGCCACTATCTGATCCGAAAGATGTGCTCAAAGGGTATTTTCTTGAATCCTACTTTAAGTGGTTCTCCACAACCATATTTATTGAGAACAGAGAGGCTTTCTGGATCTATGAGGCAGTTGCGATTATTTAGCTCTGTTCAAAAAGTAACTCACCAGCTAAAATGCTTTGTAGGGAGGCTTATAAATGGCTTATGACCAGATGCTGACTCTAGGCAAGGCAGGCATAACTGATAAAGGCTGCAACCACTCACAGCGTTTGTGTCGTAACAAACCCCAACCAGACGCGTTTAATCCCCAAGTCACCCACAGAAAAAGTTTTGTTACCCCTCTATCTCTCCACAGGGACTCTTGCCTAAGTTGCAGTTCGCAGCGGGTTGGGAGCCCCGCAGGCGGACGGAGTTCAACTCAATTTCAGATACCCGGTGACGGTGTACGAGAAGTTGCGGGAGGACGATAAATGCCCTTAGCTCAGCTAGAAGCATTTTCATACCCATCGGCAGGCTCCCGGCCCGACGCAGTCACTTTGGTGGTCGCTAGGTCAATTTGTAGTCAAATATTGGGGAGTCCCAAGTGGTGTTAATGCATAACCTGAACGGTTTGGATAAAGGATCGCAGAGAATAACGCGTCATTTCACCCAAGAAGGCGAAGATCCTTACGAAACAGTCTCATGGGAACTACGCGATGCCCGTTTAACGAACTATGCAGATGGTTCAGTTAGCTTCGAACAAAAAGACGTTGAGTTTCCAACGAGTTGGAGTGCAACCGCAACCAATATCGTGTCCCAAAAATATTTCAGAGGCACCTTAGGTACTGATGAACGTGAGCATTCACTTAAGCAGGTAATAAATCGAGTTAGCAAACAGATCCAACAGTGGGGCCAAAGCGATGGCTATTTCGCAGACGCAGATGAATCGACTATTTTCCAGGCTGAACTATCTTGGTTACTGCTTCACCAATTCGCAGCTTTCAACAGCCCAGTTTGGTTTAACATTGGTGTAGAGGGTGTGCCTCAACAGGCCTCAGCATGCTTTATTCTTTCCGTTGACGACGAGATGGAATCGATACTGAACTGGTACGTCGAAGAAGGCCGAATATTTAAAGGCGGTTCAGGCGCTGGCGTTAACTTATCTAAAATTCGTGGATCTCAAGAGCTGTTACGTGGCGGCGGAGATGCAAGCGGCCCAGTCAGTTTTATGCGAGGAGCGGATGCTTCCGCCGGAACGATCAAAAGCGGCGGCAAAACAAGAAGAGCTGCCAAGATGGTGCTTCTTGATGTAGATCATCCCGATGTAGAAGAATTCATTTGGTGTAAAGCAATAGAAGAACGAAAGGCGCGTGTCTTGCGTGACGCGGGTTTCGAAATGGATTTAAACGGTTCTGATTCGTTTTCTGTGCAGTACCAAAACGCAAATAATTCTGTGCGTTTAAGTGACGAATTTATGTTGGCGGTCGAGGCTGATGCTGACTGGACGCTTACTGCACGTCGAGATGGATCCGAAATTCGTACCGTGAGAGCAAGAGACATATTTCAGCAAGTAGCAGAAGCCGCATGGCAATGTGCTGACCCTGGCGTTCAGTTCAGCTCTACGATAAATAGATGGCACACTGCCCCAAATACCGGCCCGATAACGGCTAGTAACCCTTGCAGTGAGTATCTCCACCTAGATAATTCAGCGTGCAACCTTGCAAGCCTTAATCTGTTGCGGTTTTTGGGAGATGACGATTCTTTCGATGTCGAGGGTTTCAAACATGCGGTCAGAATACTGTTTACGGCACAAGACATCTTGGTAGGGAACGCCGATTACCCGACAGAGTCGATAGCTCAAACTTCGAAGGATTACCGTCAGCTTGGGCTTGGGTACACGAACCTGGGCGCGTTGCTGATGGCACTTGGCCTTGCGTACAATTCCGAAGCCGGTAGAGCATGGGCTGGCGCGATTACAGCGCTAATGACTGGTGAGGCTTACGCCACATCTGCGGTCCTTGCATCGAAACTTGAACCATTCGCTGGGTACGCAACTAATCAAGAGGCTATGCAGGATGTTCTGCGCCGACACCGGAGTGGCCTTGAGCATGTTGGAGGTGAGGCGCCCGCAGAAATTTTAGAAGCGGCTCACAATAGTTGGAATGCTGCGCTGAGTGGATGCGAAGCAACAGGCGTCAGGAATTCCCAAGCCACGGTAATAGCGCCGACTGGCACTATTTCCTTTATGATGGATTGTGACACGACAGGTATAGAGCCCGATTTAGGTTTGATTAAGTTTAAGAAACTCGTGGGTGGCGGCAACTTAACGATTGTCAACCAAACTGTAGGTCGAGCTTTGAAACGCCTTGGTTATTCACTTCCAGAGATTGAGGATATCGAAACTTACATACTAGAAAATTCTAGTACGAAGGGGTCACCTCATTTAAAAGCAGAGCATCAGGCAGTTTTCGCATGTTCGATGGGGGACAATATTATTCATCATGAAGGCCATATTCGGATGATGGCAGCGGCTCAACCATTTATATCGGGAGCTATTTCTAAGACAGTTAATTTGACCGAAGAAGCGACTGTTGAAGAGGTCGAAACCCTTCACATGTTGTCGTGGAAGTTAGGTCTGAAGGCAGTTGCGATCTATCGAGATAACTGCAAAGTTGGGCAACCGCTTTCGACGATGTCAGAAAGTGATTCAGCAGACTTGCCAACGGTAATAACAGAATTACAGCAAACTGTTGCTGGTTTGGATCTAGCTCCAATCAGAGAGAAACTACCGAGAAGTCGCAGATCAAGAACCTTTTCATTCCGGGTATCTGACTGCCACGGATATATGACAGTCGGCGAGTACGAGAACGGCCGTCCGGGAGAGATTTTCCTCACGGTAGCGAAACAAGGATCGACTCTCGCTGGGATTATGGATGCGTTTGCTATTTCGGTAAGTCACGGCCTGCAGTACGGTGTGCCGCTTCGTTCCTATATTGAGGCGTTTGTTAACGTGCGGTTCGAACCGGCAGGTATTACTGATGATCCTGAATTGCGGTTGTCTACGAGTCTTGTGGATTACATATTTAGACGCTTGGCTTTGGAGTATCTCCCACCTCAGGAGCGCAAGGATCTAGGGATACTCTCAACTCAGGAAAGACTTGACCCTCCATTGCCGGGATTCGAAGAAACACTCGGAGCTGGAAATGTTCAGCTGTCCATGGACCCAGAAACCCCAAAGAGTGTCACCAGGGATCCTGTCGGGCAACGTACTAATCGGTCTGATGCTCCGCTTTGTCATACCTGTGGAGACCAAATGATTCGCGCTGGGGCCTGTTATAGCTGTCGGTCATGCGGCAGTACGAGCGGCTGTGGATGATTAATGAAAAACAATTTGGTGGTCACAGTTGAGCAAACGAATAACAAAGGTGTAGTTTCAAGGCCATGAGTAGCCTCCGGTTTTCTTACGGAACGATGGGGTCAGGTAAATCGACTCTGGCCCTTCAAATCCACCATAACCTCGCTGCTACTGGTAGCGGGTTTTTGTGCAGTATGCATGACCGAGCAGGAGCTCATGTGTCGAGCGCTCTTGGAGTTTCAGCCCCGGCCGTTGAAGTAAATCCTATGGTCGATTTCGTGGACTTAGCTACAAACCACCTTGCAGCGCACGGTGCCCTGGATTACATGGTTTGTGATGAGGCACAATTCTACACAGACGCTCAAATAGAGCAGCTAGCTAGGGTTGTCGATGAAATGTCGGCTGATGTTTACACATTCGGGCTGCTCACTGATTTTCGTGGAAAACTATTTCCAGGTTCAGCAAGATTGCTGGAACTAGCTAACGAGCGAATTGAGCTGCAAGTCCAAGCCAGGTGCTGGTGCAATGAGCCGGCAACGCATAATGCTCGTTTAGCAGATGGTGTTCAAATATATGATGGTGATGTCGTGCTAATCGATGACGGACAGGTAGCGGAAGTTACTTACGAATTAAGATGTCGGCGACATTGGATATCAGGGGAAGCTGGACCCGTAGTCGACCAGCTACGAGTAGTGGGATAAGACCGAGCCTATTTCGTTGGCCCATAAAGCTCAACTAATTACTGATAATGCAAATCACAAATTAATGCATTGTGTTTATTAGCTCGAACAATCTGAGTACCTATCGATAACAGTTTGATTTGTGAGTAATAATTGCAGGTATGCCATCAGGGAACGCAATTTCTTATCACTCACAAATCACCAACGCTTGGGCTGGTCGAATCAGCGGCTGCATGTTAGGCAAGCCAATCGAACAGCTATCGATGAGAAAAGGAGTTGTAGCTCTTCAGAATTACCTTGAAAGAGGAAAAGCTTTGCCTCTGCGTGATTATGTACCACTAGTGAAAGGTGCTGAAGCCGAAGTAGAACATCATGATGTCTGCTTTGGTCAAATGACGACTGCTATTCCCGATGATGACATCAACTACACGTTGATTTCGCTGCTCGTACTAGAAGAGTACGGCCGAGGCTTTACCACGGCCGATGTTGGTCGAGCTTGGCTCCGATATTTGCCCGGAGCGATCGTGTTCACGGCGGAACGCGAGGCATATGCGAAACTGTTAGCACATGCCGGAATGCGGTTTCCGTTCGGTGCCCCATGCGCATTTGACATAGCAGATTGCAGCGATAATCCCTACAACGACTGGATCGGTGCTCAGATCCGATCAGACTTATATGGTTGGGTAACGCCAGGAGAGCCAAAAGCTGCTGCATTACTAGCAAGCAATGATGCAGCCTTGAGTCACCGGGGCGAAGGCATACATGGGGCAGTGGTAGTAGCAGTCGCCGGTTCATTGATTGCGTCTGGTTGGAGCACACAGCAAGCCATCGAGGAAGCAGGCTCATATATCCCCGGTAACTCTGAGTGTGCTGAGGCGATAGCTCTCGGGTTAGCTTTTGCGAAGGACCCTGATGCTTCCCGGTTGCACGTGAAATTCGATGGCATGTCTCCAGTTCACACAGTTAACAACTTGGCTTTAGTTGCATGGGGGCTAGCCCGAAACCCGGATGACTTTAGTGCTGCGATTGGGGACACTGTTAGCGCCGGATGGGACACCGACTGCAATGGTGCAACTGTTGGAGGGCTTTGGGGTTTGACCGGTCGCACTATTCCATCATGTTGGGTTGATGGTTGGAACGGCCGTGTTGAAACTAGTCTTTCGGGCTACTCGGTTATCCAACTCAATGAATTGGTTGAACGTACTGTAGCTCTAACTATGTAACCAATATCGTTCTTGAATTTGGCAGCTGTGCGAGAAGTAAGGCTTGGGAAATGCTTACCAACCTAAAAAGTCTTCTAGTTGCGACGGCCGATAACGCTTAAAAGTTCTACGAGCGGGCTGTGGGCCTTCGGGCTGGCGGCGGGCAGCAGTTGGAAGCACATTGGTCTGGTCTTGGACCGCAGGCACCCATGGCGGGGCGGTCCTGTCGGATCCCAGCGGCCTCTTCGATCAGATCGATCAACATTGCTATAAAGCGAGGGTGAGTGCCAACTGTGTGTGCCCGGTGCAGCTTAATTCCAAGATCTTGAGCAGTTGTTGCAGCTAACGTGTCGAGATCGTAGAGGACCTCCATATGATCTGAAACAAAACCCAAAGGAACAACAACTACGTCTGCTACTTGCTGTTCAGCCAGCTCTTTCAGGCGGTCATTAATGTCGGGCTCAAGCCAAGGAATCTGAGGTGGTCCGCTGCGGCTTTGGTACACAACCTCAGCTTCACCCGACAAAGATGCCAGGTCCATGATCAGCTCTGATGCTTCGTTGAGCTGCTCCGTGTAGTCACACGCGGCACTCATCGACTCAGGGAGGCTATGGGCGGTGAAGAGAACTCGAACGTTCTGTGGGAGATTCGAGTCAGACAAGGTTTCGGTTAAGCGTTCTGCTACAGCACCTAAAAACTCTGGGTGGTTCCAAAAGACTCTGACTCTTGTTATCTCAATTTGGTTGCCTGTTTTTTCGAGAGAATTCTCGAGATCTTGATGATATTGACGGCAGCCCGAATAGGAACTGAAAGCAGATGTCACAAGACATACGGACTTCTGATGGCCATCTGCTGCCATTTCCTGAACCGTGTCAGTAAGAAACGGATGCCAATTCCTATTGCCCCAATAGGTTGGGAGCGAGTAGTTTCTTCTAGCTATTTCCTCTTTCAAAGCTTCCAAAAGACCCAAATTTTGTTCATTTATTGGGCTTTTGCCATCGAACATAGCGTATTGCTGTGCAACGACTTTTAAGCGTTCCGCTGGTACGTCTCGTCCGCGTGTCACGTTCTCTAAAAATGGGATTACATCGTCATTCCCATTGGGGCCACCAAAGGAAAGCAGAAGAAGAGATTCGAAAGGTCCAACCGGCATTACTTGAAGGTTAGAAGACAAGTCGCTTCTGACCACCATCCGCCTATCGTTTTAGGTATGTCGAAGCCTGATCCGAATTTAGAAGCCAACAGCGAAGAAGGTCATGAGATTTCAACGCAAGATCCGAACGAGCCAGAATTACTTGTAAGTCGAAACTCCGAGGTAATCGATGGGGAGTTAGTCGACGAGGTTGAGGGCGAATCAGTCATTGAAGAAGTCTCTCCGTTTCAACGAGGCTTAATGAAAGCGGGACTCATAGCAAAAGATGTTGATTTGTTTGATGTTGTTGCGACAGATGGACCGTCTTATGAACTGAATGAAATGTCCATCGAATCGGTAGTGGACTTGTGCGAGTATCTAGAAAAAGAAAGTATTCGGTGGGTCATTGATCATGCTGGGCAAATGTTTATTCACAGAAATGATGAACGAAGAGCGGATGAAGCTTTCGATGCAGTGTTCGGTCCTGAAGACTTGTAGATCTATTGGAGTAACGTTGAGCAACGCATAACGTTTTGCGGTCAGAGCGATTTGGATGGTTTAGCGTGCTCAGAAGCTTGGCTGTTGTCATAATCTTCAGTGATTTGGCTGAGTAAATCTAAAATAAAAAATGTAACCGGAATATCAAATGTTTCTTTTCCTTCAGGAGCTTTTGCGCGTAGTGCTTTTACGAGAAGCGGTAATGAACAAAAAGCAACGATCATGACAATCGAAATGGCGAAGGGGTAACCGCGATTATCAATTATGACGCCGGTCAGCGGAGGGCCTATGAGACCGCCGATACCGGCTGAGGTGTAGAGAGCTCCCAAAACGCCACCGAGCCCGACAGGGCCGAACAGTTGGGCGGTTATCGAGGGCGATAGGGCGATCCAACCCCCATAAGAAACCCCCATAATGATTGTGAAAATAACGAGAATGGTGTAACTAGATCCTGCTATTATCCACAATGTGTAGCTTGAACTTAGAACCACGACAGCCAGAATGTAGAGACGCGATAAACCTATTTTGTTAGCAATCGTGCCGAGAGCCAAGCGACCGATCACAGATGTCGCACCGATTATTCCGATAAGAAACGCCCCGCCAGAGCCTCCTTGAGACTCCAAGTAGTCGTCGAGGTACACCATTGGAATAAATAAACTTGAACTCAATAGAAGCATTGAGCAGTAGAGCCAGATAAACCGGCCATCTTTCAGCAAGGCTTTCAGTGAAGGCGCTGGCTGACCAGTATTTGATACTGGTGGCTTGTGCGCAGTGAAAGAAGCAAGGACTAGTAAAGAAGAACTGGTAATAGCGAGAATAACGAAGCTGGTTCGCCAACCATAAGTATTGACAAGAAATTTAGATGCCGGTGCGCCTACAAGAGTTCCTATTCCGATACCCGCTACTGCAAAACCGAGTGCTTTTGTTCGATTCTTTTCGAACCAGCCTCCTACCGCTGCAATCATCGGCACATAAGCGCAGGCCACTCCGATACCAACTCCACCTCCGTAGGTTAAATAACCCAACCAAATGTTGTTCACGAGTGACGTAAGTAGGAGCCCTACTCCAATCGAACCGGCTCCAAAAAGAAGTACTGGGCGCGGTCCAAAACGATCCGCTAGGCGACCAGTAAAGATACCCAAAATAAAATAAACGAATGTAGTAATCGCAAAAAAAAGTGCTACCTGACCCTTGCCTACCCCGAACTCATCTCGAATCGCAGTGAAGGACGCCCCGAAACTGTACGTAACACCGAAAGCAGCGAACGTTGATATTACTGCTGCTAAAACCACGCCCCATCCGGTCTTAGAATCTAAGGAAGCTGACCTCGCAGTTCTTTTGTTCAAGGTGTCTCCCTTCAAAAGTTGGGATTTAGTCGTAATCACGCTTGCGACGCACCATACTTACTTCTTGGCGAACAGGTAGTAATAATCCTGTAAACAATCTGTGAGGTAAGGCGAAGCTATGAACGATGGGACAGTGCTCGACGAAACAACTGAGCATTTCCTTGATGACGGCGATCACGAGCGCTTAGCTCATTACGTTGATAAGACAGCGATGACGCGATCTGCTGTAACAGGAGAAGCTGTGACAGCTTTGTGCGGCAAAAAATGGGTGCCAAGTAGGAATCCGGAGCGTTTTCCCGTATGCCCGGATTGTAAAAAAATATACGAGACATTGAAAGCGGCTGGACGTTGACCGAAAATTCTGAAGTAAAGTCCCTAACTTTCTATTGGAGACCTGGTTGTGGTTTTTGTATGTCTCTGCAGAATCAACTCTCTGCTGCGAACATTCCTATCGAATATCGTAACATTTGGGAAGAACCAGACGCCGCTAGCTTCGTCCGCGCGAATGCTTCTGGTAACGAAATTGTTCCGACCTTGAGCGTTGGAACAACGGTGCTTGTGAATCCGAGCGCTGGGGAAGTCCTAGATGCTATGAGAGAGCAAGTCCCGCATTTAATTCCAGCAACGTAGCACCAGCTTCTCTTAAATTTTAAATGTAAAAGCGCCCTTGGCAAGTGTGCGTCCAGATGTTGAAGCAACAATGGACTCGCAAAACACGATAGTCTTTGTCCGTCTCGTGACCCAAGAAACAGTTTCAAGATCTTCATCTTTTGTTGAACTTTGATACTGGATGTGCGCATCAATGGTGCTGTAGGTGCGCCGTTCGGCAAAGCCGCTACCAACTGCGGGTACGCATGCTGTGTCCATCAATGTGGCTATGAGCCCACCATGGACAAATCCTCCGGCTTGAAGGAGTTCTGGGCGGAACTTTAAATCGATTTTGCAGTAATCAAGCCGCACCTCTGACATGAAAAGCCCGACTAAGTTGACAAAGAGTTTTTTGTCTTCTCCTCCATAGCGCATCCAAAGTTTTTCTCGTTCCGGAGGAAGAGGGTCAAAGAGATGAGGGGAAGGAAGAACCACAATATTATGTTAACCGGTGCTTGGGGCAGGTACGGTCTGACATGTGATCGACAGCTTTCCTAGGCAAAACGCGAGAACTCAGCGGTTTACGCTCGGAACACCGCGAAGTTTCTCAATAACTGAAGATGGCGCTTTTGTTCTTTTTTTGAGGAGTCGTGGAGCCGAGGATTCCAGGACTTGCTTATGGTCCATGGAGATCGCTACTGGAACTGAAGAGTTGCTGGCTGATCCAATGCTGATCCTTGGCGATTCAGATGAAAATTTGCCTTCGGCTGAAAAGATACGGAGAGAAAGAGCTCGCGAGTCTGCGTCTGGAATTCTCAATTACTCGACTGATGCTTCAGGCAGGAAGTTTGTTTTCGCGCTTGCAGGAGATTTGTACATATCAGAACTAGGCCAAATCGAACCAGCGAGAATTGCGACAAACTCAGGCGTATATGATCCCCGTATTTCTCCGGATGGAAAGAAAGTGGCTTACGTCATAGGGGCCGAGTTTTACATCATTAGTGGCGTAGATGCAGAGGTAACCGAGTCGAGTATAAGAGAAAATGATCGGGACATAACATGGGGAACTGCGGAATTTGTTGCAGCTGAGGAGATGAGACGAGAACGAGGTTACTGGTGGCTTTCTGACTCAAGCGGATTAATTGTTGCTCGTGTTGACAATGCTGATGTTCAAAAATGGTACATCTCGGACCCAGCGAATCCTGATAGAGAACCAGTTACAGTGAGGTACCCGTCAGCAGGAACTGCGAACGCAGATATTGACCTCTACAAGGTGGGCCTTGACTGTCGCAAGACTTTAATTGATATCAACAAAAATAAATACCCCTATGTCGTTGACGTTCAATGCAATCTCGGCGAACCAGTAACTGTGGTAGCGCAGACCAGAAACCAAAAAACATTAGTAGCTATAACCGTCGACGTGAACACTCAGGAAATTCAAATAGAGGGAGAGATAACGGACCCTTTTTGGGTTGAAATCGTCCCAGGAGTGCCACGATGGCACAACAAAAAATTGCTTACTGTCAGCGAATTTGAAGGCATGAGATCACTGATGTTGGATGGTGAACTCATTTCAGATACTTCACATTGGGTACGTGAAGTACTGGGAGCTGATTCACAAGGTGTCACGTACAGCGCATCCGTGGAACCTAGCGAAGTCTGTTTGTACCGTGTCTCAGGAACAGGTGTTGAAAAGCTCAGTCCAAGCGGACATGTCGCAACAGCGAAAGTGCGAGCAGGAACAACTGTGCTTGTGCAGGCCTCAATGGAAAAGGCGACAACGTACTCTGTTGTGACTGGTAACAAAAAACTTCCAATTCGTAGTTACGCTTCGGAACCGGCCGTAGATCCCAAAGTTACGTTTCTTAAATGCGGTGCACGCGAAATCGAAGCCGCAGTGCTTTTCCCTAGTGAACCTCTTTCACATCCTCTCCCAATACTTATGGACCCTTATGGCGGGCCACATGCTCAACGAGTAATGAAAGCTCGCAATATGTTTTTGTCATCTCAATGGTTAGCCGATCAAGGATTCTGCGTCGTAGTGGCTGACGGGCGTGGAACGCCTGGACGGGGCCAAAATTGGGAAAGAAGCATTTACGGTGATGTTGCTCAACCAGTCCTCGATGACCAAGTCGAAGTACTCGAGAATGTTGCAGATAGGTATGGAAACATAGTCGATCAAAATAATGTAGGTATACGAGGTTGGTCATTCGGCGGGTATCTTGCTGCGCTCGCTGTGCTACGGCGACCCGATAAATTCCATGCAGCTATAGCTGGGGCCCCGGTTACTGATTGGGAGCTTTATGACACGCACTACACCGAACGATATTTAGGCACACCATCTGATCATCCTGAGAACTTCGAACGGACATCGTTGATTCGCGATGCACACCGTCTGGAAAGGCCATTGTTGATTATCCATGGTTTAGCTGATGACAATGTCATTGCAGCGCACTCCCTCCAACTATCTTCAGCGCTGTTAGCAGCTGGCCGCCAGCATTCACTACTTCCGCTCTCA
Source organism: Actinomycetota bacterium (assembly GCA_002731665.1). The sequence goes on along the minus strand of PCCJ01000111.1, from coordinate 1,211 downwards.
GGCGTAACGCACATGACTCCCCAAGAAGAAGTAGCGGAGAATTTGTTGTTGCTTCAAGTCGATTTCTTGAAACAAAACCTGACTCCAGGCTGATCTAAACCGCCGGGCAAGCAATAAAGAGGGACTCTCGAAGCGCTCGCAGAGTCTTTACGCAGTGACCCCTCTGGAATATGTTGATTAAGCAATTATGAAACTCAAACTATTTTCGCAGTCCGCTATGAAACGGACAGGAGAATGGCGAGCTAGTATCAGAGCTAGCCTTCAAACAATGAAGCGATAACGGTGCGTTCGGTACGTTCGCAGGAGTTCAGTTGAACGAAAGTACAATAAGAATCAATGTACCCAGCAATCATTTAATGATTGGAGTTTTGGGGCAACGAGATGAGAACCTTCGACTCGTCCAGGACAACTTCAAAAACGCTGATATCCATGTCCGCGGCAACGAAATAACGGTGTCCGGCTCACAAGCGACTGTGGTCGGTCAAGTTTTCGATGAGATAGTGCAGATGCTCGAGGACGGACAGCGCCTTGAACCACCTGAAGTTGTGCGCATGATCGACATGGTGAAATCAGATGAGAAGCCAAGTCAAGTTCTCACTACGCCAATTCTAAAGGCCCCTAACGGCCGCATGATCAGAGCAAAAAGTGCTGGACAAAAAGCCTACGTTGAAGCGGTTCGAAACAATATTATTACCTTCGCTATCGGACCTGCTGGAACCGGTAAAACATGGTTGGCAGTTGCTATGGCAGTAGAAGCATTGCTGAACAAACAAGTACGCCGTATCGTTCTCACACGGCCAGCAGTAGAAGCCGGTGAACGACTCGGGTTTCTACCAGGTGACCTGATGGCAAAGGTCGACCCATACCTACGTCCGCTATACGATTCTCTTTACGACATGTTGGACACAGAAGCCGTCGAAAAATTATTTGACCGATCAACAGTTGAGGTCGCGCCTCTTGCTTTCATGCGCGGTAGAACCCTTAATGACAGCTTCATTATTTTAGACGAAGCTCAAAACACAACACCAGAACAAATGAAAATGTTTTTAACCAGAATGGGCCCTTTAGCGCAATTTATACTTTGTGGAGATGTTTCACAAATTGATTTGCCTAAAAGTCAGCAATCAGGTTTATTACATGCAAGTAATTTATTGAAAGATATAGAAGGTGTGGGTGTAATTCAATTTAGTGATAAAGATGTTATTAGACAT
>PCCJ01000027.1 GCA_002731665.1 Actinomycetota bacterium | reverse complement strand
TTTCCTCGACCGTGGGCTTGAGTCACCTTACGACGAGAAGTGGCTATCAGGAAATGATCGCGATGATCGCATTACTGCCATGGTGAAAGTAGATAATTCTGTTCGCCGACGTGCTCTGTTAGCGCATGAGACTCAAGTCGATCCCAAATCGCCATTCTGGTTTGGTCTGCCTGATGACGTGCAAGACTCGATACATCCATATGAAGACTATATGATTCTGCGCTCACGAATCTCAACGGAGCCAGAAGAAGATGACCTTTTTGCAGGAATCAGAGACCAGATAGTAAGCGTTGAAGATGAGGTTTCATGAGGTTTTTGTCAGCAGACTTTCTTAGTAGCTGGGCCCACGTGGATCGTCCAAAAATTGAGGATGCGGCTGGAATCATTTGCATCAAAATAGATGGTGGTCCAGATGGCAAACTAGTTGTAAGTATTGTGATGATCGATGGTCGAGTGGTGTCTGCCGAGCTGGGCTCGGTCAGGGGCCGCAATCTTGAACTCAAAATGACCTACGAACTCGCTGCATCTCTCTATAGAGGAGAGGTTGATCCGGCAGTTGAGTATATGAAAGGTGAAATAAAGGTAGATGGCGAAATGGCGCTTTGGCTGAAACTTTTGCCTGTATGGAGAGAGCGTTTTGTTTCACAGCATTTTATGTTGGTGCCTGGAGAACTAATTTTTTAGGTCAATCTTTGAAGGTCTCTAAGAGGGGCGTATCGGGCTAGTCGTGCGCTCAGGCTAAATTGGGAGATCTTTAACTTCATCATTATCTGTGGCAAGTTGTAAACCTTCGAGCCATGATGACCAGTTGCGGATAATGACTCGAAGGTCTTGGGAATTCCTTGCTAGTTGCAGTTGTATCTAAGTCACTCCAGTCTGCTTAACAGAAAGTTTCGTTTGGCCGCGCCACTCTGTTAGTGCTTAGCTATTAAAACGTTTTAGATTAATGTGGAGGAAGCACAGATTGGCGTGCACAGTAACGGTCAAAGTCCTTGTTGTCGTTAAAGGAGCGAAGGTCTAGAAAAGTTTTGAATTCTCTAGATACGTTCGATAATTGTTCCGGTTCCCAAGCCACCACCGCAGCACATAGTTACTAAACCGAATTGTTTATCTGCTCGATGAAGTTCATGAATCGCTTTGGTGAGGAGAATGGACCCCGTACCTCCGAGAGGATGACCTAAGGCAATAGCCCCTCCATTTGGGTTCACTGAGTCCATGTCTGGTTTCAGTTCTTTTGCCCAAGCTAGTACAACCGACGCAAATGCTTCATTGATTTCGACGATGTCTATGTCGCTCATGCTCATAGAGTTGCGCCTCAGGAGGTGATTTGTGGCCTCGATAGGTCCTGTGAGCATCAAGACGGGGTCGCTGCCGACTAAGCAAGTGTCTACGATTCTGGCAAGTGGTTTAAGTCCTTGTTCAGCAGCAGCCTCGGCTGTCATCAGAAGCACTGCACCTGAACCATCACTAATTTGAGATGATGCTCCGGCAGTGTGGACACCACCTTCCAGAACAGGACTCAATTGAGATAAAGTTTCAAGTGTCGTTGGTCGAAGTCCGCCATCTGCTGAAACTGTTTTTGTTTCTCCTGTAGGTTTGCCATCTTCACCTAGGACTGGGGTCTGAATTTGAACGACTTGAGTTGAAAACCTGTCTTCTTCCCATGCTCGAGCTGCATTTTCTTGGCTTCGAAGCCCGAACTCATCGCACTCTTCTCGAGAGATACCCCACTTTTTTGCTAGTAGCTCTGCTCCTTGAAATTGACTGGTGTACTCATAGTTTTCTTTATATCTTGATGTCGCTGTTAGCTGACCCTTGCGATAGGAGGAGCCCATTGGGTTACGTGTCATGGATTCAACGCCACATCCGATGGCGCTATCAACGACTCCTGATGCAACTAACCCGTAGGCAAGAGTCACTGCTTGCTGGCTTGAGCCGCATTGGGCGTCTACTGTTGTAGCCGCGACATTCAGAGGCATTCCAGCTCCGAGCCATGCTGTTCGAGCGATATTGGCTGTTTGCTCGCCTGCTTGGCTTACGCACCCACCTACTATTTGCCCAACTGATGCGGGGTCTACGCCGCTTCGTTCGATTAGCGCCGTTTGCACCTCGCTGAGAAGATCCGAAGGGTGCATTGTGGATAATTCGCCTCCACGCCTACCTACTGGAGAACGGACTGCTTCGACGATCACTATGTCTGTCATGAACAGGCATCTTAGTTTCATATTGCTTGTGTTTTCAGGTAATTGTGTAACTACTTACCAAAATTTATTGACTTTAGTGAGGTTATGCGGCTTGTGAGTCTTCGAAACGCAGTTGGTGGGCGTTCTGAAGCGCTGCTCTAGCATTTGCGATACCTTGTCGCCCGAGTTCTTTGGTTTCTCGATTAATTCTCCAGTTGTAAGTGCCGGTTTCAACCAGTTGAAGCTGTGTAGTCATGGAACCATTATCAACAGGGGGTGGGACAGCGGTATTTCTGTAAAATTCCAGAAAGTGTCACGTTAAGCCAAGCAGAATCTTCGCACGATAGATAACGTCGTGGAAGTTAGAAGTAGCAGGCGATATCTGATTATGGGAGTTGTGGGATTTCTATGAAAAACCGGTTTGGTATGAGTATTCCGTTTGACATGCCACTCCATGAGCAGGCGGATGTATACCGTGAGCTTGCAGACCTTGGATATACGGATTTTTGGAGTTCAGAAGCTGATGGAACCGATGGGTTCACGCCGCTTGTGTTGGCCTCGCAGTGGGTGCCTGAAGTGCGATTAGGTATAGCCATTATCCCGGCTTACACACGTGGTCCTGCTTTGTTAGCACAAAATATAGCTTCCATTTGTGAGGCTGCTCCAGGCCGGTTCGTTATGGGAATCGGATCGTCTTCGAATGTGATAGTTGAAAACTGGAATGGTATTCCTTTTGTGGAGCCTTATAAGCGCACGCGAGATACTGCTCGTTTTTTACGGTCGGCGTTAACTGGGCAGAAAGTTTCCGGCGCTTACGAGGGCTTTGAGATAAAAGGATTCACATTACGCCGGCCGCCGCAGGAACAACCGCCGATTCTGATAGCAGCATTGCGGCCAGGCATGCTGAAGTTGGCTGGGCGAGAAGGTGATGGAGCCATCATCAATTGGTTGTCAGCAGAGGATGTAGCGAAAGTTCGTCCGTATGTGGATGCAGGAGGCCCAGATAAGGAAATAGTTGCTCGCATATTTTGTTGTCCTAGTGAGGATACAGATGCTGTAAGAGCAGCTGCGAAAAGACAAATCGCTGCGTATCTCAATGTGCCAGTGTATGCCGAGTTCCATAAATGGCTGGGGCGATCAGATGATCTAAATGGTATGTGGAACGCCTGGGAAAGCGGCGACCGCAAGGCGGCTTTGGAAGCAATTCCTAACAGTGTCGTAGACGAATTATTTGTGCATGGATCTCCTGAATCTTGCCGGGAGCATATTGATAGGTACCACGAAAACGGTGTGACTACGTCTGCGATTTCAATCATGCCTTTCGCCGGGATAAACCCTCTTCAAGCAGCTCGTGATCTATCTCCTGAATCTCGTTAAAATAAAGTATTTACCGCCCAAAAAATTTGGAGTCCTAAATGAATTTTGAAAATTTAGCCTATGAGGTGCGAGACGGAGTAGCTCATATACGCCTTACTGAACCAGAACGAGCGAATGCTTTGAACCCTGCATTATCGCGTGACCTTCGCCAAGTCATGCTTGATATCGAATGGGATGATGCAGTGAAGGCAGTTTCGTTAACTTCTGAAGGAAAGGTTTTTTGCGCCGGCGGTGATCTTAAGGAATTTCACTCTGCCGGAGACAATTTGCCCAAACTAGTGAGTGAAATGTTGACGGATTTCCATGGAGCCATTTACAAAATGAATCGCATGGCGAAACCTTTTGTGGCTGGTGTTAATGGCGCTGCAGGCGGAGCAGGTCTTTCAATTGTGAGTGCTTTCGATATGGTTGTTTGTGGCGAGTCAGCGAAATTTACGATGGCATATACCCGAGCTGGTGTAACTCCCGATGGAACTTCGACTTATTTCATGGCGAGACACATCGGCTTGCGTCGGATGCTTGACCTTACTCTCACGAATAGAGTTTTGTCAGCCCAAGAGGCCGAAGCGTGGGGGTTAGTGAACCGCGTGGTCCCAGACAATGAGGTAGATGCGGCAACTGCTGAGCTGGCGCAAACATTGGCGGATGGGCCCGCATGGGCACTTGGCCAAGCAAAGAAAATTGTTTATTCCGGTTTTGACACACCTCTAGAGCAGGCAGGAGAACTTGAAGGGGTAACCATTGCGGAATCAATGGGAACTCATGATGGGAAAGAAGGCATAGCGGCTTTTGTTGAAAAGCGTCCGCCGAAATTTCTTGGTAGATAGCTGGTGACAAGGTTATTGTTCGCTGGAGGTAACCCATTTGTCGACGATAAAACCTCCTAGGGGAAGTACTCCAAGGATTGCTGCGAGAATGGCTTTTTGGACATTCCAATTGAGTTCCCTGAACCATCGAGCGATTGCGGCGATGTAGACCAAATAGAGCACGCCGTGTATAGGGCCTATAACGCTGACACCCAGTTCATAGCTGTAAAGGTATTTAACGAGTGTTGCAGCTATTAAAAACAGCCAACTGATTGCTTCGAATCTTGAAGCAAGGTGTAGCGAGCGGATCATAGGGTTCATTGTGGCTTACTAGCGGCGCATTAACATACTTGTGTGACTATCGCATACGATCTAAGGGATGGCTCCTCTAATTGGTATCACGGGGCGTTCCGTGAAAGGTGATATATTTTCAGGCCAGAACCTGCATTTGGCTGAAAGTCCTGTGGATCTTTTCTTCGCAGAATATGCGCGTAAAGTTGCGCTCGCTGGTGGTCTTCCGTTGATGATCCCGATGGTTGATATGCCAGCTAATTATATCGATTGTCTTGATGCGCTTATCTTGACCGGTGGTGGTGATGTTGACCCGGTTCTTTGGAACGGTCCTTCAGTTTATAGCCATGGGGTTTCGCGAGAGCGCGATGAATTTGAGATGGGTCTATTAAAAGCGGCGTTAGAAAAACAAATACCAGTGTTGGGTATTTGTCGAGGAGCACAGTTGCTGAATGTGGCTTTAGGTGGGAGCTTGGAGCCACATTTACCGTGGGATGGAGGAGACCAGCATTGTTTGCGCTCCAGTGATCGGAATGAGCGTCGCCATACCGTCCAGTTTGAATCAAAAAGTATTCTTTCCAAGGTGTACGAGTCGACAATTGAGGTTAATTCATTTCACCATCAGGCAGTTAAGAACTTAGGAGCGGGGCTGAAATCAACGGGCTGGTCACCAGATGGGACAATTGAAAGTTTGGAACATGAAAACGGTCGTGTAGTCGGAGTGCAGTGGCACCCTGAGATGCAAACAGGTGTTGACTTAATTTTTCGATGGCTGGTCGAACAGTCACGACCTTAAAGCACTAAATGATTTTGCGCTTTTTAAGGTCTTGTAACTGTTCTTCTGAGAGTCCAAGCATCTCGCTAAAAATTTTGCTGTTATCTGCTCCGAGATCATGAAAAAGTTCTAAGGGTCGAAGAGGAGATCCTGTCCACCGTATAGGCGAATGAGGAACGGGTATCGAACCTAATTCTTCATGCTCCAGCCACTCGATAAATCCTCGCTGCGTGAGATGCTTATCAGTTACAACTTCGCTGACTTCGCGCACTATTGCTACCGGAACACCGGCATCGCTCAACAGCTGATTGGCCTCTTCTCGCGAATGGCGTCGAGTCCAGCTGCCAACTAGTTGATCTACTTCTCCCATGTGAAGTGCGCGGTCAGAATTTTCCGTATAGCGGCTGTCTGATATAAGATCTTCTCGTCCAATCACGCTTAAGACAGATCTCCAGTGCCGGTTGGTGACTGCGATGAGCGCAATGTGACCGTCTTGGCATTCATAAAGGTCGTAAGGCGCCATTCCGAGTGCTGCATGCTTGTTTCCGGTTCGTTGTGTCGCTCCGCTTTGATGCCAAGAAAGCATGTTGGTAGAAAGGGTGTGGTAAGCGGCTTCCGCCATTGAGGTTTCGACCATTCGTCCGCGACCAGTCCGCTGGACTTCAAATAATGCAGTGACGATGCCACCGTATAGGTGCGAGCCGCCAAGAAAATCCACAAAAGGCACCCCGGCTTTCACAGGTAACTCTCCGGGATGTCCGGTTACGCTCATCGAGCCCATATGAGCTTGCACCGTTATATCCATTGCGGTTTGGTCAGCCGATGGTCCACTTAAACCAAATCCAGAAGCATGAGCAAAAACAAGCCTTGGGTTAATTTTCCAGAGAGAATCTGCATCGATTTTTAATTTTTCGGGCACGCCCGGAGCGAAATTGACTAGTACTACGTCTGCGTTTTGTGCTAGCCCAAGAAACATCTCATGCCCTTCTGGGGACTTGAGATTGAGTGTCACGCTTTCTTTCGAAGAGTTCAGCATCGCGAATGGAAGAGAATTACCTCGGGCCCGTAATGGTTCACCGAGCGTTTGCTCAACCTTAATTACACGTGCGCCGGCCATTGCTAGAAGAAACCCTGCGTAGGGACCTTGATATATTTGTCCTAGATCGAGGACTGTTATCCCGGCCAAGGGCAAAGGTCGATCTGTGTCGTCATGTGTATCCGAGACCTCACTCACTTAAAGCTGCCGCCGATTATGTCTCGAGCCATAATTAGTTTTTGCACCTCACTGGGCCCCTCCCCAACACGACGAATTCTGAGCTCTCGGTACCAGCGTTCCAATGGAAGATCTTTTGTTACACCAATTCCGCCATGGATTTGTATGCAACGGTCTACAACTCTTCCAGCTGCTTCGGTCGCTACCAACTTAGCCATAGCTGCTTCAGTTCTAAAACGCAGCCCTTTGTCAGCTTTTTGCGCTGCTTCGAGCACACAGTATCGTGCGTGGCGAATATCAATTTCGTTATCAACCAACATCCACTGGATAGCTTGCTTTTCGGCCAGGACCGAACCGAAAGTTTCTCGACTTTTGGCCCATTCAATAGACATTGCTTGAGCTTTAATTGCGGGACCTATACAACCAGCGGCATAAGGAATTCTTTGCCGGCTGAGTCGGTCATTAGCAATAGCGAACCCGCCATTTACTTCGCCTAATATCTGGTCCTCGGGGACTCTTAAATCCTCGAACTGGAGTTCAGTGGCGTAGTGAGTTGCGCGTAATGTGTGGACTACGCGTCTTACAAAGAACCCAGGAGAATCGGTGTCTACGATAAATGCGGTGACCCCGTTTCGGCCAGGGTCATCCGATGTTCGTGCGAAAAGAAGAGCATAGTCGGCCTTGTCTGCGCCTGAAATGTAAAGTTTCGAGCCATTAAGTACCCACTCAGTGCCATCCTTGTATCCCTTAGTTTGCACAGCTCTCGCAGGATCTGAACCCCCAGAAGGTTCAGTGAGAGCGAAGCACCCTTTTTTTTCTCCGCGCAGAGTTGGATACAACCAACGTTCTTTTTGAGCATCGGTCGCCTCATAAAGTTGAGCCAACCCGGCACCGCCAAAAACTCCATAACAAGGGTTATATAAACCAGCGCGATGCTGAGACATTTCAATCGCCATCAGGGCCCTGGTTGTCGTGTCTAGACCAGGGCCGCCATATTCTGCAGGAATATCTAATCCGTAGAAACCCATCTCTTTAGTTTTGGCGACTAATCGCTCAAAGTCATGAGGCTCCAGTGATCCAGCATCAGGATCGAGATCCTCTTCAGCTGGAACTATTTCACTTTCTACGAATTTACGAGTTGTATCGACGATCATTTGCTGTTCATCGGTGAGATCAAAATTCATGTTTCCTCTTAGCTAGATTGGATGGAGTCGGCCAACGCGACTGGATTCATTTCGTTGATGTTCGGGGAGTTCGCCATAGTCATAAATGTGGAGCATCAGCAGTTCATCCCACCTACTTCGATAGTTGGAAGTGAACTCATAACGAAATTGTGTGGCGACATTTCCATGTAAAAGTATCTCTCTCTCCAACGCAGACCTGATGCCAAAAGGTTCTTTCGCACCGGCATAACCAACAGAGATAATTTGTCCGTCTTTGTCAGCTATTTGATACACCCCGAGTTGTCCAGGGAGAGCTTCGATACTAGTACTGTTCAGTATTTCCCAATTCTTTTCGAGTCGAATACCCATTGAGTCCTTTCGATGTTCTCGCGAGACTAGAAAGCTGCGCCCATTAGATCTTCAAAATTAAGTCGAAAAAATTTGTCTTTTGTTAACTCGTCCATTTGCTGGACTTCCTGATCAAAATGTTTAAGAGGGTTTCTTCCACCTTCTACGTGAGGAAAATCCGAGCTAAACATACAAATTTCTGGTGAAGAGTTTTCTATAATCCATCCGGTTGGTTCGGTTGGAAAAGGTGTAACTCGAACTTGTCTTTGCACGTACTCAGAAGGCTGAAGGCTGAGTGACTGAAGTCGATTCTCATGTCGTTTGAACGCTAGAAAAGCTGCATCAAGCTGACGAATAAATGAAGGCACCCATGCAGCTCCTAATTCAATTATTCCAACTCGTAAGTCTGGGAAACGTTCTAGAACGCCATCAAATATAAGCATAGATAATGCCTGCGCTGGTGCTGAAGAAATAGCCATATAAGAAACTGACCTAAAGTTCTCGCCTCCTCCGTGAAAATCAGGTTCGGGTGGCAATCCATTGTTGCGATGCTGTGGGGGCATAACTAAATTTGGCTCAGCCACATGCATAACTATTGGGACCTTGGCTTCTTGAGCTAATGCCCAGACCCGGTCAAATTTAATGTGGCTATGGGCATGATTTTTGGGCATCCGGTTTGGAATAAGCAGAGCGGATGCCCCAAGATTTAAAGCTCGCTCAGCGCAGGCTGGGGCTAATTCTAAATCTTGAAGAGGAATGTATGCAACCGGCAGAAGGCGTGGGTCATTTTTGCAAAAAGCAGTTTGGGCCTGATTCGCAGCGTCTGCTGTTGCGTATGTAAGTTTTGCTGGAGCCTCATGCTCCATTGCTTCTAAAACGGTGTTCGGCATAGTAGGAAAAACGAGTTGACTAGAGAAACCTAAATAGTCAAGGGCCTGGCTACGATCGGAACTATCCCATGCTCCTTTAGCTTGGAAATTTTTTCGGCTCATTATTTCTTGTTCAGCAGTTTCGCGAAAATCTTTGTCGGCTTGTAAATCTCGGCAGCGTTCGATATCTGCGAAAAGTTCAGTGCTGCTTTTTGAAAAATGTTCAGCGAAGTATTCGATAACCGGTTTAGGAGCGAATTCATTTAACCACTCAGGAGGTTCCATAGTGTGGGCGTCTGCGTCGTGTATGACTCGATCCTGAACGTACGGCATAAAATATCCTTTCTTTGTAACCGAACCTTAGGCGAGGGAATGTGTGCGTCGCTCTGGTCCGAAAACTAAAATTCTAAAAACTTCAGTTCGTGTGGAGCTCCTGATTAATTCCTGACCAACGATCAGGATCTAATATCCGCATTTCTATGGCTCCGCTTAGGCTATTTCGTATAAAGAGCATGCCCGATTTGCCAGATAAGTCGCTTCCTTTAACGACCGTTCCGTTGGGCAGAGTGACGCGACTTCCAGCTGTTACGTAGCAGCCTGCTTCGACTGTGCAATAGTCGCCGAGAGAGATGCCGATCCCTGAGTTAGCGCCTAGTAGGCAGTGTTCCCCGATTGAAATTATTTCTTTCCCACCACCTGAAAGAGTTCCCATAATTGAAGCACTGCCTCCGATATCACTATGGGCTCCGACAATCACCCCTGCGCTAATTCTGCCTTCGACCATCGCTGGACCTAGGGTTCCAGCATTGAAGTTGCAAAAACCTTCGTGCATGACAGTCGTTCCATCAGCCAGGTGGGCGCCGAGCCTGACACGATCGGCATCTGCGATGCGAACACCTGATGGGATTACGTAATCGGTCATCCTGGGAAACTTGTCAACTGAGGTGACGTTTAGGTTTTGGTTTTCTTTAGCTGCGGCGGACCGGAGAGAGTCGACGTTTTCGGGCAGAACTGGTCCTAGGTTCGTCCAAGCACAATTTGTAAGGAGACCAAACAAACCATCAAGGTTGGTTTCGTGGGGTTTTATTTCTCTTCTGCTCAACAGGTGAAGGCGAAGGTATGCCTCATTGAAGTCTTTAGGAGGGCTGTCGGTATCGGAAAGCTCAGATTCAACTGTGATACTTCGAATAATTCCTACTTTCTCAGCAAGACATGATCGAGATGCATCGTTGCCTGATATTGGATACCAGACGTCGAGTGGTGTGCCTGACTCGCTATCGATGTAGCTGTGACCTATCGAAGTGAAATTCATAGTTAGAGCATTGCAGCCCAAACTCGGGGCTCCAACTGTCGCGCAGAAATAATAGATAAATCCTTAATCGTAAGGCAGAACAATCCGTTGATATTGACGGTGGCGTCGATCCAAACAGAAATATTGGATGCCGCTTCGGCTTGGCCTTTGATGATTTTGCCGGAGGATTTTACGAAGCACAGGCAATTTTTGCAGCCACAGTCTAGTTTTATGATTATGAAGACAAATGTTTGCGAGATTCTTGGTGTGGATGTTCCGATTCTTGCCTTTACTCATTGCCGAGATGTCGTTGCGGCAGTGACGAAAGCAGGAGGCTTTGGGGTGCTAGGCGCGGCAGGACACACCCCGGAACAACTAGATGTAGACCTGAAGTGGATTACTGACGAGGTCGCCGGGAAACCGTTCGGTGTAGATATTATTGTTCCGGCAAAGTACGAGGGTTCGGATGAAGGCGGTAAATCCGCTGCTGATCTCCGTGCCATGATTCCTCAAGGGCACCGAGATTTCCTTGAAAATATGATGAATCGTTATGGTGTTCCGGAGATGCCGGAATCAGATGGTCTGAACGTAATGGCAGGCGATGCTGAACCCCCAATGACTTATTCCCAGGCAGTGCCTTTAATGGACGTAGCCTTTTCATATCCGATTAAGTTAATCGTAAATGCGTTAGGACCTCCTCCTCCGGACATGATCGCTCGGGCTCACGAGCAAGGAATCCTAGTGGGAGCTTTGGCTGGCAAAAAGTCCCATGCGGTCAGACATGTGGCTTCAGGAGTTGACATCATAATTGCGCAAGGCCATGAAGCCGGCGGACATACCGGAGAGATAGGCACGATGGTTTTAGTGCCGGAAATAGTTGATGCAGTTCACCCAATTCCAGTTTTGGCGGCAGGCGGAATAGGAACTGGAAGGCAAGTAGCTGCTTCGCTCGCTTTAGGGGCCCAGGGAGTTTGGTGCGGGTCAGTATGGTTGACGACTCTAGAAGCGGAGACACATCCGGCAGTAAAAGACAAGTTTTTGGAGGCGACTTCATCTGACACGCTTAGATCTAGGTCGCGAACAGGGAAACCAGCTCGCCAGCTGCGTTCAGCTTGGACCGATGAATGGGAAGGTGCGGATTCACCAGGAACGCTTCCAATGCCATTGCAGCCAATGTTAATTAGCAAAGCTAGTCGCAGGGTAGACAGAGCTGCTCTAAATGAAGAAAACGTTGGAGCCGTAGAACTATCTAATTATTTTGTCGGGCAGATAGTCGGACAGATGAATGAATCGATTTCTGCTACCCGAGTAGTCGAAAACATGATTAGCGAATATGTAGACGTAATGGACCGGTTGGAGTCTCTTAACGACCTGTAACGGCGGATAGAGAAAATCAGTAGAGGGTTATCAATGAAGCAAATTGAAGATCGTGTGGCTGTTGTAACCGGGGCGGGATCCGGCATAGGTAAAGCTTTGGCAATGGGCTTCGCTCGCGAGCATGCAAAAGTAGTTTTGGCTGACGTGCAAGAAGATGCGCTCGAGGCGGCTGTTAGGGACGTCCGTGCAACCGGAGCGCAAGCAATCGGAGTTCTAACAGATGTCACTGATTCTGACTCAGTAGCTCGCCTTAGTTCTTTGACTCTCGACCACTTTGGTGCAGTGCATATTCTCTGTAATAATGCGGGAGTTGGTGGCGGCGGTTTCATCAAAAATCAGGAGCTAGTTGATTGGAAGTGGGTCATAGACGTATCGCTTTGGGGTGTGATCCACGGAATACATCATTTCTTGCCGGAACTGATGAAAGCGGAAGAATCGCATATTATGAGCACGGCTTCGGTTGCTGGGCTTATGGCTGTTCCTGGCTTAGCTCCGTATAATGCGGCGAAGTATGGAGTGGTTGCGATAATGGAAACGCTGCATCATGAAATGGAACGAGACCCTGATTCTGACGTAGGTGTATCGGTGCTTTGTCCAGGAACTGTTCGCACTAACATAGCGACGGCACAACGGAATCGCCCAGAGGAATTGAAGCGCAACAAAAAAAATGTTGAATTAGCTAAAACAAGGGCACCTGAGGAAGCCAGAAAACGCAACGCAGCTATAGCTGCGATGCTCGAAGGCGGAATGAACCCTGATCATGTTGCACAAAAAGTAATTGATGCGATGATCGATAACCAGTTCTGGATTTTGTCTCATCCAGAGCATTTAGAGGAGATTAACCACCGTAACCAACAGCTAGCCAACTTAGAAAATCCGACGCTGATTTCAACTTTTGGTGAGTAGAGGGAAGCTGAACTTGGAGTATTGCTTCACCAACTATTGCTAATTTTGGTTTGAATGAGAAGCGAGTTATTCAGAACAATTACATAGTGAATTTAAGGTTACGAGCCGCGTGGTTTCCGAGTATTTCGTCTCCAACCCAGTGAATTAATCCCTGCTCAATAGGAATCTCAGGGTTTACTCTTCCACATGCTTGGTTCATGAATGCCATAGAGTCGCAGTGAAGCACCACGGTTGGATTTTCTATATGAGGCACCTCGACTGCTCTATCTTCGAAAGCCACGAAAATATCGCGTTCGACAGCCCCGTAGATATTGAAATGAATTGTTTGGTTTTGCTTTAATCCAATTTTCTTACCAACGATGTATCCGATCGAAAGACGAACTTCGTTTAAAGCCATTTCTGCGGTTGGGCCACTGTTATCAGTCGCGATGTTGAGCGGAGCGGCGCAGTCTCTCGTGTGCATCCAAAAATCGAACTCTCGAACCGCCATAAAACGGTCGTATGTGCCGGGACCAACCGGCGTCATTGTCGGTGTTGAAAATTCTGTATCTGTCATATTGGCAAGATTGTCTCTCCGCCGGTTCAAAGTCTGGCGGAACTCGTTGACTAAAGTAGAGGTCTCCATTTGTAATGCAGCTGCAAAATAGCCAGAAACGAGTTCAAAGGGAGGTGGTACTTTTAGCCCAGTAGGAATCCAGTCTGTGAGAGCTTGCTCAACTGAAAAAAGATGACTGGCGACATCTTTAATAGACCATTCTGAGCATAAAGATTGGACCTGCCAATGTTCTTCAGTCAACGACTCAAAAAAGTTAATAGCTGAACTCCAACATTTATCTAAGTTAGAAGTAATTAGTTCTCGATCACTCATTGGACTCTGATCCTTCAGTGGTTTATCAACTTTAGTTCATATGGAAATATTCAATTTGATCTATGAAGATATCGCTATTGTGGCCTTAAGAATTACGGTATGCAAAAAATAAATCTCACGTTATTTTCGATTGTTCGAGTGGAATTTCGTTGCTCAGCCGACCATATATGGCCCCTAGCTGTTCGATCATCGCATCGACAGAACGAGCACCTGATTGGAACACAGCTGTTGCATTGATAGAAATCCAGTCAAAGTTCATTGCGTTGACTATTGCTGCTCGCTCTGAGACTTGATCTAAATCAGCATAGAAAAACTTGTCCTCTTTACGACGAGGTGGTGGTTGCAACATTAATTGTGTGCCGATATCAGATGGGTTCCTGCCGAATTGTTCCGCTTGCTCACGAATGTCTGCAACAGTTGTGAGGGCTTGTTCATCGGAGACGCCAGACGCCATCCATCCATTTCCTTTCTGTGCGGTTCTGCGAACAGCAGCTTTTCCAACGCCACCTACCCATATCGGTAAGTTGATTCCTTGAGGCGAAACTGGCTCCATGCCCATGTCGTTTGATTGATAAAAATTCCCTTGAAAACTGATTTGGCCGCCTGCCCAGTAGGCACGTAGCAGGTCGATAGCCTCATCCATTCTCTTACCGCGAGTATGGAAGTCTTCTTCTAGAGCGTCATACTCCGAGTCCTGCCAGCCAACGCCTATTCCTAGACGAACGCGCCCATTGGAAAGGGTATCCAGAGTGCTTATTTGTTTAGCGACTAAGACTGGCTGCCGCTGAGGGAGCACTAAAACTTCGGTTGACAGCGAGATTGTTGTAGTGACAGCCGCAAGATTAGCTAACAGCATAAGTGCCTCGAGAACCGGCATCTCAGCAGGGTAGATAGTGGTTCGAGTTTCGCTAGGGTAACCCATTACCACATGGTCGAAGGCTGCGATTTCGTCGTAGCCTATAGCCTCGATGGCTTCCGCTAATTCCAATACTTTTTTATGGCCTTCTCGATACGCAACTGATGGAAAATCGACAGCAATTTTCATTTGAGTGTGTTTTCTGACGGAAGCTTTATAAGAGCTGTAGCGGGCATCAAGATCGCACCACTTTTGTTTCTTTCTTCAAGCGAAAGCAATGCGGTTCTTTCGGTCTGGTTGACCTCGGTCACAGAACCATGGAACTCGAGATTCTCGCCGACTAGTGCGCTAGCCCGATTTTGCCAAGTTATGTTTAAAAGCCGAGATGCCGGCCCGGCCCAATCGGTTACAAACTGGGTAAGCCAGGAACCTTGGAGGGGTCCATGGACGATAATGTCTGTATGGCCTTCAAACTCAGCGTATGTGCGATCGTAGTGAATCCTATGTGGGTTGAAGCTGGCAGCGCTGTATAAAAAAAGTTGGGCTTCGTCGGCTGATTTGTGGAGCACGGGCAGTTGATCTCCAACTGAAATGCTTTCTATTGTTTGTTGTTTCATCGAGCTATACCGATCTGACGTGAACGAGCAACTGTGGTCATTTCTTGGTTAACGAAAGTTGTTTCTCTTACCTGACGAACGAATGGCCCTTTGCTGCCACTTTTTTGATCAAGTGCGGCGAGGCGAGCTGTGGCTGTTATTTCGTCTCCGATGTAGACAGGCTCAAGGAAGTCCCATTCTTCACCTCCGAACATCATTCGAGCCACCTCAAGACGAACCCCTGTTCCGTCTCTGTAAAGACCATCTGTGCGAAGCGTTGAAAGGGGCTTTGGGATTACCATCGCATGGGTAACAAACGTTGGAGGCACGGTTATGGTTTTGTAGCCTGCGGCTTTGGCGGCAGACTCATCGAAATAAATGGGATTTTCGTCGCCCACAGCGAGAGCATATCTCTGGGCTTCGCGTTCATTTATTGCGACGGTGATAGGACCGTATAGAATTTCACCGATACGCGCGAGTGACTCAGGTGGAATGAGTGAAGTTGACATTTGAAGATGTTACGCCATCTGAGCCGAAGAAGTTTGAGCGACCTAGTACTGTTGCCAATAAGAGGGAGTAAGTCACATGGTGATGTGGAATAGAAAAATTGAAATGCCAGATGAGAAATCAGCGCTTCCTGGGCGTTTAGCTAAGGTTCCCGTGCCTGAGTTTCATGAGGTTTTAGGAGTTTCGATGACTCCGCCTTTTGATCTCGGCACTGAAATATTTGTGGTGGGAATGGGCTGTTTCTGGGGAGCTGAGAGAGTTTTTTGGGAGGCAGACGGTGTTAAAACTACCGCCGTTGGGTACGTGGGAGGGTTTACTGAAAACCCATCTTATGAAGAAGTCTGTTCGGGACTGACAGGTCACAATGAGGTTGTGCTTGTGGCCTTCGATCCGGAAAAAACGACTTTTAGTGACTTGATGAGATTGTTCTGGGAGAATCATGATCCTACGCAAGGGATGCGACAGGGAAATGATTTAGGGACGCAATATAGATCGGGTATCTACGTCACAAGTGATTCCCAAAAAGAGGAAGCGCAAAGCTCATTGCGCCGATTCCAGCGAGTCATAGACGCAGCTGGCTATGGACCGATCACAACCGAGGTGGAAGACCTCGGCGCGTTCTACTACGCAGAGCATTACCATCAGCAGTACTTACACAAGGTGCCTAATGGATACTGTGGTATGGGCGGCACAGGTTTGACCTGTCCTGTGGGTTTGAATACATAGAGAAATCTGAGCAGAGTTGTTAGGCCTGTGTCGCGTTAGCGGCTGCTTCCATTGTTTGGACGGCGACACTATGGCGGTTCTCTCCCCATGGAAGAGGCATCAGGATTGGGTATTCTACTCCGGCCTCAATATAGCTTTGGACAAATTGTGTTACTTCCTTGGAGCTACCAATGAAGTCAATTGATTGAATCATGTTTTCAGATATAGCGGCTAGGGCCCCGTCGCGATCGCGTTCGGATTGCTTTAAGCGAAGCTCCTGTATTTCGGTTTCAAAGCCTGCCGATCTGAACATTCGTGCGTACCCGTCAGCCATGGCATAGTTGAAAAGGTCTTTGCGAGCAGAGGTTGCAGATTGCTCTAAATCCCCAACTGCTGCATGGACGTAGCTCATAATTGTGGCGGGTCCTCCAGAGCGAACTTCTTTGATGGCAGTAGGAATGTATGAAGCTGGAATATAATTGAGAAGAACCCCGTCTGCTATTTCGCCGGCTAGTTTCAGCATCTGGGGATTCAGGGCGGCAAGCACAATTTTCGGTTCTCGTTCAGTTTTTTTGAGGCCGAGGCGGAAGCGTTTAACTTGCCAAAAATCACCTTCAAAGGTAACTGATTCGCCGCTAAAACAAGCACGAAGTAATGCTACGTATTCGCGCATCATGGCGATTGGTCGATCAGTCATCTCTAGCCCATGCTGACTCAAGATTCCTGGTGCTGAAGTTCCTATTCCTAGCCAAATGTTTTGAGTTGGTGCAAGAGATTGAAGAGTGGCTGCGGTCATTGCAGTCAGTGCCGGAGTCCTGATTTGAATAGGAATGATTCCAGTGCCAAGGTCCATGGGCGAAACGGCGTTAGCAACAGACCCAAGGAGAGTGAATGCATCTGTGCCAGTAGCTTCCACTGTCCAAAAAGATTTGTAATCGAGTGATTGGGCGATTTGTGCTATTTCGGTTACTGCTCGTGGGCCAAGTACTCCCAGGCTTCCAAAAGTAACTCCGAGGGGGTTTTTCTCACTACTCATCTGCCTGACGGTAGCCGCTGAAATCGTTTGTTGACGAAGTGTCGTAAATATCCCCCTATTTACCTGTTATTAGACGCTAGGGTAAGGCCATGGGTGCTGGAAGTCCTCCGGCAGACAAGGAGCAGAAGGTGACCGAAACACAAGATCTACCAATCATCTCAGAAGCCCTTGGAGTCATTGACGGTGCGCTGAACGATTTTCTTCACCGTGAACTTGTGTCTTCAAATGAAGTTACGGATCTCTTGCTAGATGTTCGGAGCGTTTTGAGCAAAAGTTCGACGAAATCAGTTGAAGACATATCAGGCCTTGAGCTTGTGTTAGAGGATCAGGTTTCAGCTCAGGCTTAAGGGTTCTTGAGTTACGTAACTAAATTTCGTTTCTTATTTACCGATAAATCGGTGAGTTAGCTTTCCGAGAATCGACCCAATTAAGGCTCCGCCGGCTAAGTCTGAGGCGTGGTGCAGACGAACGTGTACTCGCGACATTGAAATGAAAGCGGCAGGTACGAACCAGATGTTGCCAATTCTTGTTTGTCGCGCCAACACAGTTGCGGCACAAAAAGCTGCTGAAGCATGGCCGGAAGGAAAACTTGACGTTATCGGTTCTCTGAGTTGATACTTGGAAACATTGTCATGTGCGCTTCCTGGTCGCGATCGGTTGAATTGGCGTTTTATTAGCTGATTGACAATAAGTGATTCAACCCCCATGAGAGCGCTAAATCGGAGCGCCTGGTTGGCCTTCTTGCCGGGTGGTAGTGCGGCTAGGCCGCCGACTATGTGCCAAATGAGACTGAAATCTCCGAGATTAGAGGATGCATAAAAAAGTTTGTCGAGCGTAGGGTGTCCGCGCCACTGATCCCACCACTGGTCTATCAGCTCGTCTATTTGATTGAAGTTCATAATAGTTGTAAAAATTCGGGCATTAGACGTTGGTTACTCGGTTGAGAAATCTTTGGTACAGCTATTAAAACTATCAATTGTTTCTCAAAGTCGTAGTTGTCTCTATGGGAGGCAAGGATGGATTGGTGGGCGGTGCGACTGTTAGCATTGGTTCAAGACTTTGGTCCGGTGGCGGTGGAATTATTAGTACCTGTCCGACATAGATTAATGTCGGGTCTGCGATATTGTTTGCTCTGACTAGATGGTTTAAATGGATTTCGAATCGGTTAGCAATCGCTATAAGTGTGTCGCCACTTGCGACTGTATATCTGACCTGGTTAATAGGAATTTTAGTTGCGACGGAGGTACTACTTGTTCGAGTGATGTTTATGATTACGCTAGAATTATCAGAGTTTTTTTGAGGCGTACAACTGGAAATTATGGGGCTTAAAGCAATCATAAAGGCGCCTACTAAAGTGATGAATCGGGGCCCTGCCGACCTCATCTTAATCGACTTTTTCGTTGTCGGATGGTGGAATTACTAGCTGCTCGCCAATGCTGAGAATTGTTGTTTCCTTGCCGTTCTCAGCCATTAGCGCCTCTACAGTAACTTCAAAACCCTTTGCGATGATGCTTAAAGTGTCGCCAGGCTGAACGACGTAGACTTTCCGTTGGCGTACTTTTTCTGTGGTCGTAGTAGTCATCTCTGGACGTAAAGTTGTCAATACTGGTGTAGTCGTTGGGACTACCGTGACTGAGTCCGAATCGTTGCATCCGGATGTAGCGAAAACAACAAAAAAGGCCAGTATCAGGCACGTGGCGAATGAGCCCTTAGAGTAACTTTTGACCACGTTGGGAAGGAACTGCGACATTTCTATTGGCCTATGGCTTTAAGATCAACCTGCATCGGCCAAATAGTCTTGTCATTCCCAGGCATGAATGGTTGAGGTTCTCCCTCGTCTACGGTGAGTAGTTCAACTCCGTGCTCGTGGACAAGAATAGTGTGTTCGAATTGAGCAGTTCGGCTCAAGTCAATTGTCGTAGCTGTCCAACCGTCATCCCACATTTGGGCTTTGTATGATCCCAGGGTAATCATTGGTTCTATCGTGAATGTCATGCCGGCTTGAAACTCAAATGTGGCAGAGGGCTCGTAGTAATGTGGAATATTCGGTTGGTGATGGAAAATTTCGCCCACACCATGCCCAATGAATTCTCTAACGACTCCATACCCGGCGGCCTCGGCGTGCTGTTGGATTGCTCGTCCTATGGCGTTGACTGGGCCACCAGATTCGACAGCGCCGATTCCTAGGTACATGGCCTCTCGTGTTACTTTAATGAGCTTTTTTGAGGCCTCGTCTACTTCGCCTACCATGAATGTTTCGCTGTGGTCGCCATGTACACCATTAATAAAAATCGTTACGTCGCAGTTAATGATGTCGCCATTTTTTAGCCTTCGACTATCAGGAATTCCATGGCAGATTACTTCGTTAACTGAGGTACAAAGAGATTTCGGGTACCCGTTGTAGTTTAGCGGGCTTGGGTAGCCACCTAAGTCGAGGCACGCCTCATGGCAGACTTGGTCGAGATAATCTGTCGTGATACCTGGCTGAATTTCTGCCGCAACGGCACGCAGAACTGTTCGAGCAGCGGAGCCCGCGAACCTCATACGCTCCAGGGTCTCTTCGTCTTTACGGAGATCCTTTGGAGCTTTGGCAATGGGGTAGCCACTTTCGGCATAGTCGGGTCTGACAATCGACTGGGGCACCGCTCGGGTAGGCGTGAGGTCACCGGCGATTATCGGATTTTTGTTGATTGATTTAGGACGCGCCGCTGGAACACGTTTTTTGCGCTTGATCATTGTTGTTCACGCTATCGGATTGGGTGAATGTCTACTTTGTTGAAGGCGGTAGAACTGAAGAAGCTCACCGAGCTTCTTTGAGCATCTTCGCAAGCAGACGGAATTCTTCAAGGGTCGTCTTAGGTACTATGTACCCATCTTGGTCTTCAATAGCTTCCCATTGATCCCTGACGTCTTCGACAGAATGTCCGGGGGAGCACCAGCCTTGTGTTAGGCCAACAAAGAATCGAGCTACCCGACCACCGCCAACACTAAATGTTTCGCCGTTTACTGGACAATCTTCATGTGCAAGAAAAGCGACCAGAGGAGCTACTTCTCCGGGTTGTAGTGAGTCTGCTAGAGGCCCCAACAGCTCTTCAGTCATTCGAGTTCGGGCAATAGGGGCAATAGCGTTCGCCCTGATGTTGTGTTTAGCGCCCTCCATGGCGAGTACGTTCGTGAACCCAACTAACCCCATTTTTGCCGCACCATAATTGCTTTGCCCAAAGTTGCCGATTATTCCTGAAGCGGACGCTGTGTTAATAACCCGTCCGTAGCCTTGATCTCGCATGTGCACCCATGCTGGCCGAGTCACATAGAAAGCGCCCTTAAGATGAACGTCGATTACGTCTGACAGTTCGTCGTCTTCGAGGTTATGAAAAGTCTTGTCTCTTAGAATGCCGGCGTTATTGACGACAATATCGATGCGCCCGAATTCACTCATTGCAGTTTGGACGATAGCGGCCCCGCCAGCAGGGTCGCTAACTGAATTTCCATCGGCAATAGCAATACCGCCAGCAGTATTTATCTCATCAGCTACTTTTTGGGCAGGCCCCTCATCGCCGCCCGTTCCGTCGATAGCGCCTCCAAGATCATTAACTAATAAGCGTGCTCCGCGATCTGCTAACAGCAGTGCATGTTCGCGTCCGAGCCCACCCCCAGCGCCGGTAACAATTGCTACTTTTCCATCAAAGCCGAGCTCTGCCATAGATTTCTCTTTCAGGAAGGAATGAGCGATTCGCTGCATTCGGTCCACAATTTAGCGAGGTATTTGAAAACCCGGCTAACTAGGGGAGCTTTTTGAAAAAATATGCGCGAACCTTTAATCGTGACTATTCAAATTAATGGGCAAGTAGAAGAAGGCTGGGAACCAGTTCTGAGAGCCTTCATCCACAATTTTGAGAACCAGAATGAAGTTGGCGCCTCAGTCTGTGTGATGCACGAAGGTGAAACGAAAGTGGATCTTTGGGCGGGAGTCGTCGACTACGACGATACTCCTTGGCAAGAAGACACCATGGTTGTGTTTCATTCGGCGACTAAGGGCGGGGTTGCTTTGGCAGCGCATTTATTATCTGATCGCGGATATCTCGATCTGGACGCGCCGGTCTCGGAAGTCTGGCCTGAGTTTGCTACTAGGGGTAAAGAAAAAGTTACGAACCGAATGATGTTAAATCACACAGCTGGAGTGGCTGCATTTCGAGAGGCATTGCCGGGGAAGTCTGCCCTTGATTGGGACTATGTATGTGACCGCTTGGCAGCCGAGGAACCCTGGTGGGAGCCCGG
>PCCJ01000110.1 GCA_002731665.1 Actinomycetota bacterium | reverse complement strand
TAATTTGAAATTGTTGCAGCAACAAGTAGTAAAAATACGGAGTAGCGAATCGTCGTCTTTAAGAACTAGGGACAGTCGGCTTCAACGAAGCATGAATCTTAGGTTTGATTGCGGAACGACAGATTTTGCTAACTTCAATACGCGTTTGCAGACCCTTACGTTTAGTAAACCTGGATGTGTAAGAGACCGAACAAATAGCAGTGTGAAATACCGCTGTTTTTACCAACGATTTACTTGCGAGAAAACGAAAAGTCACCGTAATCAACTTTCGCTTTCTTCGCTAAGGAAGAAAATTTAATATGAGCGATTCACTAGATAACCAAGAGAAATTAGAGAACGAGACCCCCACCCGCCGTAAGCGGGTGCTCGGAGCATCTAATGCAACGCAGCGCAAAGAGGAGAAGAAATCGACTCCCCCTGAGACAGAGTCTTCGAAGCCGGCTCGAACTCGAAAACTAGTTCCGGAGGTGAACGTTGCAACTCAAAAAACTAATGATGAGAAAGCTATTGGAACTTCTTCGAAAAAAACTACTGAACTTAAAAGAACCAGGACTTTAAGCGGCGCTAACGCGATGGGATCGGAACGAGGAAAGGGCTCTGAGTCTCAATCCAAGTTGCGTAAAAGGTCGATACAGGGAGCAAGTAGTAGTTCAGCGAAGTTGCCGTCGGGAAGGCCCCCAGAAGCCAAGAAGCCACAAATCGGAGATAGTCGGTCAGTGGGCGAAGAGAAAGCAAAGATCAAGGACAAAGTTCCTTCAGCCGAGGACAATCAGCCTAAGAAAAAGCGTCGTCGCGGCGGTCGAGGTCGAGGAGGCGCTACTCGGGAAGGTCTAAACAAGCTTGAGCCAGTTCAAACGATTATTTCAGACACTCCTGTAGAGCTAAATGACAAAGAAATGGAACGGCGTCGCGGAAAAGAACGTAATGGTAAACCTATTGGGCGTTACCAGATGTGTGTTCAGGTAACCGATGGGGTCACGCACATAGCTGTACTTGAGGGCAGGACTCTTATCGAGCACTACGTTAGTAGACCATCTGATGACGCGACTCAAATTTACGGGAACGTCTATCTTGGTAAAATCCAAAACGTTCTGCCAGGAATGGAAGCTGCGTTCGTTGATATAGATACACCTAAAAATGCTGTTCTTTACCGTGCTGATGTTACCTACGATATTGATGACACAGATGGAGACCCGAGTCAGCCCCTTCCTCCAAAAGCAAAAAAAATGAGGGGTAAATTCAATGCCAGAAAAAACGAGCCACGAATTGAGCAACTCTTAAAGTCACAACAAGCAATATTATGTCAGGTAACTAAAAACCCTATTGCACATAAAGGTGCCCGGCTCTCAACTGAAATTTCACTTCCTGGCAGATTCGTCGTCTTAATTCCTAACAGTTCTACGTATGGTATTTCGAAAAGACTTCCTGACAACGAGCGCAAAAGACTAAGGAATATTTTAGACAAGGTAAAACCGAAAGAACATGGAGTAATTGTTCGAACTGCTTCCGAAGGTGTCACGGCAGAAGAGATTGAGCGAGATGTTAAACGGCTGTTGGAACAATGGGAACAAATTAGCGAATTAGCACAAAAGTCGAAGGCACCTAATTTACTATTCAGAGAACCTGAGTTAGCGGTGCGTATAATTCGTGAAGAATTTAATCGTGATTTCCGTGGTGTCGTGATAGATGACTTAAACCTGTTTAATCAGGTGAAAGGTTACATGGATACTATAGCGCCGGCATTGGCGGACCGAATAGAATTCTATGATTCTGCCAAGGAGCCACTCCCCATATTTGAGCGCTATAACGTAGCTGAACAGTTGCGGAAGGCTTTAGATAGCAAAGTTTGGCTACCGTCGGGTGGGTCGTTGATAATTGAGCACACCGAAGCCCTGACGGTGATTGATGTGAACACCGGACGCAACGTTGGTAAATCTAATCTGGAAGAAACGGTCTTTAGGAATAACCTTGAAGCTGCGGAGGAAATAGCTAAACAGCTTCGCTTGCGAGACATCGGTGGGATAATAGTTATTGACTTCATTGACATGGAAATAAGAAAAAATCGTGCTGAAGTTGTAAATAGTTTCGAGAAAGCTCTGGCTAGAGAAAAGACCCGTACCCAGGTGTCGCACATTTCTGACCTCGGACTAATTGAAATGACGAGGCGTCGCATAGGCGAAGGATTGCTCGAATCCGTAAGTGATGCGTGTCCATCATGCGACGGAAGTGGCGTTAATCTGCACGATTCCATTTTGAACGTTTAAGAAAGTCTCATTGACAGTTTTGGGATGAGTAATAAAACAGATAGCCTGAAGGCCTTATGTATGCAGTGATCGCCACAGGTGGCAAGCAAGAAAAAGTTGAGACTGGACAAGTTGTCAACGTCGAGTTACTTAAAGCGGCTGAGGGCGAAGAAGTTACGTTTTCGCCCATTCTCGTGGTAGATGAAGGTAACGTCATGTCGACGTCTGAACAGCTTTCTGGCTCGTCTGTTACAGCTCGTGTCCTCGGTGAGATAAAAGGGGTAAAGATAGACGGGTTTACCTACAAGAATAAGACGAATCAACGTCGGCGTTGGGGTCATAGGCAACGCTATACTTCCATTGAAATAACGAATATAGCAAAGGGCTGACATGTCTAAAACTAAGGGCGGCGGCTCAACTAAGAACGGTCGCGATTCAAACTCTCAGCGTCTCGGTGTAAAAGTTTTTGCGGGACAAACCATTAACGCTGGCGGAATCATTTTACGTCAACGTGGTACTAAATTTCATCCTGGGCTTAATGTAGGCATTGGCAAGGATGACACGTTGTTCGCTACGGCAAATGGGGTCGTTGAATTTGGTTACAGACGTGGTCGTCGCCTAGTTGACGTCCAAGCTGATTAGCTTATATTGATTTAGCATAAAGTTAACCGTAACAAATGATGAGCGCCAAGATTTGAAGCTATCTTCGCGGATAGAGTCACCGGAGACGTATCCTCAAGCATATGTCGGGTTTCGTGGATGAGGCTAATCTTCATGCCAAAGGTGGCAACGGAGGAGCGGGATGTGTTTCGTTTCGTAGAGAAGCACATGTTTCAAAAGGGGGCCCTGATGGGGGCGATGGCGGTAACGGTGGGAATGTTTGGTTGGTAGCCGACAGAAATATCGCTTCGCTGCTCGCATTCAAAGATTTCCCGTTCCGGCGCGGTGACGATGGTGGACATGGTCACGGCAAAAAAAACATGGACGCGGGGGTCAGGACACTTACGTCAAGGTGCCTGAAGGCACCATTGTCCGAAACGCTGAAGATGCAGTACTCGCGGATCTTGTCAATGAAGGCGATCGGTGGCTTGCCGCTGAGGGCGGGACCGGTGGGCGCGGCAATGTCCGATTTTTGTCTAACAAGTTACGGGCCCCGGGTTTTGCTGAGCAAGCAGAGGTCGGACAAGAGAGATGGCTTCGGCTTGAATTGAAGCTTATGGCTGATGTCGCTCTGGTCGGATTCCCTAATGCAGGTAAGAGCACTTTTATCTCAAGGGTCTCATCAGCTAAGCCAAAAGTAGCGGCCTATCCGTTCACGACGCTTAAACCGCACCTTGGTGTGGTGCGACGCTCTGATGAATTCGAAATGGTCATTGCGGACATTCCGGGCTTGATAGAAGGCGCGGCTGAAGGTCGAGGGCTTGGCCACCAGTTTCTTCGCCATGTAGAAAGAGCTCGTGTGCTTCTAGTGATGGTTGATCTTGCTGAGGTAGAAGGAAAGGACCCACAAGAACAAGCGGATATCTTAGTAAACGAACTGGAAAGCTATGATGCAGAGTTGGCTCAACGCCCTCGACTGATTGTAGGAACTAAGGGAGATGCTGCGACCCTTGACTGGGCTGGCATACGGATATCTTCGGTTACAGGTGAAGGTGTCGATCGTTTAGTCGGAGAGTTGCAGACGCTGGTGAACGAGGCAAGAGCCGAACAGCCAAAGCAGACTCAGTATGTTGTGCATCGACCTACGCCGGAAGGAGTATCCGTTGTACGGCACGACAATGGCACTTTCGAAGTCATTGGGCGTCAAGCTGAACGGGCAGTGGCGCTATCAGACCTTACCAACATAGATGCGATGGCCCACGCTCAGCATCGGCTTCAGCAGCTCCGAGTGCCTCGAGCTTTGGCTCGAGCAGGAGCATCAGAGGGAGATACCGTAATTATTGGTACTTTCGAATTTGACTATGAGCCTGACGTCTGAGTATTAGGCATAAGGAACCCAAAAGAATATGAGAGTTGTAGTAAAAATAGGTACCTCATCGGTGACCAATAGCGACGGTCAGGTAAATGCTGTAGCGATTGAAAAGTTAGTAAGCGAAGTATCAAAAGCAATAAAACAATCGCATGATTTGATTGTTGTTACATCTGGAGCCATTACCGCAGGGCTTGAGCGATTGGGTATTGATCGACCTAAAGAGCCGGCAATATTGCAAGCTGTGTCAGCGGTCGGACAAATTGATCTAATGAATGTCTACTCGGAACTATTTTTAGAAGCTGAAATAATTGCGGGTCAGGTTTTGCTTTCCCCTAATGATTTCCGTGATCGAAGTCAGTACTTGCATGCCAAAACTACTTTCGAAAAGCTCTGGGAATTATCGGTAATTCCCGTTGTGAACGAAAATGATGCCGTTGCTGATGACGCGATAAGATTCGGAGACAATGATCGGATTGCAGCTTTGGTAGCTAATCTCTTAGATGCCGATTTACTCGTTCTGCTTACCGACACTCCAGGGTTACTTACAGCGGACCCCAGGATTCATCCGCAAGCTTCCTTAGTTGAAGAAGTAGCTGAAGTTACTCGTTCAATCGAAGAGATGGCAGGAGGCGTAGGTGAACGCGGTAGTGGAGGCATGGCCTCGAAACTGAGCGCGGCTAAGATAGCCTCATGGAGTGGCGTACGGACTGTAATCGCAGCTGCATCCCGAGAGAATGTGCTCTCAGACGCGATATCGGGAGTAGCTGGTATCGGGACGTTAGTAGCGGCTAGGGATGCCCATGTTTCAGCTAGAAAACTGTGGATTGGTTTTGCGCTCCCGGCTCAGGGCTCGATACTGGTAGATCTTGGAGCGAAGACGGCCCTCCTGTCAAAGGGAACTTCTCTTCTTGCAGCCGGGGTATTAGAGGTTATTGGCGCTTTCTCGGAAGGTGATGCTATAGATATCACTGGTCCTGACGGACTAGTTTTTGCTAAAGGCTTGAGTAGCGTGGACAGCACGACTCTTGATCAATTTAAAGGAAAAAGAACTGAAGAACTTCCAGGGGATGTGAGTCCCACATTTGTTCATCGTGATGATTTGATAGTTCTTTCCTAAGCAGATTTGTCGAATAGCTGATGTTATAGCTCGATGAACACAACTCTAGGGCGGTGATGCGGCTAGTCTTCGGACGTGCCGGATATAGAAACATTGCCGATGAACTCAGTATCTGAACTGGGAGCTCGGTCAAAGGCAGCTTCAAGAGTTCTTGCCTCGGTGTCCACCTCCCAAAAAAACAGTGCTCTGCAAATGGCAGCAGATTCGGTTCTCGACTCTGCCGAGGGCATCCTCGAGGGCAATCGAAAAGATGTTGATAGAGCTCGGGAGATGAATATCGATGAGTTGACGATTGACAGACTTCAGCTGACCGAAAAACGTTTACAGTCAATGGCCGAAGGCTTGAGAAAAGTTACGTCCTTGCCGGACCCGGTTGGGGAAGTAGTCGATGACTGGACACGACCAAATGGTTTAAAAATTCGCCGAGTGCGGGTGCCTCTGGGTGTCGTAGCGGTGATTTATGAAAATCGGCCAAATGTTACTAGCGATACTTTTGGATTATGTCTTAAGTCTGGTAATTCAGCCTTGTTAAGAGGTTCATCGGCTGCTATCAACTCTAATTCTGCAATTGTCTGTGCTCTCCAATGCGCATTAAGTCAAGCTGGTTTGCCTTCAGATTCTGTCCTTCTTGTAGAAGATACAAGCCACGAGACAGCCATAAAGTTTATGCAACTCAATGAGTATATTGACTGTTTAATTCCAAGAGGTGGCCGATCGTTGATAGAGTCCATCCGGGAAAATGCGACGGTTCCTTATGTAATTGATGGGGACGGAAACTGTCATATATACGTGGATGAACATGCTGATTTTAGCCAAGCTATCGAGATACTCGTTAATGCAAAGACGCAACGGCCCACAGTGTGTAACGCTGCGGAGTCTCTAGTGGTTCATGCATCAGTTGCTCAATCATTTTTGCCCTTAGCTGTGGAGGCGCTGCATAGCGTTGAGCTTGTCGGAGATGAGATTTCACAGAAAATTGTTCCTGTAATAGGAGCAGCGACTGATGATGATTTCAGCACAGAATATCTTGATTTGAAACTGAGTGTGAAAGTAGTGGATAGTCTTGAGGATGCGATCGGCCATATAAATGAAACAGGTTCTGGTCACAGCGAAGCAATAATCACTTCGGACCTTGCGAATGCGGAAGAATTCAGCATGAGAGTAGATGCTGCAGCAGTTCTTGTTAATGCTTCTACTCGTTTTGTAGATGGAGAAGAATTTGGGTTTGGTGCAGAAATTGGTATCAGCACCCAAAAATTACATGCTCGAGGTCCAATGGGGCTGGAGCAACTAACAACCAACAAGTATATTGTGAACGGGATGGGTCACATCCGTGGTTGACCTCAATTCCGTTATCTGATCAATTAGGAGAAAGACCCAATGGGCGAAAATAATTTCGATGATCTTGCGTCTGTCCGCGCTGGACTCAAATCGGTTAACTACTTGGCTGATGATGGAATAGCGAGTGTAGTCTTCCTTGCCGAAAGGCTTGGGAAACCGATCCTTGTAGAAGGACCTGCAGGGACTGGTAAAACAGAACTAGCTAAGTCGGTTGCGGCAATGATGAATAGTAGACTTATTCGTCTCCAATGCTATGAGGGGCTTGATGAAGCGAAAGCGCTTTATGAGTGGAACTACAAAAAACAACTTCTCCGTATCCAGTCAGATCGCGGAGCTAATGCTGGTAACGAAGATTGGGCAGATGTCCAAGATGATATCTTTAATGATGAATTCCTTTTGACGCGACCTCTACTTGAAGCAATTACCGCTGATGACCCGGTTGTGTTGCTCATCGATGAGGTAGACAGAGTTGAGATAGAGACAGAAGCGCTACTTCTGGAAATTCTGTCAGATTATCAAGTTTCAATTCCTGAGTTAGGAACTATTAAGGCGAAGCAGATTCCACTGGTTTTTCTCACATCTAACAACACTCGTGAGCTGTCAGAGGCTTTGAAGCGCCGCTGTCTATTTTTGCATATTGATTACCCACAGCTAGATCGGGAGAAAGAAATTGTTCTCAACAAAGTAGACGGGATCGAAGATAATCTAGCGGAACAGGTAGCGCGTGTAGTTCGGTCGATTAGACAGATCGAATTAAAGAAGAGTCCATCTG
>PCCJ01000001.1 GCA_002731665.1 Actinomycetota bacterium | reverse complement strand
AGGTCCTCTTCAGTTAGATCGACTAGTGAAGATGCTCTGCTGACACCGGCATTGTTGACCAAGATGTCAAGATTGCTGATCTTAGATATTTCAGACTTGACTGAGGCACTATCAGAAACATCGCAGGCTATAGCGCGTGCGACTCCGTCATTATTTCTTATATCTGTGACGACCTCATCAAGTTCAGCGGCTGTTCGGCTCATCACAATAACTTCAGCTCCAGCATTAGCCAGAGCTAGAGCACACCCTCGACCAATTCCACGGCCCGCTCCGGTTACGAGAGCTACCTTGCCGTCGACACGCATCGAGGGGAAAGAAGTTTCATTCATAGCTTAACCATACATACACAAACGCATTGCGCTTGATGCTTTGAACCCATCGACGTGTTAAACCAGCTGAGAGCACTATTCGGTCGTCTCTCGGCCGAGGGTAATTTATTTACTCATCGAGTAAACCAACTAACACGGTTCGCTCATTGCAGTTACCGTGCTTATAGCCATTGCCTTCTGGCGTGTTGGGAAAATTAAAAGTTGTTTGTCAAGTCGTATCAAGATTTCCACTCTGAGCGGGCTAGTGGCGTTCTCCGTTTATCAATCTGTATTGTGTCTGTGTGACTGATACTCAAGTACTCATCGTTGGAGGAGGAAGCGTTGGGCTTTCACTTTCAGCAGAATTAGCTCATCATGGCGTCACTAGCCTTGTTGTTGAAGAGCTGCCAAACGTGAATCCACATCCGCGAGCTAACGCCATTGCCTGTCGGACAATGGAATATTATCGACGCTGGGGCATAGCTGATTCTTTAGTTGCCGCCGGGATACCGCCAGAAAACCCAGCAGATTATTACTGGATAAGTTCGCTGAGTGGTAGAGAAATTCACAGATTATCTCTCCCTAGCCAAACTCAATTAGAAACCCTGAGACGTACCACAGAGTTTTCAATAGATAATCGGCTGCATTGGTCGGCTTACATTAAATGCAATGTTGGACAAAATGAAGTCGATCAGATTCTTCGAGACCATCTAGACACCCTAAGTCAAAGCCGCCTGAAGTCAGGCATTCGCGCTGTTCGGTACATCGAGCATGATGACCATATCGAAACCGTCTTGTTCGACCCTGCAACATCTATAGAGTCACGAGTCACCTCTAAATTTTTAGTTGGATGCGACGGTGGTCGGTCTGTTATCCGTAACCAGCTCGGCATTGCTTATGAGGGAGATGGTGATCTCGCACAGTTCGTTTCTGTCTATTTCCGAGCACCTGAGTTAATGACTGCACATACCTTCGGCCCAGCTAACATTTACTTCCCACTGCACCATGACCACGCCGGATATCTAATTAATTGGGATCACGGCGAATCTTGGACCTATCACATTCAGCTAAAAGCCAACGAGTCTTGGGATGAGGTTGATGCAATCGCTCGAATCACAGACCTGCTTGGAGCAGAGATACCCATCACGATCGAATCAATCCAGCCTTGGACAGCGCATGCTCTTACCGCATCATCGTTTGGCTTGGGGCGAGTATGGTTGGCGGGCGACGCTGCTCACTTGTTCTCGCCAACCGGCGGATTTGGAATGAATACCGGTGTCTCTGATGCAATTGACCTTGCGTGGAAACTCAGAGCAGTTATTGAAGGTTGGGGAGGCCCAAATCTTTTGTCAAGTTACGACATTGAACGGCGCCCAATTGGGTCACGAAATACTCAACTCGCCAAAGAGCTCTATGAACGACTTGCTTCGGTGATGGAGCTAGGCGATATTCTCGACGAGGACTCAGCAGAGGCTGACCAAATGCGGATGACACTGAAGGCCGATTTGATAGAACAAGAGAGTCTCATTGCTTCGTTCGGTGTTTTACTTGGCTACCGCTACGCGAATTCACCTATCTGCATTGCTGATGGCACACCAGAGCCCGAAGACCACCCTCAAATGTATGTACCCACATCAAGGCCAGGCCACAGAGCACCCCATATTTGGCTTACAGAAGATGAAACTCTTTACGATCGTTTTTCTGTCGGATTTAACCTAGTCAGAACGAATCCATCGGTTGATATTTCTGATTTCGTAGCTGAAGCGACTATGAGAGGGTTGCCTCTAGCAGTCGTGGATATCGACACCCCAGAAACCCGGGCCGTTTACCCATTCGCTTTGACTTTGGTCCGGCCGGACCTCATGGTTGCATGGCGAGCCAACGTAGCTCCAACAACATCCGAATATCTTTGGGA
The DNA here is from genome assembly GCA_002731665.1 of Actinomycetota bacterium. The sequence continues at coordinate 4,783 of PCCJ01000001.1, read as the reverse complement.
TAAAATAACTGGTCATTTCTCCACAAGTTAGAGCACCAATTTAGACTTTCTATAAGACTCACAGGTAACTGTTTTTGGATTCCAACGTCACACTCGGATATAGGACATTTAGCTATAGATATAGGTACCTAATATGAGATCGTCTGATATGTCTGAAGCGATCCCTGGACCTCATCATTGATTCCAAAAAGCACCGACCGTCTCAATGTGCGAAGATAAAATTATGCATATAACAGTTTTCCCTGCTGCTCAGATTCACACGATGGATCCGGGAAGACCTCATGCCTCCGCTGTTGCTGTTGCAAATGGCCGGATAGTCTCTACGGGAACAATTGAATCGATGCAACCTTGGCTGCGACGAAATACTTATGAAATCGACAATAGGTACGCAGATAAAATTATCTTGCCCGGATTTATCGACCCACACACACACCTTAGGTACAGCGGTGTCTACATGGGACTCAACTATGTCGGCCCAATCGATTCCGCATCACCTACAGGCCTCCGGAAAGGGTTGCCAACCCGAGATGCTGTGTGTAACCAGCTGAGGAGCCTAGTCTCAGAACATGATGACCCTTCTAAACCGTTAACGGCATGGGGCTATGACCCTGCTGTGCAAGAAGGCCATTTAGATAGAGATATGCTTGATGCCATTAGTGACACAATCCCTCTTTGGGTGGTGGCTTACGCCCCACATATCATTTATGTAAATTCCCCGATGCTTGAGTTAATTGGGGTGGATGAGGACAGCATCGGTCACGGTCTAGGTAGATACCCTGATGGTCGTTTAAATGGTTGGTTCGTTGAGACAGAAGCGATAGCGCGAGCGACACGTCCAGTAGCAGACAGCGTCTACGCTGATGGTTCTGGAAGCCAGGCTATTGAACGGATGGGGGCAGTAGCTCAACAAGCGGGATTGACGACAACCGCTGACCTTGGTTGGGGTTTTAGCGAAAGCTTCGAAAAAGAATGGGCAGACCACCGTTCGGCAATAGACAATGACAAGTTCCCTCTTCGAATACTGATGATCCCATTTGAGGCGAGATTGACCCGCGATTTCGGCGATGAGGCAATCAACTTTTTAGCAGGTAAGCGTCTTGAAGGGGACGACCGGCTGACTACTCATGGAATTAAATACGTGAACGATGGTTCCTATCCATCAATGACTTTAGTAATGAACCAACCTGGCTACCTAGATGACGACACAGCACATACCGGAGAAATTCCCTGGGAAAATATGGTTGACCGTATGCGACCTTTTTGGAAAGCTGGTATCCAAATTCACTCTCACGCTAACGGTGACCGAACTGTCGACATGACTTTAGATACCCTCGCAGCTCTCCAGTTAGAACATCCAAGATTCGATCACCGGTTTACGATAGAGCATTACTGCTTAAGTAATCCATCGCAAGCAAAACGATTAGCAGCGCTAGGTGGTTTAGCGAGCGTCAACATTTATTTCGTGCATTATCGTGCTCAACTGCACAGTGATCATGGCTTTGGCCCCGACCGAAGCGAAGCAACTGCGCGTCTGGGCTCCCTAGAACGAGCAGGGGTTACGTTTGCACTACACAGCGACTTTAATCTCGTGGTAACTCCCCTTTCGCCTTTAACAGCTGCATGGTGTGCCGTTAACCGGTTAGCGGCCGATGGTTCTACTGTGATGGCTCCCGGCGAAAGAATCTCTGTCGATAGAGCACTTCGTGCTATGACCATAGATGCCGCTCATGTGCTCAACCGTGACGATCGACTTGGTTCAATAGAAGTAGGAAAATACGCAGATTTCACTGTTCTGGATGACGATCCGTACCAAGTAAGTGTTGAAAAGCTAAACCGCATTTCAGTACATGACACAGTTCTCGAAGGAATCCCGGTCGCAAAATGACTGAATTGGAATTTGCTTGGAATGCAACTGTAAATTCGATTTTATCTGCACGATCAGAGNCACACATGCCAGAGGCGACNGACCTGCCGGTTCTCATACTTACAGGTNTGCTCGGCAGNGGTAAAACAACAATCTTTCGTCANCTTCTAAGCGGCGACCATGAACTGCGTATTGCGGTAATCGTAAATGACGTGGCGTCTATTAACATCGACGGACTATTTCTAGCTGAGAGCGGCGTAGAACAAATTGAGTTAACTAACGGTTGCATGTGCTGCTCTCTTTCCGATGATTTAGAAGCAGAACTTAATCAGATTACGGAAGCCAGGACCTTTGATGCCATAGTTATTGAAGCAAGCGGAGCTTCAGATCCAGTATCAGTAGCGAACGCGATCAGAAACGTCAACGGGTGCCGAATAGACGGAATTATCGCTGTCGCTGATGCTGAACAAATCTGTCGCCAAATCCATGACAACAACATGGGGCACTTGGCTAAGCGCCAGCTTCAAACTTCGCACCTGGTTCTTCTATCCAAAACAGACTATGTTGACGCGGATAAACTCGCGCAAGCAACAAAACAGATTGCAGAGGTCGCTCCCGGAAGAATGGTCCTGCCTTGCGAGTTCGGCCGCATAGATCCGCAAATTCTTTTGAGCGCTGCAATGCGCGGCGCTGCATTCGAACCCGAGCTCGAAACGCACACAGTTGGGCTAGCTACCCAAGTGATAGAGCCTGCTGGGCCTTGGAAAGTAGCTGATCTCCAAGACTGGCTGATGAGTGACAATTTAGATCTGCTCAGAATAAAAGGCTGGTTTTTAGGATGTGATAACGAAACCTATGAGCTCCAGCTAGTTGGTTCACGTTGGACAATAACCGAGGTCGCTACTCAGACTTATGAACACGCTTTGGCAATTATCGGTCGCGATGGTGAGGCCCTTAGTTCTGCAATTTCTGATTTGCAGAAACTCACTTCAAGTTAAATTAGCGGGCAAAGCAATGATTAAGAAGCAACTCAACTTCAGCGGAATCCGATAGGTATCTGAAAGCTTCTTAACTGGCGTTAGCAGTCTCATCAGACCGCTGGACAGAACATCTGACTATGCTTCTTCCTATCGATCTATAGGGGGGGCATGCTCGGACACATCAGAGTTATTGACTTGTGCAATGGAGTTAGCCAGTTCGGTAGTCACCTCTTGTCGCGTCTCGGAGCAGAGGTCATAGCCGTAGAACCACCGGCCGGGGTAGCTACTCGACATGCTGGACCGTTTGTTGATGACATACGGGACCCAAACTCAAGTCTCACTCACTGGGCATATAACCGGGGAAAGAAATCTGTAATTTTAGATTTGAGCGTAGCAAGAGATCGCGATACGTTTCTCGACCTTGTCTCAACAGCAGATATTTTATTTGAAGATCAGACTCCAGGCAGACTTGCTTCTGTCGGCTTGGCATATTCAGATTTAGCGATAGTGAACCCTCAACTGATTCACTCTTCGATTACTCCATATGGCAGCACTGGACCGCGATCTCATTGGCAAGGGTCAGACATTACCGCTGTAGCAGGAAGCTCTTTTATGCACATAAGTGGCGACGCTGACCGCGCTCCGCTTCGAGTTGGTCTACCTCATAGTTTTCTCCAAGCCTCAGCAGATGCTGCTGCCGCAAGCCTTATTGCAATTCAAGAACGTCATAAGAGCGGGCATGGTCAACATATTGACGTTTCAGCTCAAGAGTCTCTGACACACGCAAACCCTTCAGATCTCTCACACTTAGCGAATGCAACATCTGTTCGTCGAATGGCTGGTGGTGTTAACACGGGTGGGATTGAAATACCGTTAGTTTTTCCGTGTAAAGACGGCTACACGATCTCAGTGATTTTGCCCGGTGCAGCGTTCGGTCGATTCGCCGATCGCCTTACAAACTGGATTAACGAAGAGGGCATGGCAGATCAAAACATTCTTTCTTTAGATTGGGAGAATCTCGGTACGCACCTACTGAACGGCGAAATAAGCGGTGAAGTAGTCGTTAGTGCTTTCCAGACATTCGGCACGTTCCTAGCGACTAAGACTAAGGCTGAATTGTGGGCAGCAGCGCTCGAGAAAAACTTACTTATTACTCCATCTATGACTATTGCAGACCTGGTCGAATATGAGCACCTAGAGGCCCGCCGTTTTTGGGAGAGACAAGACGCCGGTAATGGAAAATATGCTCTGTACCCCGGGCAGTTAGTTAAGTTCAAGAGCCATGTAGACACGACTTCTCATAAGCCATCAAAGCTCGGCGAGCATAATGAACTACTCGACACCATACGTCGGAAGCCAACCCAAATCAGCAGACCAAAGAGCACCTCTCTACCGCTCGATGGCCTCAAAATCCTCGAGTTCTCTTGGGTGATAGCAACCCCTTCCGCAGTACGTATTCTCTGTGACTACGGAGCTACAGTCGTCAAAGTTGAAACAGCCAGCAGACCTGACACGATGCGAACGGTGAATCCATTTGTAGATGATCAGCCTCACCCTGATAATAGCGTTGGGTATGGTGTGTACAACGCCGGGAAACGCAGCATTAGCCTTGATTTATCTAATCCTGAATCGCGCGAGGTTGTACTCGATCTGATTCGCTGGGCAGATGTAGTCACGGAGTCGTTTGCTCCTGGAACTATGAAGCGTTTGGGATACGGGTACGAGAAGCTTTCAGAAATTAATCCTCAGCTGATAATGCTCTCAAGCTCTCTGCTTGGACAGACAGGACCGCATTCAACAATTGCCGGGTACGGATTCATGGCAGCAGCTATTGCCGGCTATTACGAATTAACCGGATGGGCAGATCGCCCTCCAGCTGGACCATACGGACCTTACACCGATTATTTGGCGCCAAGAGTTGTTGTGGCAGCTTTGATGG
>PCCJ01000008.1 GCA_002731665.1 Actinomycetota bacterium | reverse complement strand
GCTATACCTATTCGTTTTGACCCTAGATCAACACCAACAGCTCTCATCGTTGCCAACTAATCTTGCGGCAGCCCTGCGGCCAGGCGAGCATGTTGTAAAGCCTCATCGATTCCGGCAATATTTTTACCACCAGCTAAAATTATCGACGGTTCTCCTTTGCGACCAAATCCCCCTTGCACGGCCTTAGCCGCCTGGTCGAGCAAATCTCCGGCTAGTAGTCCACTCTCTACACTTACCGACGCGACTAGAGCGACGCCTCCTTCATCTGGTGCTCCGGCTAGAACAACAGCCTTGATACCATTTTCTTTCTGAATGGCAGAAGCAAGGTCACGCAGACTGTCTCTAGACATTGAATCTACTCTCGTCACCACAATTCCATTAATTGCCAATGCAGCTAACTCAACTGATCGAGATCCTGCTTCTTTCTGTTGGAATATTTTTATTTGGTTTCGTAAATCTTTATTTTCGAGAAGTCTTTTTTCTAAGACATCAAATACTTCTTCAGTGGTCGCATTAAGAACCTCTGCGATTTTCCCAAGAGTGTCTTCTGCCTTCCTGTGTCTCTGAACAGTCGCCACTCCTGTAACAGCTTCTATCCGCCGCAGGTTCGAGCCAATGCTGCTTTCACCTACTATTCTAATGTGCCCAATGTCTCCAAGGGCTTTTACATGAGTTCCCCCGCAGAGTTCTAAGGAATGGCCACCAGCTTCGAGAACCCTGACAATGTCTCCATACTTATCGCCGAAAAAAGCTACCGCTCCAAGGTCCTGCGCATCCTTCATTGTCGTCTCAAAGTGTCGACATTGATCATTTCCAAGAACTTCTAAATTGACTAAATCTTCTATCTGGTTGAGTTGTTCTACTGTCACAGCCTCAAAGTGGCTAAAGTCGAAACGCAAACGTTCGGGGGCAACCAAAGAGCCCGCTTGTTTGACATGCTCACCTAAAATTTCACGAAGAGCCCAATGCAAAATATGGGTGGCGGTGTGGTTTCGACGGATAGAGGATCGGCGATCGTCATTTATAGCTGCGTTGGCGACGGCGCCAGGCATTATTTTCCCGGATACCACCTTACCTATGTGACGATGCAGGTTAGGAAGCGCAAGTGTGCAGTCCGAAACTTCAAAGACCCCGCTATCTGTGATCAGAGTTCCAGTGTCTCCTACCTGGCCTCCGCTCTCGGCGTAAAACGGTGTCTTGTCCAGGAAAATTTCGACACGCGTATCATCGAGTGGAATCACTGCTAAGACTTGAGCTGTTTCAAAAACCGGTGAATCTCTCAAGAACTCAGTCGGGCCGAATTCATCAAGAATATCCATGTAAATATTTTTTCCCGCAGAAGGGCCATCTGCTCGAGCAGCACGAGCTCGGTCTCGCTGCTCAGCCATCGCTATCTCAAATGACCGCTTGTCTAGGGAAAACCCTCGCTCCGCAAGTATCTCTTCTGTCACTTCAACTGGGAAACCAAACGTGTCATGCAGTTGAAATGCGATTTGCCCAGGCAATGAATCCCCAGGGTTCATAGAGCTCAAAGCACTATCGAGAATCTCGGACCCTGTTGCTAACGTGCGTCGAAAACGTTCTTCTTCTCGCTCTACGACATCTCGGATAAAGCTAATATTTTTGTGCAAATCAGGATACTGGCCACCCATAACCTCCGCCACCACATCGACTAGTCGCGGCATCACAACTTCTGTTACTCCAAGCACCCATGCGTGTCTGACTGCCCGCCTAATGATTCTTCGTAATACGTATCCCCTGTCTTCGTTCGAGGGAAAAACGCCATCGCTTATCAACATCGCTGTTGCGCGCGCGTGGTCAGCGAAAATCCGCATTGAAACATCGCTCTCGATGTTTTGTCCGTAGGCAATGCCTGTAATTGCTTCTGCTTCTCGAAGCAGCGGGGCGAAGAGGTCGATATCCCAGGCAGAGGACTTACCTTGAAGAACTGCTAAGAGTCGTTCTAACCCAGCTCCTGTATCGATTCCGGTCTTAGGGAGATCTTTTAAGTCACCACTACCATCGTTTGCATACTGCATAAAGACCAAGTTCCACACTTCAATGAAACGATCTTCACTTCCATCAGCCGGTCCCCCATCTTCACCAAATTCAGCACCCAAGTCATAGAAGATCTCACTGCAAGGCCCGCACGGTCCTGTATCTCCTGCAGCCCACCAATTATCCTTGTCTAAACGTTGTATTCGTTCGCTAGATACTCCAACCGAATTTTTCCAAATTTCTTCTGCATCATTATCGCTGACGTGAACTGTTACCCAAAGCTTCTCTGGGTCTAACCCAAGTACCTCAGTAACAAATTCCCAGGCCCATGGGATAGCTTCTTTTTTGAAATAGTCGCCAAAACTAAAATTACCCATCATCTCGAAAAAAGTGAAATGCCTATTAGTTCTTCCTATGTCATCAAGATCGTTATGCTTTCCACCTGCGCGAACGCACTTCTGCACCGTGCATAGTCGCGTAGTTGGTGGAGTTTCCTCCCCCAAAAAGTAGGGCATGAACGGGACCATTCCAGCGACGGTAAACAAAAGTGACGATTCATGAGGTATCAAGCTCGCTGATTCTCGCACTTGGTGACCTCGGTCTCCCCAAAATGTGGAGAACGCATCGCGTAGCTGTGCTGCTTCCATGTAAGAAGAGCGTAGCGATGGGTCTAGCCCACGCCGCCATTATCGGACCGAAGTCTGCACTATTTAATTGAATCTTGAATCTTTTAGCCTAGTTTCCGTGCTTTTCATTTCCTTTCTACCGTCTGACCAAGCGTCTCTCAGGTCTCGAGAAACCCGTCGAGCGGCGCCGGCTACCGTGGCAGTGCCACGGACCGGGGCATACCTATTAGCTAAGTATCGGTAACGGTTTTTGAGCCACACAGAACCACCAGCGCCAAACAAAGACCCAAGGAGCATCCATCGCAAACGTTTAAGCACCTCATAATCATAGCGAATCGAGGCGAAATACTAGTTTAATTAGTGAGACGCGATAATGCCGATCGGAATCCTGCGAGAAGAGATTTAGCCTTTATGAAAGGCAACGCAGCTGATCTAGAAATTTTTCGACCTAAAGAAAATAAATTATTGGAAATAATCTCAGCGCTGCCTATCACGTCACTTAGTCTCTCAAGTTCTCTATCAGCTAGATCTACAGTCGAGCGAAGATCATTCACCGCAGGCCATGCCTCTTCAGTCAATCGGTCAGCAGCAGCTCTCAAGTCTTTCATAACTATAATCAGCCGATTAAGCACTATTAGCAAAATAGTCATCCCGACAATAGCGGTAATAGTGACTACAACAACCACAAGGTCACCGGCGCTCATAAGTCTTTTATCTCCTCATCTGGACCCAATTCCGCCATCCGTTCACTAACTATCGCTTCGAATCCATGGTTTGTTGGCTGATAATAAATAGTGCCAGTCATTTCAGCTGGTAAATGCCGCTGCTCGACCCATCCCTTTGGGTCATTATGGGGATAGATGTAACCCTCTCCATGACCTAACCCTTTCGCTCCTGCGTAGGTTCCGTCCCGTAAGTGGATTGGGACTTCTCGCCCTTTGCCATCACGAACATCAGAAATAGCCAGCTGTAATGCGGCCTTAGCAGTACAAGATTTAGGAGCAGTAGCAAGATGAATTACTGCTTGGGCGAGATTAAGTTGCGCCTCGGGTAATCCCACAAATTCTACCGCCCTGGCTGCTGCATCAGCGATCAGCAAGGACTGAGGGTCAGCCATACCAATGTCTTCAGATGCAAGAATTACTAATCGCCGAGCAATATATTTTGCGTCTTCACCAGCCTCCAACATACGAGCAAGCCAATAGAGCCCTGCATCTGCATCAGAGCCTCTTATCGACTTAATGAACGCTGAAATAACGTCGTAATGCTCGTCGCTACCATACCGATGAGCTCTTTCATCTAATGCCAGTTCTGCGTGTCGTAAACTAACAGTCTCATTGTTTTGTGCTGCTAGAACCAAAGCTACTTCCAGCGCGGTCAAGGCTCTTCGGGCGTCTCCACCTGACCGCTCGGCNAGATGTTCGANCGCGTCTTCGTTAGCTCGAGAACCCTCTGATTCAACTGCTTTGTGNAACAGCTTCGAAACAGCTGTTCCGCTAAGAGGATTCANNCGGAACAAATTTGAGCGTGAAAGCAACGGCGCGTTCACTTCAAAATAAGGGTTTTCAGTTGTTGCACCAATTAGAACCAACAAGCCATCTTCGACTGATGGAAGCAGTGCATCCTGTTGGCTTTTATTGAACCTGTGGACTTCGTCCAGGAAGAGAATTGTTCCAATCCCATGTTCACCGAGCCTCCGACCTGCAGTTTCAATAATTGACCGCACATCTTTCACAGAGGCTGACACCGCCGACAACGTCACGAAATCTTTTGCTGTGTGGCGCGCTATAAGTCTCGCCAAACTAGTTTTACCGCACCCGGGAGGTCCCCAAAGAATAACCGAGGTCAGCTTGTCTGCTTCAATCAAGGCCTTTAGCGGCGCCGATCCACTAAGGAGATGCTCCTGGCCTTCTATCTCTTTCAACGACTGCGGGCGCAGCCTCGCAGCGAGGGGAGCGCTTATTCGTAGTTTTTCTGATGCAGCAGCACTAAACAGATCTTCCACACCAAGAACTTAGTAGGTGCGACGACCTTTTTGGGTCAAGTAACCGGAGGTAACAGCCGTAAACCAAGTTCATTGAGCTGCCCGGGATCAATTTCTGTCGGGGCTTCGGTCAATGGGTCAGCACCAGACTGGCTTTTAGGAAAGGCAATAACTTCCCGAATGTTCTCTTCGCCTGAAAGCAACGCCGTCAGCCTGTCTATGCCAAATGCAAAGCCAGCGTGAGGCGGAGCACCATATCGGAATGCGTTCATCAAGAAACCGAACTTCGCTTGTGCCTCCTCTTCATTTATTCCTAAGAGTTCAAAAATCTGCTGCTGCAATTCGCGCTGGTGAATACGAACGCTTCCAGAACCGAGTTCCCACCCGTTCAGAACAAGATCATAAGCCTGCGATCGAATTTCCAACAGTTTTTCCGTGTCATCATCTTTCGCACTCAGCAGAGAAATATCTTCTTCATGCGGCATCGTAAATGGATGGTGCGCCGGTACTGGCGAACCATCTTCGTTAATTGACTCAAATAATGGAAAATCAGTGACCCACAAAAAGTTATACCCGCCTTCGTTTACCGGAGGGCGGCCGAGTTCTAATCGAAGCAGACCAAGGACATGAACAGTTCGGCGCCACTTATCGGCGACGATGAAACAGATGTCTCCCTCTTCTGCATCTAGCTCTTTTAGCACTCCAGCGATTTCTGCTTCACTCATGAATTTCGCAACCGGCGAATTAACTTCTCCGTTAGCTCCTACTTTGATCCATACAAGACCCTTAGCTCCCCAGCCCTTTGCCCGATCGGTGAGTTGGTCTAAACGATTTCTGGTCGTGTCACCGCCACCAGGAAGTCGAATGCCCTTCACAGAAGGTGCTTTAAAAGCATTAAAATCAGTCTGTGCAAATATCTCGGAGAGGTCTGTTAGCTGCATACCGAAACGAATGTCAGGTTTATCTGAGCCATAATTGTCCATTGCATCCAACCAGGTCATAGACGGAATGGGCCCTGGCCGATTACCGGTAACAACTTCAGTTGCGTCCGCTATCGCTACAGAAACTATTTCTCGAACATCGTCACCATCTGCGAAACTCATCTCCATATCTAGTTGACTAAATTCGAATTGCCTGTCAGCACGCAAATCTTCATCACGCATACATCTTGCTATTTGGTAGTACCGATCAATTCCACCTACCATGCACAATTGCTTAAACAGTTGAGGGCTTTGCGGAAGGGCGTAGAAGGTGCCGGCATGCAATCTACTGGGCACAACAAAATCTCTTGCCCCTTCTGGAGTAGAGGCAATTAACATCGGAGTTTCAACTTCCAGGAATTCTTGAGACTCCATTGAGCGCCTAATAGCGCCGTTGACTAGAGCCCGTCTCCGTAAATTACTTTGCATACGTTGAGTTCGTAAATCGAGATAACGGTGTCTCATTCTCAGTGTTTCGTCAACTTCTCCGGCTCGGTCAATCTGAAATGGCACTGGATCTGATTGCGACAAAATTTCAACGCTGGCATCACCAATCTCAATCTCACCAGTGGCCAAGTCAGCATTAATAGTGTCATCAGGTCTAGGGCGAACAACCCCGGTGACAGCAAGTACATATTCACTTCTTATTTCGTGTGCATGATCTACGACACACTGAATCAAACCCGTGCGGTCGCGTAAATCGACAAAAGCCAAAAATTCGCCGTGCTCGCGTCGCTTCGCGACCCAGCCGCAAACAGTGACCGTCCGGCCAATATCGTCGCTTGAAAGGCGACCGCAATAATCAGTTCTCATAGTCATCAGGGGGCTCCGAAAGCTAGTTAGGCTCTACTGTTAGGACCGACTACTGAGGGAACGAAGTACCTCAGCAGCGATTTGGTCACGGGGTATCAAAATTTGCTCTACGGCATTATCCAACATAGATCTAAGCGCAACGTTGCCAGCGGCTACTTCGTCTTCACCGATGATCAAAGCTATAGGAGCTCCAGATCTATTTGCGCTACGCATCTGGCTCCGCATTGATCGACTATCGAAAGAGCGATCAGCGTTGATGCCATGGCTTCGCAGCTCATAGGTTATATCTCGGGCATGTGAGCCTCCTGCTACATCAATTACCCAAACGTCAAGGCTCGATTTCGGAGCAGGAAAAACGTCTTCAGCATCGCAGGCTAGTAATAGTCTTTCGATACCCATACCGAATCCGATTCCGGGGGTAACAGGACCGCCCAACTCTTCAACTAATCCGTTATAGCGCCCTCCCCCACAGATCGTATTCTGAGCTGCTGAAAGTGCTTTGCTTTGGAATTCGAAAGTTGTGTGAGTGTAGTAGTCGAGTCCTCTCACCAAACGGGGCTCAACTTTGTAGGCAATACCTAGTGCTTTCAATCCGTCTTTCACTCGATCAAAATGAGTTATCGCGCTCGCACTTAGGAAGTCG
>PCCJ01000007.1 GCA_002731665.1 Actinomycetota bacterium | reverse complement strand
TCGTAGCGGTAAATGCTTTCGGAGACGTTATTGATTCTGATGGATCAATTCTTGCTGGGTGTAATGCCGGAAGTGAAGCCTTGCGATACCCCTACGCTTCGCTTGGCGAAATTAATGCCTCGGAAAGTGGAGAAGAACGAACCAATACTACTATCGGTTGCATTGTAACCAATGCAATTCTAAGCAAGCCGGAGGCATGCAGGGTAAGTGATATGGCTCACACCGGTATTGCGAGAAGTATTGACCCTCCTCATACTTCGGTCGATGGAGACGCTCTTTTTATTTTAGCTACCCAACAAGTCGAAGCTTCAGTGGATTTGGTTTCACACCTTGCGGCTCAAGCAGTTGCGGAGGCGGTCAGATCACCCTTTGTAAATATGAGTTAATGACGATTGTTCTGATTTCTGGTTCTCTCTGTGTCAAGATCTAAGTAACGCAGAGAGAGGAGGTGGTCCATACCAATGGCTAAACAAATTAGGACTCTGGAGGTGGTCGGGCGCTGAGGCGGCCTGCCAATAAGGAGGAAGCTTCAAATCTATTCTCATTGAATAGGCCTAGGTAGCGACTCTAACCCGGACCACTGAACTCGATGCTGTATGTGCCGGTCCTCACATATCGATTTGGATAAGTAGTCTTGAGCTTTTCAGGGCAACTGATGACAATGGAAAATTATCGCGTGACAATCTGATGCCCCGGTTTCATACCTGAAACCGGGGCATTGTTTTTTCTTAAACTAAATTAAGTTCTAGATATCGAATATTATCGTATTGTCAAGATATGGACTTCGACTGGCCAGATAACAACGATTCTCGCAGATTAGAAATACGAGAGTGGCTCGGCTCTCACGGTGATAGACCAACTCAAGAGCAATTAGCGCGAGCTGGTTACGTGGCCCCACACTGGCCTAAACCTTACGGCATTAGCGCTGACCCGATTCACCAACTAATTATTGATGAAGAGCTAGCGGTTGCAGGAATAAAGCGTGCGGCAGGGGGCATTGGGTTGGGTTGGGCTGGACCCACTATTTTGTATGGTGGCACTGTAGAACAGCAAGAGCGTTATCTATGGCCGATTCTGACAGGAGAGGAGATTTGGTGTCAACTATTTAGTGAGCCGGATAGCGGGTCGGACCTAGCTAATCTGGGAGCCAGAGCCATCCGCGATGGGGATAGATACATTGTGAATGGTTCCAAAATCTGGTCATCGGGTGCTCATAGAAGTAAGTTTGGCATTTTGATTGCTCGAACTGACGTAGACGTAGCGAAGCATCGTGGAGTTTCTTATTTCATCTGTCCGATGGATGCTCCGGGTCTCGAATTACAACCAATCGTTGACATGACTACTGCCTACTCGTTTAACCAAACATTTTTTACAGAAATGGAGCTGCCGCTTGAAAACCGGATCGGAGAAGAGAACGACGGTTGGCGGCTGGCAAAAGTGACCTTGGGAAATGAGAGAGTTTCCCTTTCGGGCGAAGGTGCATTATGGGGCAGCGGGCCGAGTGCTAATGATCTCATTGAAGTAATCAAAAATGCAGGTGGAATCGAAGACAAAATTCTTAGAGACAAGACGTCAAGATTGTATATAGAAGGCGAAATACTTCGGCTGATTAGACTTCGAACGCTGAGTGCTCGCCTAAAAGGACGACAACCGGGTCCGGAAGCTTCGGTCCGTAAGGCTCTAGCTGATGATCATGGAAAGAACATTATGGGTCTGGCAAAGGATTTATCAGGAACCCATGGGGTTCTAACAAACTCGGGTCCGCTTGGCCAGTCACCAGAATTCCCTGTAGGGCAAAGTGCTGTAGAGGGTTGGAATAATTGGCATGGTGGTTTTCTCTTTTCTCCCGCTTTGACTATCGGTGGTGGAACGTCTGAAGTCCAGCGAAACATTATCGCTGAACGGGTGCTTGGGTTACCACACGACATTGATGTTGAATCGGGAAAAAGCTGGCTAGAAAATCGGAAAGGTGATCGTCGGCTTTAAAGTGCTGACCTCTGGGTAGTGCTAAGCGGATGTATTTTTGTGAGAAGCATTTCTGTGATTTAAATAAATATTAAGCAGTCCTTTGCTTAATTGACATTGCGCCAATTAAAAATGGTCACGATAAATGGAATTCGAAAGACATTTGTTGGGAGACTTTTTGAAGAGTGCTGGTTAGGAAGCGCTGATTTCTTGACCTTGTTTGAAGCTATCCAGCAGTAGGAATTGAGTTTGTGAAAATGACCGAACTTCTTGAATTTGAGTGCCCTCGTTGCATGACCACCTGTAGTGAAAATTTCTATGGTCCGTGCGATACATGCAGAACTGATCTGCGAACGTTACATGGCTTCGAATCAAGGGAAATTGTAAATGATATGTATGAACCGAAAATGAACGTCATTCCGAACCAAGTAGCAACTAGAGAGTAAATAGCCCCCTTGTCTAAGGTTGGTTTTGTTGCGCCCAAGTGTTCAGCCTCTTTAAGGTTTCCTCGATATCTTCGCTGGAACCGGCGAAAGAAAAACGGATATATTTATGTCCATTTTGTAAGTCAAAGTCGATTCCGGGGGTGGTAGCGATGCTGAACTCCTCGAGCCATGAAGCAGCAAGCTCCTGGCTATCACTGGTGAAGGCAGAGACATCTGCGTATATGTAAAAAGCTCCATCAGCTGGAGCGAGCTTAGATATCCCTAGGAGAGGCAGGCCTTCAAGAAGCATCTTCCGATTTCTAGCGTAGCTAGCAATATTATTTTCGAGCTCATCCAGACTCTCGAACGCTCCAAGCGCCGCATATTGGGAAATGCTAGGTGCAGCGATATAGGCATTTTGTGCGAGTCTTTCAACTGGAGAAATAAGATTCTCGGGAAGTATGAGCCAACCGAGACGCCATCCAGTCATTGAAAAGTATTTTGAAAAGCTATTGACAACAACAGCTTGATCCCACTGGCTAATAGCGCTACTTGCGGATAAACCGAAAGTAATGCCATGATAGATTTCATCGGAAATCAGCCTTACCTCATGGCTCTGACACCAACTAATTAGCGATTGAAGCTCCTCGGGTAGAAGCATTGTTCCAGTCGGATTAGATGGGCTAGCTATTACCAGGCCGTCGATGGAATCCAAGTCGTCCAGCATAGATGAAGATGGTTGAAACCTTGTCTCTGGCCCCACCTGAAGGTCTACAACCTCTATCCCTAGAGCTTTGAGTGTATTTCGATAGCATGGATAACCAGGAGAGGGAACTACCACTCGATCTCCCACCTCGAAGCAGGCGAGAAACGCTAGGGTAAATGCTCCGCTGGCTCCCATAGTCAAAATTACACGGTCGGGGTTTATGTCGGTTTTGTACCAAGCCAAATAATGCGCGCTTATGCGCTCCCGTAGTTCTCTAATTCCAACAGCCGATGTGTAGCCGAGTACGTCGCTCTCTATCGCTCGGACTGCTGCTAGCCGCGCTTGCATGGGAGCAGGAGATGAAGGCTGCCCTACTTCAAGATGTAGAACTGTCTCTCCCCGTGCTTCGCGATCTGCGGCTGCTCGCATGACTTCCATCACATGGAAGGGAGAAATATCTGTTCTCGATGAAACCTTTATTGCCATAAAGCAATTGTGGGGGTTTTGAACTAAATAAACTTATTTTTGATTAGCAAACTCGGAAAGCTGAAAACTAAGAGACCGTAACTCCAAAATAAAAAAGTAGAGGATTCGGTTTGAAAAGCATGTTCAGATAACACTCGAACACAAATTCAATGTAGGAAGATTGAAATTGATTGGCCTTTAAGAGTAAAGGTGATCCATTATTGGGATATGGGTACAGCCCTCTTAACGGATCTTTACGAATTGACAATGTTAGATGCCGCTCTTAGCTCTGGGGTCGCGCAACGACGAGCCACTTTTGAAGTTTTCGCGAGAAGACTGCCGCCAGGTCGTGGCTATGGAGTTGTTTCCGGACCAAATCGCCTCGCTGATTCACTAGCTGATTTTACTTTCTCCGGCGAGCAACTTGAGTACTTAGCCGGATTAGGTAGGTTTAGTGATGAACTCTTGTCGCACGTTGAGAACTTTCGGTTCGAAGGTGATGTTTGGAGCTATAGAGAGGGCGACCTATATGTGCCTGGAAGCCCAGTGCTAAGAGTTGACTGCCAATTCGGGGCTGGTCTGCTTTTGGAGACACTCGTTCTTTCGGTACTCAACCATGATTGTGCTGTCGCTTCAGCTGCTGCTCGTATGCATGATGTGGCAGATGGGCGGCATCTAATTGAGATGGGGGGGCGAAGGACTCACGAGCAAGCTGCTGTTGCAGCAGCTAGAGCCGCATGGCTTGTTGGGTTCGATACCACCTCGAATATGGAAGCTGGCATCAGGTACGGCATCCCAACCGCTGGAACTTCGGCGCATGCATTCATTCTGGCGCATCTTGACGAAGAAGAAGCTTTTGAAGCTCAGATAAGAGCGCATGGTCTTGACACGACTCTGCTGGTCGATACCTATGAAATTGACACTGGAATCGATCGAGCCTTGGCCGCCTCAAAACGTCTTGGAGGAGTTCCAGGTGCTATTCGTATTGATTCAGGCGACCTTGCCCATGAGGCACTGCGAGCGCGAGAAAGACTCGACGAAGGCGGTGCTGAAGCTACTCGAATCGTAGTTTCTGGCGATCTAGACGAATACCGAATCGCAGATCTTCTAAATAAGCCAGTAGACGGGTACGGAGTTGGCACTCAACTTGTAGTGGGCTCTGGACATGCAACGGCAGGGATGGTTTATAAACTGGTAGCCGTAGCCCGACTCTCTGGAACCTATGAACCGGTAGTGCCAGTCGCTAAATCCTCTGAAGGTAAAGCAACCAGAGGTGGAGTAGTTCGTCCTTATAGAGTTTTGCAAAAAGGAGTAGCGTTTAAGGAAGTACTAGTAGAGGACAACCATCCTGGTCCGGCAGATGCTAGGTCGCTGCATGTTCCGTTGATTCGCAGCGGAATGAAAGTTTACCCGTATTCCCTTGACTCAGATCGTGAATTTCACCAACAAGCGCGCGACGAATTACCATCAGAAATGAGATCGTTAGATGCTAATCCTTTGTTTGAGGCAGAGGTATTAGGATCTAGCTGATGTTGGCAGAGCTGCAGGATCAAAATTTATTTTGCTGAATGCTCTCCACAATTAGCTAAACGCGCCTCGTTCAGCGCCTTGGGCCAAAGCTGCGGAAACATTCACGACTCGAGGACCATCCCGTTCGACTCTTGCAGTCACGTGGTCTGTAGGACCAATCAAGTGCTCCCGATCACCATCAAAAGCCAGAACCGTATTTTGGAGCAAGGAGATGGGCTCAGATAAGCCCACTCTTTGAACACCTAGAACTGGAACACGCTGATATAAACCGGGCGCTACCGGAGCCTTAATTAATTTTCCACCAGGGCCACAAGTCGCCATGAGAGCAAAGTCATCCTTGGTTTCACATCGTTGAAGCAAACCAACTATCGAAGAAACTCCGATTGTGTCAGGCCTAGCTTGTGAGACGACAAGCTGCCTTAGGCTTAACGGTTTGACTGGCATCTTGTTTCCTGCAAAATCATCTACCAAAGTCGCGGCATCTATAAGGGCGATGTCAGATCTGCTGTTAGCTAGTTGGATATGAATCATTTTAGATTTCGGAGCAACGGTTTCGAGATCAGCAATCCCAGAAGCTACTAAACCTGCGGCGGCGCCAGCTACGGTAGGCTCTACGAGACTGGGGAAAACGTTGTTTGTTCCTGTAGACATCGGAACCAGTGTTACGTCAGGCCAGACTTTAGCGATGGTTCTGTTCGTGCCATCTCCTCCAAGTGTAATGAGTACGCTTACCCCGCGATTGCGCATCGCTTGAGCAGCCTTTGCCGTATCCAATGGGCTTACGTTTGCTCCAACATCAAGAATTTCCAGTTCTGCATCTACATTTAGATCCGCTAAAGCACCTGTAGCTATCTGAAAGGGTTCCTGCATAGCGATAATGTGGTTAGCTCCAGCAGTGACAGCGCCGATGACCGCTCTGGAAATTCGGTTACGTTTGTCTTCCGCAGTAGAAACACCGCCTCGAGCTGCGACTCGTCTAACATCTCGTCCTGATACTGGATTCGCTATGATACCGACGCTAATACGCATACAGCTAATTTAGTTCCCTTGCCGTGGTGTTGGGACTTAGCATGCTAACCCGCAGAATAATATGAGGAAACTTTGACCGAACCCCCCGCTGTTGTGCTAACTATTTCCGGATCTGATTCTGCAGGTGGAGCTGGTTTGCAGGCTGACCTTCGCACCTTTGCTGCATGTGGGGTCCACGGGGTTTGTGCACTTACGGTTGTTTCCGCACAAAATACTCATGAGTTCAAGTTAGCGTTAGGGATGCCGCCGGAAATGGTTCTCGCTCAAATAGAAACGGTGTTAGCGGACTTTCCGGTTCGGGCGACGAAAACCGGATTCTTGTATACAGAATTGAATGTAAGGGCTATCGCAACTCTCGCTGAAGAAGGGAAATTACCCTTATTAGTGGTCGATCCTGTCCTTGTCAACATGCATGGAGATGGACTCTATGAAGCGAAAACTGAGATGCTCATCAGCGAGTTATTAGTGCCCAAGGCGAAAGTAATAACGCCTAACCATCTGGAGGCTGGCAGATTGCTAGGGCGTGTGCTTAGAGATGATTTAAGTGCTCTAGAGGATGCGGCCCACGAGCTGATAGACGCGGGTCCCGAGGCTGTCGTGATCACTGGAGGAAGGAGAAGCGGAGCGGCTGCTGTAGACGTTGCGGTTTGTGCTGGAAAGACTACGATTTTAGAACGACCGAAAATCAAAACTACTAATGTTCGCGGCTCGGGCGATACGCTTTCAGCTGTAGTTACTGCTGAGTTGGCGAAAGGCTCATCTGTTCTGGATGCGATTCTTTTGGCTCATGAGTTTACAACTCATGCAATAGCTCGTAGTGCCGAGTGGGAACTTGGATTTGGGCAGGGTCCGATAAGCCAAATGAGATGGTAAACATTAGGAAAGACTAGAGTTAGTGAATCGTTGCAAGAGGAGAGCTTGAAATGACACGAGAGCAGTGGCAAGAAGAATTCGATTCTGGTCGAGTTCGCGACGTGGACTATGAGACCATGAGCGGGGTTCCTCTTGACCCGCTATATACCCCTTCTAATGATGATGTTAGCGAAACTGTAGGTTGGCCCGGCCAGTATCCGTACACCCGTGGTGTACACCCGAGCGGGTATCGCGGTCGGTTATGGACGATGCGAATGTTTGCTGGATTTGGTACACCAGAAAGCACGAATCAACGTTTCAAAGAAATTTTAGCGGCAGGAGGCGGCGGGCTTTCGACCGCATTTGACATGCCAACGCTGATGGGACTTGATAGCGATGACGTGTTGTCAATTGGCGAAGTAGGTCGATGTGGAGTAGCTGTTGACACTTTGGCCGATATGGATGTTCTATATAACGGAATTGACCTCTCGGCTACTACTACATCAATGACTATTAACGCTCCTGCGGCTGCGATTTGGGCGATGTTTGTTGCGAATGCAGAGAATCATGGAGTGGGACGGGAAAAACTTGGTGGAACGCTCCAGAATGATATTCTAAAAGAGTATCAAGCCCAGAAAGAATGGGTCTTCCCTCCCCGGCCTTCAATGCGATTGGTAGCAGACACAATTGAGTTTGCTTCAAACGAAATGCCTAATTGGAACTCAGTTTCCATTAGCGGCTATCACATTCGTGAAGCTGGATCAACAGCAGCTCAAGAACTAGCGTTTACCTTGGCAAATGGTTTTGCTTACATTGAAGCTGCGGTAGAAAGAGGATTGGATGTCGATGAATTTGCTCCGCGACTGAGCTTCTTCTTTAATGCACACATTGATTTCTTTGAAGAGATAGCCAAGTATCGGGCTGCTCGTCGTATCTGGGCCAAGTGGTTAAAGGAACGTTATGGAGCTACAGACCCAAAATCGATGATGATGCGGTTCCACACACAAACTGCAGGTGTGTCATTAACAGCGCAGCAGCCGGAAGTTAACATTGCCAGAACAGCTATTGAAGGGTTAGCTGGGGTTCTCGGGGGTACGCAGAGCTTGCACACAAATTCGATGGATGAGGCGCTGGCCCTTCCAACCGAGAAAGCTGCTCGAATAGCACTTCGCACTCAACAGGTGATTGCCTACGAGACCGGGGCGACCAATGTCGTCGACCCACTGGGTGGTAGCTGGTTTGTGGAGGCTTTGACAGACAAACTTGAAGCGGAAGCTGAACAGATGTTCGCCCACATTGACTCTAATGGCGACGGATCAATGCTCGAGGGAGCTTTTAGGCTGATAGACGAAGGTTGGTATCAAGGAAATATTGCCGACGCCGCGTATGAATTTGAAAAGAAAATAAACTCAGGGCGCAGAGTCGTAGTCGGTGTTAATGAATTTACGGAAGGCAATGACGAAGACCAAATTGATTTGCTGAAGATTAGTCGTGAGGACGAAGTCAAACAAATCAAAAGTCTTCATCAAGTAAAAGCGGATCGTGACCAAATGGCCGTAGATAGATCGTTGATGTCCTTAGCTCGTGCAGCTGAAACTGATACAAATCTGATGCCATTCTTAATTGATAGTGCGAAGTCGATGGCGACCGTAGGCGAGATCATGCACTCCTTAGCTGAGGTTTTCGGAAGGTATCAAGAACGCCCATTTATTTGAGAAATTAAATAAATAAAATAGTTTATGGATTTGCCCATGGCCTCGATGGCCTGTCCCTTGCTATTGTCAGGACTGAAATGACCCGCATCCTGAAACTTTGTTATTCGAAAACTCCGCTTACGATGGTGGTGGTTGCCTTGCTTCTGGCCAGCGCCTGCAGTGGAGGCTCCGATCAAACGACGATGGAACGCGAACTACAAGAGATGGTCAGCAATGATTTGGCGCCTGTCAGGATTGGTGCTGTCGACTGTCCCAAGGATGTGTCAAAGAGCCCTGAGTCCGTTTTTGCCTGTCAAACTGAAGTCCAAGGTAATTATTTTGAGATCCAGGTTCGAATGCTCGATGCACAGGGCAGATATGAGCACAAGCTAAAGCATGTTGCTTTGCAGGTCATAAGGACCGAAGCGGCTCTTAGCGATCAAATTAGCATCGATGTTGGGTTCGATGTTGCAACTGACTGCGGAGACGAAGAGTACATAGTTGCTCTTGTAGGCGGCACATTTTATTGCAACGCAAAGACTATTGATAATTCGGGTCAGCGTAAAGTCGAAGTCCGGGTGGAAGATGCCGATAAAACGTTAAGTTGGTTTTTGTTACCTGATTAAGGTTCGTTTTTCTCGCTGCTGATATCTTCAATCGATCGTTTTATATGACTCTCCTTGACATTGAATCTCTGGCTATGGCTTGGCCGAGTAAGCCATTATTTAATAACCTTTCTTTCACCGTTAAGAATGGCGAAAGAATTGGTGTGCTTGGAATCAACGGCTCAGGGAAATCCACTCTTCTGAGAATCATTGCTGGATTAGAGACAGCAGATAGCGGGAGTATCAGGAGACAACGTGGTTTGAGAACGTCTTGCCTTTGGCAGCGTCCTGATATTGGAAACGTAACTGTTCAAGATGCAGTGGGACATAGCTGGCAAGCGGATGCAGCTGTAGACCGACTTGGATTGGCTGCAATTGCTGACCGGAAAGTTACAACGTTGTCGGGTGGGCAAGCAAAACGTGTGGCGTTGGCGATAACACTTTTAGATGATGATGCTGAGTTGCTCATTTTAGATGAGCCAACCAACCACCTAGATATAGAAGGTATTGATTTTTTGGAACGGAAAATGTTGGACTTTCGGGGTGGAATAATTTTGGTTACCCACGATCGCCACCTTCTAGATCGAGTTGCTACTCGTACCGTTGCTCTTTCTAGGGACGGGACCTTAATCGTCGAAGGCGGCTATCAAAATTATCTCCACGCTCGAGCTGAACGAGAGGAGACATTAGCAAAACATGAGTCAGCAAGACTTACTTTGGCTCGTCAAGAACTTGTGTGGTTACAACGGGGAGCGAAAGCGCGTAGGCGAAAACCTAAAGCCCGGTTAACCATGGCCCATAGAACGCTTACACGCCCAGAAAAAAATGATGACCGAGAGAACTCGTTAGCGCTTGGGGAGTACAAACAAAGTCGACTGGGGCGAAAAGTAATAGAGCTTGAGAATGTGAGTGGTGGGCATGATGATGAGGTGCCCTTGTTTGCTAATGTCAGCATGAGCCTGGAAGCGGATGCTCGCCTTGGGGTGGTAGGCCCAAATGGTTCAGGCAAGTCAACGTTCTTAGATATTCTTGGAGGACGGCGGGAACCTTTAGACGGGAAAGTGGATCGTGGCTCGACGGTGAAGGTCGGATATTTCGACCAAAAAGGAGATTCGCTAGACAGCGATTTAACAGTAGAAGAGGTGATTGCTGGTAAAGGAAGTCGGTTGGACTATCGCCAGATAGCGCTTTTGGGAAGATTTTGGTTTGAACCGGCGACTCACCGAGCGAAAGTAGAGAGTCTTTCTGGTGGTGAACAGCGTCGACTGCAACTTTTGGCATTGTTAGCGGGTGAACCAAATGTCCTTCTTCTAGACGAGCCTACAAACGATTTAGATTTGGATACGTTACGAGCGTTAGAAGATTGGTTGGATAACTTTAAAGGTGCTTTGGTCGTGGTCACACATGATCGAGTGTTTCTTGAGCGAACTATTGAGCACGTAGTTGCTATAAACGATGGTGGTTTTCGTGTTCTGGGTGCCGGCGAAGCAGTGTGGGAGAACGCGGTAGCATCAAAGAAAGTATTAAATGAGAAAGGTCGAAAAACTAAACAAAAGACCAGTAACCGAAGGTCTTCTTCCACGCTGGAGCGTTTGATTACAAAAATTGACAAAGAAATTGCGGAATTGACTGTTGAGCAAAAAAGTATTCAGAATGAGATGAATAAAGAAAAAACCGATTTCAATCGACTAGAAGAGTCGGCAAAAAAATACGCTGATGTTGATGCGGCGCTGAGGGCTAGAGAAGAAGAGTGGCTGCTGCTATCTGAAGAGCTAGATAGCTAGAGACACCCTGGTACAAGCAGGTATCCTTTAGATATGGCCCGTGATTACTATGACCGCAGCGGAGAAATTCTTTCACTGAGGAACCGAAAACCAATCGTATATTGGACTTCTGTTTTAGTTGTGTTTGCAATGTTTATGGCTGGGTTTTCAGCCTTGGCTTCTTTGTTGTGAATAAAGCAGCNNGGGAGATNCNCGTAGCGACCTTTGATGANCTTAACCCGTCNAAGTTNTACGAAATATTGGCTCTAAGNGTGANTATTTTTGTCGTTGAACAGAANTGCGCTTATCAAGACTTAGATTATNTAGACCAGCGCGCCATGCACTATTGGATCGATGACTCTGACGGTCTGGTTTCATGCCTGCGTGTAATCGATGAGGGTGCAACTCGGCGAATTGGCCGAGTCGCGACACGACAAGATTCGAGGTCTAACGGCCTTGCCGGGAAGCTAATTAATGAAGTACTAGGAAGCAGCGTTGGACCTTGGACACTGTCTGCGCAAGCCCACTTAGAAAAATGGTACGGCATTTATGGGTTCGAAAGATCAGGTGTGGATTACCTGGAAGATAACATATTGCATCTTCCGATGTTACGAAGAGCATAGAAATTACTAGTTTCGACCGAGATAATAACTAGGCCTTTACATCAACAACGACTCGCCCTTGTACCTGCCCCTGTATGATTTGAGGTCCCATCATTGAAGCATCCAATAAGCTTACTATCGTAGTCATGGATTCTAAGGTAGCGCGATCGAGAAGCTCGTCGAGGCGCGCCCACGCTCGTACTCGCGAATCGAATGGAGCTACTACTGAGTCTATTCCGAGTAGGTTTACTGCTCTGAGTAGAAAGGGAATGACAGTAGTATTTAGAGCGTTGCCACCAGCCAGCCCGCAAGCTGCGATACTAGATCCGTACTGCATTTCAGTTAGCACGTGAGCCAGAGTAACATCTCCGACTGCGTCGATGCAGCCGCCCCATCTTTCGCTCGCTAGAGGACCGGTAGGTTGTTCGGCTAGTTCACTTCTCTGGATGATGCTCGTTGCTCCTAGAGATCTCAGGTATGCCTCTGTTTCTGGCCTGCCCGTAGAAGCAGCGACGTCATAGCCAGCGCTAGCAAGAAGATGGATAGCAACGCTTCCAACTCCACCCGCTGCTCCTGTGACTAGAACTGGGCCTTGTTTGATGCCATGTTCTTCGAGGGCTTGCATAGCCAACATCGATGTGAGGCCGGCTGTCCCAACCGCCATAGCATCTAGATTTGAAAGACTCTCTGGTAGCTTCACCAGCCAGTCCGCATTTACTCTTGCTTTTTCAGCAAAGCCGCCCCAGTGAAGTTCACCGACCTTCCAACCTGTCAGAACGACACGATCTCCAGACTTGAAACGAGGGTCATGCGAGGCCTCAACAACGCCAGAAAAATCAATTCCTGGAATGTGGGGATAGTTACGAACTAATCGTCCGATTCCGCTAAGAACCATGCCGTCTTTGTAATTGAGGGTGCTGTAGTCCACTGAAACTAAGACGTCACCTTGAGGAAGATCAGCATCCTCGAGGTCAACTATTGAATTAGCTATTTGCCGGTCTTTTTCCGAAAGCATAACGGCGCGAAAACTCATAAGATCTCCATAGGAAGGGACATACTATTTCTTAGTCTGTCACGCTACCTGGATATTGAGGTGTCCACCAGGCTGCCCTTATGTAAGCACCTAAGTAAGATTCGTGGGTACCCGGGGCTTAGGTCGGATAGAGTGATCTTATGTCGGAACGTAATGCCATTACCGTAACTGAGTCTGCACTCGAAAAAGTAATTGAATTGCGTGCAGGCGAACAAGATGCAGATCAGCTTGCGCTGCGCATTGAAGTAACAGGGGTGCAAGGTGTTGATTACACCTATGACTTAGCTTTTGAGCTTTTAAGTGAAGCAGATCAAGCCGATGTCCCTTCGCACGTAGGTTCTGGGCTCACAGTTCTGGTACCTGAACAAGACATATCCAAGCTCGAAGGCGCCACTCTTGATCTACCGACTAATGGACATCAGGCGGGTCTAGTTTTGAGAAATCCGAACCGTCCAGATTTAGGACCCAATTCCGTCCTGGACCTCTCTGGGACTAAGGAAGAACAAATTCAGGAAGTTTTAGTAAAGCGAAT
The DNA here is from genome assembly GCA_002731665.1 of Actinomycetota bacterium. The sequence continues at coordinate 777 of PCCJ01000007.1, read as the reverse complement.
TAACCCGTCAATTGCTGCGCATGGTGGATTTGCAGAGTTAGTGCGAGTAGAGGGAACTACCGTGCTGGTAAAGCTAGGCGGGGGATGCCAGGGTTGCGGAATGGCCAATTCTACCGTTACTGCCGGTATTGAAAAAACGCTAGTTGAGTTAGTAGAGGGAGTTGAGCACGTTCTAGATATCACAGACCATGCCTCAGGCGAGAGTCCATATTTTGCAGATGCGTAAGTTAGAATTTCATTCTTTGTGCTTTTTGAATAGCGGATGGCAAATATCTCAGACTAAACTTACGTGGTATCCAAGCATGGGGGATCTGTGAGAGGCATTATCGGCTACGGGGCGTATGTTCCTTACTACCGTTTAGACCGTTCGAAAATAGCAGCCGCAATGGGTGCCGGCGGAGGACGCGGCCAACGCTCCGTTGCTAGCTTCGATGAAGACACAACGACCATGGGCGTTGAGGCTGCCAGGAATGCTTTGCGAAATGCGAAGGTCTCGCCTACATCGATTTTGTTTGCGACAGCTAATCCGGCTTATTTAGACAAAACAAATGCCACTGCAATCCAAGCAGCTCTTGACTTGCCTCAAGAAACATGGGCGGTCGACACCGGAGGTTCTGCTCGATCTGCTGAAGCGGCGATGCGAGGCGCTAGAGGTAGCGAAGGAATCGCTATGGCCATTCTGTCGGACCTTCGGACTGGAAAGCCGACAAGTGCAGACGAATCGAATGGCGGAGATGCGGCGGTTGCTTTTTTGTTCGGAGATGAAGGTGATTCCCC
>PCCJ01000006.1 GCA_002731665.1 Actinomycetota bacterium | reverse complement strand
GCTATTAAAAATGTTCATGGCCGTCAAGTTATCGACTCGCGTGGCAACCCGACCGTTGAAGCAGAAGTTCACCTTACCTCCGGCGCGGTGGGACGCGCCCAGGTCCCTTCTGGAGCTTCGACCGGCAAGTTCGAGGCCATGGAACTGCGAGATAATAATGATTCCTACGGCGGCAAGTCTGTGCTAGCTGCAGTAGGAAACATTAATTCTGAAATTTTTGAATCATTAGTTGGAGTTGAAGGTTTGGGTCAACGTCATATTGACCAAATCATGAAAGACCTTGATGGGACTGCAAACAAAAGTCGCATAGGAGCTAATGCGATTTTAGGCGTGTCTCTGGCTGCAGCGCATGCGGCAAGTGCCGAGTTACAAGTGCCCCTGTATCGATATATCGGAGGCCCCAACGCCCACCTTCTCCCGGTCCCGATGATGAATGTAATTAATGGAGGCGAGCACGCTGACAATAATGTGGATATTCAGGAGTTCATGATTATGCCGATCGGGGCAGTGTCTTTTTCGGAAGGTTTGCGATGGGGAGTAGAGACCTATCATGTTCTGAAAAGTGTTTTAGCTAATCGGGGTCTAGCTACTGCGATAGGTGACGAAGGTGGTTTTGCTCCTGACTTAGGATCTAACGAAGAAGCTCTTGGGCTTCTTGTAGAAGCCATAGATCGCGCTGGGTTCGAGCCAGGCAAAGATATAGCTTTGACGTTAGATGTTGCGTCCTCAGAATTTTTTGATGAGGGTAAATATACCTTGGCAGGGGAGAAGCGATCTCTCAGCTCGAATGAATTCGTTGAGTATCTAAGTGACTTGTGCGACCGTTACCCGATTGTCTCGATCGAAGATGGTATGGACGAAGAGGACTGGGATGGCTGGTCCCGATTGACTAAATCGCTCGGGGCTAAAATTCAATTAGTGGGTGATGACTTATTTGTTACAAATACTGAAAGACTTAGTACGGGAATCGGTAAAGGTGTTGCTAATAGTATTTTAGTTAAAGTAAATCAGATTGGTACTTTGACTGAGACGCTTGAAACTGTGGAATTGGCAAAGAGTAATGGCTATAGCAGTGTGATGTCTCACCGGTCAGGTGAAACAGAGGACACCACCATTGCTGATTTGGCAGTCGCAACTAACTGCGGGCAAATAAAAACCGGAGCGCCTGCCCGATCTGACCGAGTTGCAAAGTACAACCAGTTGTTGCGTATAGAGGAACTATTGGGAGAATCAGCGAAGTATGAGAGTAGCCTTCCGCACGGTAAAAAATGAGCGAAAATATTGAACATCCGGAGTTTGATCCCGCCCTGAAGAGATTGGTTTGGAAAAAGCCGATTGCTATTCTTCGTCGTGCCAAAAAAAATCATAAATGGATCCGTCGAATCTCCGCAGGTTCGCTAACTCTGGCTGCGTTAGTTTTGCTTGTGTTCTCAATTCTTCCGGTTAGACAATATCTTGACCGGCGTGAAGATGTTAGGGAAGCAGCTGTAACCTTGAATGAAATTCAAAATGAAATAGCTGGTCTTAAAGAACAAGTTGAACTCGCAACGGACAAAGTAATCGTTGAGAGAAGGGCTCGAGAAGATATGTCCCTTATTCGTGAAGGGGACAAGCTTTATCGTTTAAGCGTTGATCCGTCGACTGCTCTTGAATTGCCACTTAACTGGCCATTACCTGGATTACGTCATTTGCTTATAGGCAATTAGGACGGCTGATTATGTCTAATGAATCCCCGATATTTAGTGAGAATTTATGTCGTAAGTTTGGCTCACTCTCAGCAGTCGACAATATTAATTTAGAGGTTGCAGCGGGTCAAATTTTTGGGTTTCTTGGTCCAAATGGTGCAGGTAAATCCACGACGGTACGGATGCTCACTACCTTGATGACGCCCACAAGTGGTAGAGCGCGTGTTGCCGGATTTGACGTTGTGGCTGAAGCCGATATGGTTCGCCGCTCCATTGGAGTGGCGCTCCAAGATGCTGCGATTGATCCGATTATGACAGGCAGAGAATTGTTGAAGCTGCAAGCCGTTCTGCATGGTGTTAGCAGAAAACGGAGCAAAGTAAGGAGTGAAGAGCTCTTAGAGCGCGTGGGGCTTAAAGCAGCTAGTGATAAGCGTGTTGCTCAGTATTCCGGTGGTATGAGACGTCGGCTGGACCTTGCTATGTCCTTGATCCACGAACCAACGGTTCTATTTTTAGATGAACCAACAACTGGGTTAGATCCCACCAGTAGGTCTGCGTTATGGGATGAAGTACGCCGTCTAAATAAAGAGTTCGGGACTACTGTTCTGCTGACTACGCAGTACCTCGAGGAAGCCGATCAGCTTGCAGACCGGATAGCTATTATCGATGGCGGCTCAATTGTTCGAGAAGGTAGGCCAGCAACCCTCAAAGAAGCGATAGGCGATCCGACGATTAGGATCGAAGTGGGAGAAAAAAACGTAGAAGCAGCTGCGTTAGCGCTCATGGCTCTAGGGCCACGTCGACCATCACTGCAAGGACGAATAGCATTAGGTCTTAAAGGTGGCGGAGAAAATATGGCTGCGGTAGTGCGGGCGCTTGATGATGCAGGTATTAAAATCTTTCATATTGAGTTAGATCCACCAAGTCTTGAAGATGTCTTTGCCGAAGCAACTGGGCGCCGTCTTGAAGGCTCACAAAAAGATGGTCATGAGTAGCGCGCAAATTAAAGCTGTTGCTGCTCGATCCGTTAGAGGTGTGATTCGTCAGCCACAAGCTTGGGTGCCGTCTCTAGCCTTCCCACTATTTTTTACTGCTTTAAGTAGCGCTGCATTTGAAAGGACTCGAGCGATACCTGGATTCCCTGAAGTGTCATCGTTTGTGGCGTTCTTATTAGCTGCAACGATCTTGCAAGGAGTTATGTTTGGCTCAACTTCTGCCGGGACTGATGTTGCTATCGACATCGAATCTGGATTTTTTGATCGTTTCTTGGCCTCCCCGATATCTCGTTTAGCGCTAGTTATTGGGCGTCTAGTAGGAACGGTTCTCCTAGCAACGATGCAGGCGCTTTTGTTCACGGTAATTTTAATGTGTTTCGGGGCGACCATGAAAGGAGGCATCTCAGGGTTCGCAGTGACGCTTTTGGTTGCTGGACTTTTAGGAGGGGCGGTCGGAGCATTTGCTGTAACGGTTGGCTTACACACTGGATCTGTTGAGGCAGTTAATGGATTTTTTCCGATTTTTTTTGCTCTTGTTTTCTTGTCGTCAGCGTTCTTTCCTCCACAAATTAGTGGGGGATGGTTTGAAGTTGTAGCTAGCATTAACCCGTTGTCAACGATGGTTGATGGGATGCGCCATCTGCATATAGTCGGTTGGGATTTTGCGAAAGCTGCTTCAGCGGTTGTGGTTTCCGCTGTTCTATTTTTTGTTTTCGTAGGAACTTCGTTGGTAGCGCTGTCTGCGAGAATCAAAAAATGATGTCGTCAATAGTTGCTATTGCGGGCAGAGGCATCATTCGAACAATAAGAATGCCTTCGGTTCTAATTCAGTCAGTTTTTTTCCCGACTTTCTTTTTTGTTATATACATCGGTCTTTACGCTGGAGTTATCACACTCGGTGGCTTCGGAACATCCTCGATAAAGAACTGGTATGTGCCGTTCATGATGCTCCAGGGTGCTTCATTTGCAGGGATCGGAGTTGGTTTTTCAACTTCGCTTGATGTCAGCAACGGCTTTTTTGATCGTTTGATGATGTCGCCTGTTAGCCGTATTGCACTACTTGTCGGAAGTGTATTCGGAGGTCTTTTAAGGGCTCTTTTCGTGTCAACTGTTGTGCTAGCTGTAGGACTAATTTTTGGTGCTCGTCCGACCGGTGGCATTATGGGATTTTTTTGGTTGTACACCGCAGTTGTCGGGATGTGTTTGGCGTCCTCTTGCTGGGCTCTGGGGTTGGTGTACAGATTTAAAGATCAACGGATTGCTCCGCTTTTCCCAATCGGCGTTTTTATGGCCTTATTTACTTCTACTGCGCAAGTGCCGCTGGACGTTTCAACTGGGTGGTTACAAACAATTGCTCAGCGAAATCCAGTGACAGAAGTTTTAGGCCTTGCTCGACAGAGCTTCATGGATGTTGGAGTGACAAGTGATGAAACCATAGACGGTGTGATAGCTCTGTTGCTGATTGTCTTTTCGTTTGGAGTTTTTGCTTGGACTGGGCTTCGTCGGTATTTGGGGTAATAGGTTTAGTCAGTCATTACTGTAAGGGCTCGCTCTACGATTTTAGACCTGTGTATCGTAACATCTGACCCAACCTGCTGGAGGGACAATCTTATAATTCCAACCGAACCAGCAGCTCGCATACGGTCCTCGACAGAAGGGTTATCACCAACTAAGTGAGTAAAAAACTGTTTAGCCTGTTGTCGTAGTTTTTTGCCGACTGGGCTATGTTGAATTGCTGCGTCATTGTAGATAAGAACAAAAACATCAATATCTTCAGCTAACACATCATAATACTCTGAGAGTGTTTTCTTGAGCATCTGAGGACTTGCATCGTAATTTTTGATTCTTTCGAGAAGTTTTCCAGATCGTTCATAAAGGTTTTGTGCCAAAGCTTCGAGTACGTCATTTTTGCTGGCAAAGTGATAATAGAGTGCCGCAGGCGTAATGTTTAAGCTCGAAGTTAACTGCCGAATAGAGGTGCCATCATACCCATGGGTGGCAAACAGGGTGCGAGCGTTCGACAATATTTGTTCTTTGGTTCCATTTGCTTCTAGCACGTGATTTTCGCCATGAGCCACCATTGGTTACCTGCCTTGAATGTCACTAGTTTTGAACCTTGCGACGTTATTTGAGACTTAAAAATGTGAGGCGCTGAGAGCATTGAGCTGAGGTCCTACATTTCCCTTAAGGTTAAGGCCTCGATCAGTCGAAACCACTCTCGAAAGACTCAATCCTATTCAGATAACTTAACAAACTTTTAATTGAGAGTTTCGGTAATCTAAGGCTTCGAATAATCATTATGAAGTTCTCACCGATCGGTTTTGCCGTGAGGTGACTGCCGATTGAACAAGATTAAACCTTCCCAGTGTCATATCAAGCATGGTTTTGGGAGCAGATGCGAGTAGTTTTATCTTTGCACGAGATGAAAAGGGGGACATTGTGGAAATCAGCGTCACCGTTAATGGCAATACTAAGAGCGATGAGGTCGAACCGAGAACGCTACTTGTCTATTACCTTAGAGAAGAATTGGGGTTGACTGGAACTAACGTTGGCTGTGATACGTCATCATGTGGCGCTTGTACAGTACATGTGAATGGTGAATCTGTTAAGTCTTGCACCATGTTAGCTGTGCAAGCCGATGGACAAGATGTGGTTACGATTGAAGGGCTAGCTCCTTCGGCGACCGAGCTTCATCCTATGCAGGAAAGCTTTCGTGAGAATCATGGCCTTCAATGTGGTTACTGCACACCGGGCATGGTGATGGCGGCATGCTCATTGCTTAAGGAAAATCCTTCGCCCACTGAAATTGAAGTGCGTGAAGGTCTTGAAGGCAACCTGTGTCGATGCACCGGTTATCACAACATTGTGAAATCAGTTCTGGCCTGTAGCGGCCAAGATTTGCTCTAAGAAAGGTTTGTTAGATGATTCCTGCAGCCTTTGACTATGTCAGAGCTCACTCAGCTCAAGAAGCAATTTCGCTCTTAAGTGAATATGGAGATGAAGCAAAATTATTGGCTGGCGGTCATTCGCTACTGCCAATGATGAAGCTTCGACTAGCGGTCCCTACCGTCTTGATTGATATCGGGCGCGTAGATGATCTCAGCTATGTGCGCGACCAAGGTGACCATTTGTCAATCGGGGCCTTGACTAAGCACGGTTTCTTGGAAACAAACGCGCTGCTTAATGCGGAATGCCCGATACTGGCTCATGTAGCAAGTAAAGTTGGCGACCCGCAGGTGCGACATAGAGGTACAATTGGTGGGTCCTTAGCCCATTCGGACTCCGCTTCTGACCTTCCTGCCGCAGTTCTTGCATTAGGGGGAACCATAGTTGCGCAAGGACCCAACGGAGTTCGTGAGATAAGCTCTCGAGATTTTTTTACTGGTTATTTTGAGTCTTCTTTGGCTGAAGATGAAATGCTTACAGAGATTCGGGTGCCGAAAAGTCCGGGTGTAAACTGGAACTATCAGAAATTTAATAGACGGGCACAAGATTGGGCAATTGTTGGAGTCGCTGCTGTTCAAGTAGGAGACTCAACAAATGTTTCTTTGGTGAATATGGGATCAACGCCTATAAGAGCTGAGGCAGTTGAAGAGGCGCTCAAAGCTGGCGCTAACGCAGATGAAGCGGCTTTGCATGCGGCGGATGACACAGAACCCCCAACTGATTTGAATGCGTCGCCGGAGTACAGAGCTCATCTAGCACGTGTGCTTACGAAACGGGCACTGCAAGCTTCAGGGCTGTGAGAGTCCTCTAGGTTAAAATTAAATGAAGATGGTGGGCTTTAGCTAGGAGCCCACCATCTTTCTAGTTTAAGTCAAATCAGTCCAACAGTCCGCTGGCTTGTCCTCCATCGACAAGGAGTCCGGTGCCTGTTATGAATTTGGCTTGCTCAGAGCACAAAAATGCTACGGCTGCGCCAAAATCGTCAGAAGATCCGGTTATTTTCGCAGGTATATTTTTCGCTGCTGATTCTTTGTCGGGGACTATTTTTGCGACCCTGTCTGTCCAATGAGTTCCTGGCTGGGCGGAGTTGACGGTGACCCCATCTGCTGCAATTTCTCTGGCCGTGATTTTGAGAAAGCTTGTTAGCCCGGCCCGAGCCACTGAGCTAGCAATTAAGAAATCTATTGGTTGTTTCACACCGACACTAGTTATGGCACAGACCCTTCCCCAGCCGCGTTCTCGCATTGATGGAATAGCAGCTCGGCATAGTTCAATCATCGCTTTGCAGTTCATATCGAATGCTTGTTGGTAGTTGTCAATGTCCGTACTAGCGAATGTTCCAGGAGGAGGGCCACCGGCGTTAGTAACCAAAATGTCGATTGCCCCTAACTGCTCAGTCGCTGCTTGGATAAATGATGAAGCGTTTTGAGGGTCAGACATGTCTGAAACGATGGTGACGACATCTCCACCAATTTGTCTCGCTGCCTCAGTGAGTCGAGTTTTGTCGCGACCGCAAATAGCTACCCTCACTCCTTCTTTTGCTAATGCTTTAGCTGCTCCTAAACCTAAGCCAGCTGAGCCAGCTGCCACTGCCGCTGTACGTCCGTTAATTCCAAGATCCATGTTGTCCTCCGATAGGGCCCAGTTGGCAAACTACTCAATGGAGCGCACTGACGTGAGAAATAACGTACTTTCATCTTTTTGTGGGAAGTGGTTAGGAGGCAATAACCTAGAGTTTGCATGTTTACTAACCCTGACTCTCCTGCTGCTGTCGGTCAATCATTAAGCGACCACGGGTATTTATCCGATACAGGTTTAACTACCGCGGTTTTTCTTGCTATGACGATGAGCCGTCCGCTCTTCCTCGAAGGAGACCCGGGGGTTGGTAAAACAGAATTAGCTAAAGTGTTGTCAACTTGGACAGGCGGTGATTTAATACGACTCCAATGTTATGAGGGCATCGATTCGGCTCAAGCGCTATATGAATGGGACTATCCGAAACAGTTACTCCATTTGAGAGCCTCGGAGTTGTTAGCTAGAGACGAAGCCGCAGGTTCAGCTAGAGGAAGTGAACTTTATTCAGAGAAATTCTTAATTCGCAGACCATTGTTGCAAGCGCTTGATTATCACGGCGCAGGTATCCCGGTGCTGTTAATAGATGAGATAGACAGGGCTGATGATGAGTTTGAAGCTTTTTTACTAGAAATTCTCTCGGAATTTTCGGTTACGATTCCTGAGCTAGGTCAGATTTCTGCAAAAAGAGTTCCTTTGGTAGTTATTACTTCGAATCGAACGCGAGATGTGCACGATGCTTTAAAACGAAGGTGTTTATATCATTGGATTTCGCATCCAACGCTGGAGAGAGAAATTGATATCTTAAAACTTAAGGCGCCAGATGTGGGTGAAGTTTTATCGCGCCAAGTTGCTAGTGCCGTTCAGCAGATGCGTTCGTTCGGACTGTTTAAGCCTCCAGGCGTAGCTGAAACTATCGATTGGGCTACGGCATTAGGAAAATTAGGAGAAGCGAAGCTAACCGAGGAAAGCCTCGGGGCCACTCTAGGTGCTGTTTTAAAATATCGAGAGGATCAAGAGCGAGTTGTTAGCCAGGGGCTAAATATTATTTTGTCCGCTGTCAGCGATGCTTGATTCTGCGGGTAGACCAAAGGACCGTGCTGAGGTTCAAAATGTAGAGACAATTGCAATTGGGTTTGCTCGAGTGCTGCGAGGTTCTGGGCTTTCTATACCTGTCAGTAGCGTAATGCTTTTTGTTGAGGCGTTACGCTTGACTGGTATTGACAAGCGAAGCTCGGTTTATTGGTCTGGTCGGGTAACTCTGTTGCAGGACCCTGAAGAGATATTGGTTTACAATCGTGCCTTCGCAGTATTTTGGGAAGGTCAGCGGTCCAGGGGTATCGAAGTTGCGATGCCGCCCATCACGGTCACTTTAGCTACGGATGATCCGTCACAAGAGTCCATAGATAATGATGTCGAAGTAAACTCGCCTGGCCCGAAAATATCTGTTCGTTTCAGCAGGATAGAAACGCTGAAAGCCAAGGACTTCAGTGACTGTTCTAGTGGTGAACTTCGCGAACTCCATCAATTAATCGGGAACCTTAAATTTAGTTCTAGTAGACGAGCCTCCCTTAGAAAACGTGATGCAAAGAAAAATAATAAAAAGCTGAATTTGAGTAAAAGCGTTCGAAAAGCTTTTGAAACCGATGGCGAACCTGTTTATCTCAAATACTCTCGAAAAGACACGCGACCTCGAAGGTTAGTCCTGCTTCTCGACGTGTCAGGGTCTATGGAGCCCTATGCTCGTGCTCTAATCCGGCTTGCACATGCCGCTGTAGTTGGTCGAGCTGACGTCGAGGCTTTTACGGTGGGTACTCGGTTAACGCGAATCACTCGTGAGTTGACGTCACGCGATCCGGACGCTGCTCTTCGTTCTGCCGCGGACTCTGTTCGCGATTGGTCAGGGGGAACGCGGCTTGGCGCAACGCTGACTGAGTTCAATAATGAATGGGGTATACGAGGCTACGCCCGTGGAGCGCTCTTGGTCATTCTTTCAGATGGATGGGATCGCGGCTCTCCGGATGTCCTGAGAACACAAATGGAGCGGTTGCAAAGAGTAACTCACCGACTAATTTGGGTTAACCCACTAAAGTATACACCGGGTTACGCACCTCTAGCCCAAGGCATGGCAGCTGCATTACCATACACAGATGAGTTCATTGAAGGACACTCGTTTGATTCACTTGAACGTCTTACAGAAATTATTGCATCGTAGACCTGAGGAGACACAGCATGAATGAAATTCTTGCCGATATAGAGCGTTGGAGATCTGCCGGACAGAGAATAGCGGTAGCTCGAATCGTTGATATTGAAGGTAGTGGCCCCAGAGATCCGGGGGCCGCAATGGCCGTGAATAGTTTAGGCGAGGTAGCAGGTTCAGTATCAGGAGGGTGCGTTGAAGGGGCAGTCGTCATGGAAGCTTTAGAATTGTTAGAAGGTCGGCGGGATGCTGGTATTACGTCATTCGGATTTAGCGATGATGAAGCATTTTCCGTCGGTTTGACATGCGGCGGGACTATTCACCTATTTATCGAGGAGCTAAATTGGTGAGTTCAATATATGAAAGCTACCGGGACGCTCTAAAAGCCGAAGAACCAGTTGTATTGGCGACAGTTATAGAAGGCAAAAATGTAGGGTCAAAACTGCTTGTATTCGGTAATGAAAATGTTGAAGGTAGCCTCGGATCAAGTGAACTAGACCGAGTGGTTAGTCGCGACGCCCTAGGAATGCTAGAAGCAGGAACCAGTGAAGTCCGTCACTATGGCCTTGATGGTGAAGCCCGGCAACACGACTTAAGTGTTTTTATCGAAACGCACAGTAGAAGTCCGCAAATGATAATTTTCGGTGCTGTTGATTTCACGCGAGCATTAGCAGCACAGTCGAAGTTACTTGGTTTTCGAGTAACCGTTTGCGACGCTCGTGAAGTTTTTGTAACAAGACGACGGTTCCCTATGGCAGATGAATTAGTCGTCGACTGGCCCGACAGGCTTTTGAAGCGGATAGGGGAAGATCTTGGACAGCGTGATGCTGTCTGTGTTTTGACTCACGACGCAAAGTTTGATGTACCGGCTCTTCTGAGTTCGTTGGCTACCCGTGTGGGATACTTAGGCGCCATGGGATCGAGGCTAACTCATGAGAAGAGAGTGGATAGGCTCCGCCAGGAAGGTGTTACCGAAGAGCAGCTCGGCCGTATTATGTCACCGTTAGGTTTAGATATTGGGGGCCGAACGCCCGAAGAAACAGCGGTCTCTATCGTGGCCGAGATAATAGCTATACGCACCGGCCGCAGTGCCCCTCGTTTGAGTGAAACAACTGGGCATATCCATTAGCAAGTTTTCAAATTTGGGTCTAGGTTTCATAACGCACAAGAGGTTTTCCCGGCTAACTTCATTGGTATGGACTTTTCCAAGAACGAAGACCACGAAGCTATAAGAGAGGGCGTACGTAGAGTGTGCGCTCAGTTCCCAGATGAATACTGGCGCGAAAAAGATGATCAGCACGAATTCCCGTGGGAATTCTATTCGGCTATGGCGGAAGGCGGTTGGATAGGTATTGCCATACCCGAAGAATATGGAGGCGGTGGCCAGGGAATCACCGAGGCCTCAATCGTTCTAGAAGAGGTAGCAGCCAGTGGGGCCGCGATGAATGGATGCTCGGCGATGCACCTCTCAATGTTTGGCATGGAGCCGATTCGTAAATATGGTTCACCTGAGTTGGCGAACGAAATTCTTCCTGGAGTTGCTAACGGAACGATCCATGCTGCATTTGGAGTGACTGAACCTGATGCCGGAACAGACACAACCTCGATTCGCACTCGAGCTGAACGCGATGGCGACGAATATGTAGTAACAGGCGCAAAAGTGTGGACAACTAAAGCTCCATATTGCGATGTTTGTTTACTTTTGGTCCGTACAACTCCGAAAGAAGAATGTGATGGCCCAACTCAGGGGATGACATTGCTCTTAGTGGACCTTAAAGACCCAGCCGTTGATATCACGCCTATCCCAAAGGTAGGCCGGAACGCTGTTGTGTCCTGCGAAGTTAGATACGATGGGCTGCGTGTTCCAGTAAGTCGACGAGTTGGCGAAGAAGGTGAAGGATTTCGATATATTCTTGATGGCTTGAATCCTGAACGAATACTGATTTCGGCTGAAGCATTGGGTATCGGCCGAGTGGCTCTAAAGAAAGCGGTCGATTATGCCAGCAGTAGAGTAATCTTTGGACGCCCGATAGGACAGAATCAAGGTATCGCTTTTCCTCTGGCTGATAGTCATGCTCGTCTTCAGGCAGCGGAGCTCGTTATCCGAGAAGCATCTTGGCGCTACGACAGTGGTTTGGACTGTGGGGAGCAGGCAAACTTAGCTAAATATTTAGCTTCTGAAGCAGCTTTCGAATGTGCCGACAGGGCGATGCAAACTCACGGTGGTTTTGGATACGCAAAGGAATATGACGTCGAGAGGTATTGGCGTGAGAGCAGACTGATGAAAATAGCCCCAGTAAGTCAAGAAATGGTAATGAACTTCGTTTCGAGTAAAGTTTTAGGCTTACCAAAGTCATATTAAATCGATGTCAAAAATCGTCCAATCTGGTGACGGAGAAATGTATGACGGAATTTGGCTAGAAATAGCGGGTTCCGGACCGCCAGTTTTGCTTACCCACGGATTTGGAGACGACGCGTCTACATGGGACGCACTATTTAGCCGTCTATCTCAACGATATACGGTCATGCGATGGGACTTACCGGGCCATAGAAAATCAGTTGGTTACAGCGGGGATCCGCGAGACTATGAGCGGGAAAACGTAGGGGAAATCTTTGACTGCCTACTCGTTAGGCTGAGAGAGTCTGCCTCGGAATGTAACGTCCATCTGGTCGGACATAGCCTTGGAGGTTATCTTTCGCTGCATAGAGCGGTGCGAGAACCCCATTCTGTCCGCGGTTTAGTGTTGATAGCTAGTGGTCCAGGATTTAAGCGGGAAAAGGCTCGAGCTAAGTGGAATTTAATGACAGATAAAGCAGCCAGTATCTTTGGGTTAGAATCCTATGTCGCACCATTGTGTAGACAGAAGGACTCCTTAATAATAGATAGTTTAGGCCAATTACATATGCCAATATTACAAATTTGTGGCTCGCTAGATACCCACTACAGTGGAGGAATGAAGGTCATAGAGCAAAGCGCGTCGTTAGTAAAAACTTGTATTGTTGACGATGCGAAACATCATGTGCATGTCAGTCACTATGAAGAAGTGGCTAATAATATTCTCGATTTTTTCACTGGGGTAAGTTGAGTTGAAAACTGCAGCCGTATTGCTCGCCGCTGGGTCAGGTTCGCGTTTTAAGAGCTCGCATCACAAACTGTTAGCTGATTTGAATGGTAGGCCGGTCATTTCTCATGCTCTTGCTTCACTTATGCAAGCAGGTTTTAGCGATGTGCTGGTAGTCACTGGCGCAGTGGATCTTGCCGATGAGCTTAATAAAGTTGACGTGGAAATTGTCAATAACCCTGACTACGGTCGAGGTATTGCCTCATCGATATCTGTTGCAACTAAATGGGCTCGCGCACGGGGCTTCGAAGCGCTCGTTTTTGGACTTGGTGATCAACCGAAGATAGAGCCACTCGCTTGGAAATCGATTGCTGATGCCCGAGCACCGATAGCAGTCGCTTCGTATGATGGAAAACAAAGGAATCCAGTCCGTTTATCACGGGAAGTATGGCCACTTTTACCATCTTTTGGAGACGAGGGAGCCAGACTGTTAATACGATCAAGGCCTGAACTAGTTGAGGCGGTACCCTGCGAAGGCTCTCCCGCTGATATCGACACCCTGGAGGATCTTCAACAATGGAATTAAAAAATGAGTTTCGAGTAAGTGTGCCTGTCGAACGAGCTTGGGCGACTTTGACTGATGTAGAATATATAGCGCCGTGTATGCCAGGAGCACAATTAACAGAGATAGACGGAGATGATTTTAAAGGACAGGTGAAAGTTAAAGTTGGTCCGATTACTGCGCAATACAAAGGATCAGCTAAATTCCTTCAAAAAATCGAAGAGGAACATCGAGTAATTCTCGAAGCTACAGGCAGAGACACCCGTGGCGCAGGAAATGCTTCGGCAGAGGTTACCGCGGAGATGGTCGCAGATGGCGAAGGAACTAAAATTACGATAAGCACTGACCTGAAAGTCACAGGGAAGGTAGCGCAGTTCGGACGTGGTGTAATGGCGGATGTCTCGGAAAAACTGATTGGCCAATTCGTCGATTCCCTTGAGAAAAAATTGAGCGAAGAGATAGCTACCGACACGGTGGTAGCCGAAGAAAAAGGTAACACTGATTCGGGGTCAGAAGAGCAGCCGGAGAAACCAGAAGGGCCGCGGGTCATAGATATGCCTGAGCCAGAACCGGTAGACCTGCTGGATACAGCTGCGGCTCCGATGCTTAAGCGATTCGGTCCTTTCGTCATAGCTGGGCTCTTGCTTATTCTTTTCAGCCGACGTAAACGCTGAGGCACGGATACGTTTTCATGTTATTTGATCTTCGCTTGGTGGATCCCATAACTGAACCCACTGTGGGTGTGGTTGCTAGAGTCGCCGAACTTCTAGATCGAAAACCTGAAGGGTCTTTTGTCGTGGTCGTCGAAGACCTACTCGGAGATCCAGTGGTAATCCGGAACGGACCATTCATGAATGATGGTAGACCAATGCCTACTAGGTATTGGCTTGTTAACAAAGATCTCAGACATCGAGTTTCGGTGCTGGAAGGCGCCGGTGGCGTTGGTAGGGCAGAAGAGTCTATAGATGCTGAGCTTTTAGTGAAAACGCACGAAAGTTATGAGGAAGAAAGAAACTCTCATATTAATGACGATCATGAAGGGCCTAGGCCTTTTGGTGGAGTAGGCGGGACTAGAAGAGGTGTGAAATGCTTACATGCGCACCTTGCCCATTGGCTTGCTGGGGGACCAGATCCCGTAGGGGAATGGGTCATTAGTCAACTTACGGAAGGTAAAGCATAGTGACCAGCGAATTGGTGGCTGTGATTGATTGCGGTACTAACACAACCCGTCTGCTGATTACTGATGGCAGTGGTGTAGACATACGCGTGCAAAAAATAACAGGCCTGGGTAGAGGGGTTGGGGCGTCTCGTCGACTGACCGAAGATGGAATAAAGCGAGTCTCTGATACGTTGTGCGAATTTCGCGAACTCATCGAGCATCATAAGGTTCAATCAGTTAGGGCGGTGGGTACAAGTGCTGTTCGCGATGCACTTAATCAAGATGCTTTTATTGATGCAGCCTCCGAGGCCTTAAACGCGAAAGTCGAAATAATAAGTGGTGAGTTTGAAGCAAAATACAGTTTCTTGGGAGCTACGGCTGATCTAGATCCCTCAAATGGACCGTATCTAGTTGTGGACATCGGAGGTGGGTCGACTGAATTTGCTTATGGCACCAATGAACCTTTAGCTTGGCGATCAGTTGATATGGGGGCGGTGAGATACACAGAGCAATATTTAGGATCAGACCCTCCTCGGCCAGAAGAGTTGGGGGCAGCAATTCAGGTAGCCAGATTACATTTGGATGATATTGACCGGGAGCAACCACAAATCGGGAGAGCTTCACAATTGATCGGTGTTGCCGGAACCGTTACTTCTATTGCAGCAGTCGAGCTTGGGCTGCAGGACTATAAACGTGAAATGGTTGACAAGTTTCTACTGAAACGATCGGCTGCAGAAGATGTGTTTCGCACTCTGGCCACGGAGTCACTTGAAGATCGGTTACATAACCCTGGCCTGGACCCTAAGAGGGCTGGCGTAATTGTTGGGGGCTGCTGCATATTGGTTGCAGTTATGCGTCATTGGGAAATTGATGAATGCTTAGTGCGTGAGCGCGATCTACTTGATGGTTTAGCTGATGAGATGCTTGACGCGAATCAAGCCAGCGAAGACGGCTAGTGTCTCTAGCGTGAGTGAATTACACACTGCTCGTCTACTCCTCAGAGGGCTCCAAGCTTCGGACTTTTCGGCTTGGAGTGAGGTGCGCAGTCGATGCGCAGATTGGCTTACCAAGTGGGAACCTGCGCCGGTTCCTGGAGGGCCTAATGCGGAACGAGACCCATCTGCTTTCGCGGCGCGATGCAACGCGAGGGACAGAGAGCGGCAACTTGGCACGGGGTTTGCTTTTTCGTTGTGGCACGACGGGATATTTTGTGGGGAAATTAATGTCAACAATGTGGTTCGTGGAGCGTTCCAAAGCGGTCACGTGGGTTATTGGATAGATGAAAGATGGGCCGGTCAAGGGTTTGTTCCAGAAGGTCTAGTAGCTGTGATGAGTTATGCTTTTGACCGGGCGGGGCTGCACCGTTTGCAAATTTCAATAATTCCACGTAACAAAGCCAGTCTTAGAGTTCCCCAAAAGCTAGGAATTCGCTGTGAAGGGACGGCTAAAGGGTACTTGCAGATAGCGGGCGTATGGGAAGATCACGATCGTTTCGCTATTACTTCAGAAGAGTGGGACCAGCGGCGCGATGAGCTATGGGCTTTAGGAAACCTCAGGAGCTAAAGTTTAAAAACTAAGAGCGTTACCAACCATTGGTTTCAGTTGATTCTTTCAACCATTCGCTTCCTTCTGCACATTCATTTGAGACTGGGCACCAACGACAGGGAGGCCCAGGTAACTTTTTGGGCTGAACGTCCTCTAGGCGGAGCGAGCCGAGCCTTTTGACTCCGGCGATTGTTCGACGGAGAGTCGATTCTAATAAAGCTTCATCAACGTTTTCGGTTACGACACGCCCGGCGTCGACATAGAAGCTTGCAAGAAGAAGTGGAGGAACGCCAGTAACTAAGGTTTCTAGCAACGCGTAGTAACGCTGATCATCGGCATGTTGTATCGATGGTTTTCCTGTCTTCAATTCAATGATAACTCGACCGGCTGTGCGGTCTGTTGGCATTCCGAGCGTCAAATCAAACCGGCCCGCAAGAATTATTTTGTTACGATGAAAAGATACCCTTCGTGATGCTTCAGTGGTAGGTCTCCAGGCCGAACGAAGAGGGGGAAATGTTTCTTGAAATGTGGTGAGTAGAGAAACACATTCGCTTCGTATCTCTGCCGCAGTAACAGCGTCGCTTTCAGTTAGAAAGTGGGAAAGTGAATCATCGCGAGCACTGAGCGAATTAAAAGCATGCCCGACAAGCTCTGATGGTGAAAGAATTGAGGGAAGGTGGACTGAAAGTTCAACGGCTTTGTGAAAAATTTGTCCTCGAGATGTAGGAACTGAGTATCTAAACTCTTCTTGCGTTTGTGCCATGTATAGCGTTTCGCAGCTATTGACCGCCTGAAGCTGTCTTTTGGCTACCCAAAGATCTGAAGTTAAGGCGTCGGCTACCTCTACTGTTTCTTTTTCTAGCCGATGATACAACTCAGCTCGAAGGCTCGATGGGAAAACTGTGCGGTCTTCTTGTGGAACACGAATAAGGTCAAGGGTTTCTTGTTGGGCTGGGGTCAATCCTTCGACTAAGCCAGAGCTGTTAGACACGAAAATAAGATTACCCGCGTATTGTTGAGACCTGATCTATAAATTCTTGATGAGAGATTAAATAATTAGAAAGTGTCCTAGATTCAGGATTTAAATTATTTTCGTCTGTCCCACCCTTTGGTCATTATATTCATGATGACCAATAAGCCATTAACTTCTCGAGTCGTGAAATCAGCTACTTCGTTAAGCGAAGCCCCCTCGATGAGGTTTGCTGTTGCGGCGAGAGTCATTGTTGAGGCATGTCGTGCGGAAGGCATTGGAGTTCCGGCTTTTCGAACGCCACCTAAAACCCAAGGAATTGACCGTGCTATAAGACGATCTGAGCTTGGCAGTATCGTCTCTGTTCGAATAATAGGGCGCCCATTTCTAGCGGTCATAGCAGACCTTGTTGAAGGCGCTGTTATCTGCAATCAATTTGTAGGGAGGCAGGCCAGCAGTTTACGCAACGTATTATGGAGCCAGATAGTTGAGAACCTTCAGGTTGTCGAGACCTTGTTTAGCGAGGGTGTAGTTTGTAACAAAGAACTTGCTACCTCCCATAAACAGTTAAAAAGTGCTGAGGTCATTGACGAAGACAAACAATTTATTGCTGCATAAATAGAGCTGAGACAGCCAACTAGGGATAAGAATTGGTTAGCCTAGCTTCTCGGTAGCCCGGGTGGCGGAATAGGCAGACGCAGAGGGCTTAAACCCCTCGGCTCTTTAACGGAGCGTGCGGGTTCAAGTCCCGCCCCGGGCACCCCTATCAGTATTCTTAGCGGCGTTTCTCAACGACTCGCAGGTTTCAGTACCTGGATCCAATAGCCGAGAGGCAGCATCTCTGCAAAGATCTCTGAGTACTCGATTCAAAGGTGTTTCCACGCCGTGTATTTCTCCGAGTCGGACGATCGCGCCATTGAAGTGATCGACTTCTACTGAGCCTCGTTTCGCTTTGAGGTCCTGCCAAGTGCTCGGGTAGGAACGATTTGTCTCAGTGACAGGAGGACGCGCTGGCCATACGCCACCGGTGCGCAAGTGGTCTATCTGCTCACGTAAATTTCTCTTACCAATAGAGCGAACAAAAAGTCCTGCAGCTTCGGTGACGTTTGCGGCCTCTTCATTAACATCAGCGATAAAAAAACGATCTTCTTGTAGACAACTTGCTTCTTGAACGGAGAGATCAGTTAGCGCAAGATAGGCGTTGGAAAGATTACGAACAAGCTTTCCCCATTTTCCATTTTCTATGTTTTCGTCAACATTGGCTTCCATGCCAGATAGCTGTAAATCTTTTGTAATTCTTAGACATAAATTATCTACTCCTGAAGGCCAGGAACCTATTTCCAGCATTTTTCCGCCTGAATGTCTGACGACGCCGGGTTCAGTAATGCCGGCGCCGACCATTACTGTGCAGCCATAAGTGAGAAAGTTTCGCTTTGTAAGCCAAGCTTCGTTGGTTACACCGTTCTGGAAACAGATAATAGGCAAATCTCAGTAAATTTCTTGGTGCTGTTCTACGGCTTTGAAAGTGTCATCAGTCTTCATCGTCAACAAAATTATTGTGTGCTCATCGATGTTTAGATTGTTGGCATGAGAAGCGGCAGGAAGTTTCCATTTACCGCTAGTGTCTCCATGGACTTGAAGGCCTTTCTTTTGCAGAGCTAAGAGATGGTCCCCNCGAGCTATTAACGAAACACGTTGACCGGCTTGNGCCAAGCGCGCCGCGACTACGCAGCCAATCCCGCCTGCTCCATGGATGACGTAGTTGGNNGTTGNTTTATCGGTCATANCATTACCCCCACGAACCGTCGCCAGCCGGGGAGTTCCACACNTCATATATGCGACCATTNNCGACTGTGAAAATTTCGATTCCACAAATTGTATGAATTTGGCCCTCATGATCAACTAGATCAGCCTCGTAAGCCGCTGCCACCGAATCATGGTCTTCAACAACCTTGCGACTAGTGAAGTGTATTGATCGAAACTGATCGTGAAAATCTTCTATTCGTTCTCGTACTTGTTCACGGGTCAGAACAACTCTCTCTCCGTTTTGTTCGTGCCTAACCATCGAGTCAGCGACTAGATCTTCTAGTGCTTCAAAGTTTTTTTGGTAGTACATCTGCTCTGTGTAGGTGTCTACGATTTGACGAGGTGGGAGAGGTTGAGGATCTTGAAGTGTCACAGTGTCTATGTTGGCAGACTTAATGACGATAGGCTTGAAAGATGGGTGAGTGGAACGTAAGTCACGTAAATCTTATGGACTCGCAGGTATGGCTTCAAGGCGCCGAAACTATAGATGCAGAAATTAGCAGGCTCCATGCAGAGGCACCTTTGGACTGGTTTGAAGAGCCATTGCCGGAAAATGAGTTCTTGCAAGCCGGCCCTGGATACTGGAGCGTTGTAAGGCACGCTGACATAGGAACAATTTCTCGAAACCCAGAAATTTTTAGTTCTAGTTCGGGTATTACGATTACAGACACTCCGCCGGAATTTACGGAATTCTTTAGTTCGATGATTGCCATGGATGACCCGAGGCACGCTCGTCTTCGACGAATTGTGTCTAAGGGTTTTACTCCCCGGGTTTTAAGCCTGCTGGAAGAGTCTGTGCAGGATGTAGCTCGTAATATTGTGGATGGTATGAGCCATCTTGGCTCCTGTGATTTCGTTACAGAAGTCGCTGCTGCCGTTCCCCTCAAAATTGTCTGCGACTTGATGGGAATCCCAGACTCTGAGTTTTCGAGAGTATTTGAAAACTCAAACGTAATCCTTGGAATCCAAGACCCAGAATTCGCTCCGCAAGACGTTGATTTTATTACGGCACTATTGGACGCTGGAGCCGATTTGGCTGCTCTGATGGGCGATGTCGCAGAGCTTAAGCGTGGTGGAGACGGTCAAGATTTGACAAGCATTTTAGTTAATGCAAACCTCGAAGACGATCAACTGACGTCAGCCGATTTAGCAAGTTTTTTTGTGCTGCTGGTAGTGGCAGGAAACGAAACGACTAGAAATGCAATCAGCTGGGGGCTCAAATATTTGACCGATAACCCTTCCCAGCGTGACCTTTGGATTGCTGATTTTGAGGCCTTGGCTGGTCCTGCAGTCGAAGAGATAGTTCGCCTCGCAAGTCCAGTAACTTATATGCGAAGGACTGTGACACAAGACACCGTTCTAAGTAAAACAAAGCTGAAGGAAGGTGATAAATTAGCGATGTTCTATCTGGCGGCTAATCGTGATCCATCAGTATTCGAGAACCCAAACGCGTTTAATATTCTCCGGAACCCCAACCCTCAATATGGCTACGGAGGCCCGGGGCCTCACTTTTGTTTGGGTGCTCATTTAGCGCGACGAGAAATAAGTGTTATATTCCGTGAACTGTTCAAGCGGCTACCGGATATTCGGTCAGTCGGTGAACCAGATACTTTACAGTCTTCTTTTATTCATGGTGTGAAACACCTCCAGTGCGAGTTCACGCCGGTTAGGTCTAAAAACTAAGATGAAAATACTTTCAGCCGACGAAATTGATATTGAATACGAAACATTTGGAGTGCCAACGGACCCGTCTGTCCTATTAGTGATGGGGCTGGGAGCTCAACTTATTCACTGGGATGCCAGTTTCTGCGAACAAATTGCAGCTTCTGGAAAGTATGTGATTCGATTTGATAATCGAGACTCTGGACTCTCATCCAAATGTGAAGGAAGCGAAGTTGATTTAGAAGCTCTTCTCAATGCATTTTTTGTAGGAGGTGACTTACCAGAGGTTCCGTACACCCTTTCAGATATGGCTAATGATGCCTTCGGACTTCTTGACGCGTTGGGAATTGAGAAAGCTCATGTTGTGGGAGCTTCATTAGGGGGAATGATTGCTCAAACTATGGCAATTGAAAGGCCTAACCGTTTGCTATCGCTTACTTCGATGATGTCTACGACTGGCAATCCGGATAATTTTGAGATCGATGATGAAGCGTTTACGTTACTTTTGACTCCATCTCCTTCATCACGATCTGATTACATTGAGCACGCTGCCGCATACGAAGTCTGGTCAAGTAAAAAATATTTTGATCTAAAGAGAGCTAAGGAAGTTGCGGCAGCCACATACGACAGATCCAACTATCCAGATGGCGTGGTTCGACAACTCGCGGCAGCTGTTGCATCAGGAAGTCGTGAAGCTGAGCTAGAGCGCCTAAGGATTCCTACGTTAGTAATCCATGGACGCGATGATCGTCTGATTGGTCCATCTAGTGGCTTTCGTACCGCAGAGCTGATTCCGGGATCTTCGTTATTGCTATTGAGTGATATGGGACACGACCTGCCTAGACAGCTTTGGCCGATGATAATCGGCGCTCTAGAAGTTCATTTTGCTCGTTCTGGTAACGTTGAGGTGGGCTAGCTCTTCGTTCTTGACTTGATGAGATCAATTAACGCTGAGGCAGCAGGATTCTTTGTACCCATCATTCGCGTCGCTGCTACTAGTTGGCGTTGCAGCAGGGGTTCAGGCTTAATTGACCGAAGAGCAGCTGGCGCTCGCTCTGCTTGTATCCGAGGAAGGACTGCCCACCCCATTCCGAGAAGTACCATTTCACGAAGCACTTCTGGTTGGTGAGATTCGGCTACAACATTAAAAGACCTGCCCTCAGAGGTAAGCGCTGCCCTGATGAGCTGTCTTGTAAAAGAACCGATTGGGAAACTAACCCATGGTCCCCATTGATTCATGAGAGGGTCCTTCGTGTCGGGAGGGCAGTAAATGCAAAGATCCTCTGTGATAAGTGGGATTGTTGTAAATTGGTTATGTGGCGGTTTGACACAAATGGCTAAATCGAGCTCCCCAGTTTCGAGAGCGCTGAGAAGTTGACTCGAAGGCCCAACCGAAATGCGTAATTGGAGACCAAGTCTGCTTTGTCGAAATAGTCGTAGATCTTTTCCGAAGTGATCGACTGCGGCTGCGTCGATAAGGCCGACTCGCAGGTTGCCAGCGCTGCCAGAGCGTATCGACTCGGCCCAGATAGATAGGTCACTTGTTTGTGATATTACTCTTCGTGCATGTTCAATAACGTCTTGTGCTTCCGGTAAAGGAACTTTCTTTCGCCCGTCGCGACTGAAAAGAGGGAGCCCTATCCGTCGTTGAAGTTCAGTCAGCCCTTGAGATAGCGCTGATTGGCTAACCCCTAGCGACTTAGCTGCTGCCGCCCACGTCGGTGCTTGATCCACAGCGAGCAGATATTCGAGCTGAGCTACCGTCACGTCGGGTAAACGATGTTTGTTCACTGTTGAACACCTAATGTTAAGAATTACTTATTATAAACACATAATGTTAAGTAATCGCTTATCTTTATGGGTATGACAGCAGTAGAGATAGCACCACCTAACGGAAAACTTGGCATACTGACACCTGGAATGGGAGCTGTTGCTACAACCTTCATCGCTGGTGTAATCGCAGCGCGACAAGGCCTAGCGGCTCCAATTGGTTCGGTAACACAGATGGCGCACATTCGATTAGGGACGCGTGAAGACGGACTTAACCCGCTGATTAAGGACTTTGTTCCTTTGGCGTCGCTTGATGACATAGTTTTTGGAGGCTGGGACCCAATTACTTCGAACGCCCTTGAAGGAGCTCGCGCTGCAGGGGTATTGGAAGAACGAGATTTAGCTAAAATTTCGAGTGAGCTCGAAAGCATTGTGGCTATGGAGGCAGTCTTTGATCAGAGGTGGGTAAAAAAGTTAGACGGCACTCGAGTAAAAGAGATTGCCTCGAAGCTTGAACAAGCCCAAGCGCTAATGGCAGATATAGAACGTTTTCGGTCTGAAAATAATTGTGATCGTCTAGTCATGGTTTGGTGCGGCTCTACTGAGGCTTATCAAGAAGAGAGCGACGTTCATAGTAGCGTTGAAGCCTTTGAAGCTGGATTAGCTAACGATGATGACAATATATCGCCGAGTCAGATCTATGCCTACGCAGCTTTAATGAGCGGCGTTCCATTTGCTAACGGGGCCCCAAACTTGAGCGTGGACCTTCCTTGCATGATTGATCTGGCTAAGCAGCGAGGAGTTCCCGTTGTCGGCAAAGACTTCAAAACCGGTCAGACTTTAATGAAAACTCTCATTGCCCCAGGTTTAAAAGCGAGAATGCTGGGACTTCGTGGTTGGTACAGCACAAATATTTTAGGTAATCGAGATGGGGAAGTTCTCGATGATCCCGAGAATTTCAAGACTAAAGAAGTCTCAAAGCTGGGTGTTCTTGACACTATTCTTCAGCCGACTCTCTACCCCGACTTATACGGGAACATAGACCATGTGGTCAGAATAAATTATTATCCGCCACGAGGAGATAATAAAGAAGGCTGGGACGCTATTGATATTTTCGGTTGGCTCGGTTATCCCATGCAAATCAAAATTGATTTTCTCTGTCGTGATTCGATCCTGGCAGCGCCAATTGTTTTAGATTTAGCGCTGTTTATGGACCTTTCCCAAAGAGCGGGGGAGTCCGGGGTGCAAGAGTGGTTGTCTTTCTATCTCAAAGCCCCTCAGTCAGAAAGAGATTCAGGGCCAGAGCATGACATTTTTATTCAGCAAACAAAACTGAAAAATACTCTTCGAGAGTGGATGGGCGAAAAACCGGTAACTCACTCAGAAGCCGGATAAGAGTAGCTGAGTAGTAAGCTTTTCTTATCTAATTCTCATGAGGATCTTAGTTTGTTCTTATATACCTAAGACATGGTGAAGCTGGACTAATTTGCTTAAGGAGCTCAGCTATGAAAACTAAGATGTGGAAAAAGATAATAATTGGTGTACTAGCAGTGCCGGCGTTGTTGCTTGCTGGCCTGTTGAATCCGATAACTACTGCTGGTGCCGACGTAACGGAATCGACCTCTGGAGATCATGGCAAAGCTTTTGAAGGTAAAGGTAAAGGTCATCGTGGCGGTTTGGCTTCGTTGTCAGGTGTTCTTGGTATCTCTGAAGATGATTTGAGAGTTGCTTTGAAGAGCGGTGAGAGTGTCAATGATGTGGCTGAACGCCTTGGCGTTGGTATCGATGCTTTGGTTGCTAACGCTGTGGCTGAGATGGCGGCGAAAGCGGACGAGCATGGGAAAGAATTTGATGCTGATGTAGCTGCCGTGAAAATTGCTGAACGATTCAAAAATGGTCATCCAGAAGGCAAGGAATTCGCCAAGGGATCAAAAAAATAGCAGGCGCTAAACTAGTTGCAGCAAAGATGAGCAGGCACCAACAGCTGCTCAGATTTGCTGCAACTACCACCTCTCAAACTTTGTTGAAATCCAATGATGAGTAGCACTCCTTTATTGACCTAGCTGAAGATGCCCCCGTCTACGGTAAATTCTTGGCCAGTGCAGTAGCCGCTTTCATCTGACGCTAAGAAGACGACGACATTTCCGACTTCTTCTGGTGCGGCAACTCGTCCTAAAGGTACAACTTGCAAGAGCTTATTCGTTCGATCACTATCGTCATGGAAATCGTGTACCTGGCTGAGCATGTCTGTATCTATATAGCCGGGATGAACAGAGTTGACTCTGACGCCTCTTCGTCCCAATTCTTTTGCTGCTGACTTCGTCATTCCCCTTACAGCCCACTTGCTAGCGCTATAAGCAAAAGATCCAAATGTACCCATCAAACCGGCAACGGAACTTATGTTAATTATTGAACCTGAACCTTGTTTGGCCATTACCGTGCCGACTTTCTTCATTCCCAAAAAGACTCCAAGCGTGTTAACATCCATGATCTTTTGGAAGTCTTCAACAGAAGTTTGCATCATCCGATTGCCTTGAAAAATTCCAGCGTTGTTCACGAGCACATCGATCTGGCCGAATTGCTCGACTATTTCGGTGACTACTCGCTCCCAATGGCTTTCATCAGAAACGTCATGGTGAAGGTAGGTGCATTCGAGTGAGTCTGCGATGTTTTGTCCTTCAGTGTCGAGAACATCAGTGAGGATGACAGTCGAGCCTAAATTTGAAAAAAGAGCTCCCTCAACGGCTCCTTGCCCGCGAGCACCTCCGGTTATTAGAACAACCTTGTTGCGCAGTGAACTCATTAAATTCCTCCAAAACCCCTGGGCTTAGCTGGTTCCGTAGACCTTAGTTGCGAAGTGGGTCGCTTGACCGAAGAGTTCTTAATATTGATGCAAGTTCATCGGCATCATCGGAGTTGTTAACCGGAACGCTGAATTCAATCTTGTCTATCAAGGACCCGAAACGTTCGTTAAGAAGCGATCCAATTTCATCGTAAATCCCGATTGTTGCTATTGTATGAAACATCTCATCATGAACAAGATCTGGAATTTCTTCCCACCTTTGTTCTTTAGCTAGCGCGGTGGCGCGCTCTGCATCCTCTGTCCAGCCGTGAACGTCAAAAGCGGCTCTGTACGCAGGTGTTGATAAGTAAAATCCAACGCGTGCACGAACTGTGTGCATTACCTTCTCAAGTTTTAACTGATCAGGAGCTGTTGCGATCAGCGGCTTCATGCACCAGTCTAGATTTTCTTGCTGTCTGTTGCTTCTGGAAGCCCCTTTGGTCACGGCTGGAATCATTATTTCGCGTATATATTTCGGCGAGCAAACTGGATGAAGCCGAATGCCATCAGCGACCTCACCGGCTACGGCGCACATATTTGGATTGATGGCAGCTATATGAACTGGAATGTTGGGATTGTCAATAGGTCCTGGATCAAATAAGGGAACCATTAGGTCTAATTTGTAATGTTCACCTGAATATTCGAGTGGAGTTCGCTCTTGCCAGCATTGCCATACCGATCGCATAGCGAGAACGTAATCTCGCATCCAGGCTGCCGGAGGTGACCATTCCATTCCATATCTGCGGCGAATGTGACCTCTTACTTGAGACCCTAAGCCAAGAGTAAAACGACCACTTGAAGCTTTCTGAAGTGTCCAAGCAGACATGGCCGTAATAGTTGGAGATCGTGGAAATGCCATTGCTACTGAAGTACCGAGGGAAAGGGTTTTAGTAGTAGTTGAGGCCAACGCTAGTAGCTGATAGGGATCATCTTTGGTTTCTTCAACGACAAGAGCGTCATATCCGATGTTTTCAACTTGTTTTGCAGCTGAGGCAACTTCTAATATCTGTAGCGGAGTTTCAGGTTCGCGTAAACCGGGATCAAGCTTTCCTAATGGCAATAAAGTTTCACTTTTCATTTTACTTCCAGGCGTAGTGGCCTTCCAGCCAAGTATTCGGTCAATTGTTCTATGAAAACGTTATCTCCTCGAGAAGTGATTCCTGAACCGGCACCAGCGATGTGCGATGTCATTGTTACTGAAGGGTGGTGCCAAAGGGGACTTATTGAATCCAAAGGTTCTACGTCGAAAACATCGAGAATAGCATGATTTAATTCGTTCCGGTCAAGAGCGGTTAGCAGCGCTTTAGTATTGACGACGGGCCCTCTAGCTACATTTACTAAAATTGATTCTGGGTTCATCTGCGAAAGAAAGTTCTCATCGACCAACCCGCGAGTTTCATCATTCAGAGGGCAAGCAATGATGACGATGTCGGCGTCGGGTAA
Source organism: Actinomycetota bacterium (assembly GCA_002731665.1). The sequence goes on along the minus strand of PCCJ01000006.1, from coordinate 24,865 downwards.
TTCGTTGTGGATTTCGGTCATTGTGATCATCTTGGTTGCTCTATTGTCCACAACTTGAGTGCGACGAGCGCCAACTACTTCTGCCCCAAATGCCCTTGCTCTTTTCGCTAACTCGCCGCCAATAGACCCGAAGCCGACAACGAGCCATTTCATTTCACCGATTTCTCGCCAGCCTTCTTGCACCCACCTTTGCTCTGCTTGTTGTTTTTGGCGCTCCGGCCACTTGTGGACGACATTTAAAACTGAAGAAATTACGTATTCAGCGACTCCAGCATTTGGCGAGTCGCTGTTACTTAGCCGTATTCCAGCTTTTTGAATTTGATGAAATGGCGGAGCATCTGTTCCTGCCAGACAAGCTTGTACCCACTTAACTGAGCCGGTAGTTAGAAATACTTCGACGAATTCGAGAAATTGCCCAGTGAAGAACATGTCAATAGGTATCCAGGCAATCTCAGGTGTCAGCTCTGAAAGAGATATTTGGGTTCCATCTTGCCGTTGTGTGGCCTCAGGCGACCACAACGCAATGTCGAGCTCTCCGAAAACTTTAAGTCTCTCCTCGACTCTTGGAAATGCAATAGAAGGGATAAGTATTTGACGCTTGACCATGGCCGAATAGCGTAGGGTGCGGATAGTGCGGATGTCGGGTTACCTCCCTAAAAACAGGATAAATGTTTCGTTGGGGCTCGTTCTGGCAGCAACCATGGGCTTAGGTGCCTTTTCTCTCATCGGAGTTGCTGTAGTCGCAAACGATTTGACAAAAGATTTAGGACTGTCTGTAACTTTTTTTGGTGCTGCGGTGTCCGTCAATACGATCGTCGGGGCTGTATTTGCTCCTTTGGGAGGCCGAATCAGCGATAAAGTTGGCGGAAAGAAAACTTGCGTATGCGTGCTGTTTCTCTCGGCTTTTGGCCTTGGGGTATTGGCTATAGCAAACAACAAATGGGTGTTGATTGGGGGTTTGATTATTGCTGGATTCCCTCAGGGGTGGTGTAATCCTGCTACAAACAAGTTAATTGCTGAACGCGTCCCGGCAGGTAGTCGTGGATTAATGACGGGCATAAAGCAATCGGGTGTTCAACTGAGTGTCATGGCTGCTGGCCTAACTGTGCCAACTATTGCTTATTTCGTAAGTTGGCGGGGCGCCTTCGGCTTCTACGGCTTTTTGTCTCTTGTCGTTGGCGTTATAGTTATTACCGCACTTGGAAATGGCAATGAGGAGACAATTAGCCAGGCAGTTCAAAAAGATGTGAATACGAAGAAAAGCCCTCTGGGAAAGTCCGTTTGGCTGCTTGCTTTCTATGCACTATTTATGGGAATCGCCGTAGGCGGTGCAGGAAGGTATCTGCCGCTTTTTGGCGAGACTCAGCTCGGAATGTCGAATTTTGAGGCAGGGCTTTTGAGTGCCTTGCCGGGGGGCTTAGCTATATTTTCCCGTATCTGGTGGGCGAGACTAGCCGAAGAAAAAATAGCTCCTTCAAATGCTCTGGCTATACAAGCGCTTACCAGTGTGTTGGTAATGGCCATGCTTCTAGCTGCTGTACCGCTTGGAGGGTGGATAATGTGGCCCATGACTTTTGTAGCAGCGTCAGGCCTTTACGCCTGGAATGCCGTAGCTATGCTATCTGTGATAATAGGTGTGCCGACTAAAGACTCCGGTCGTGCAAGCGGTGTCGTGGTTATGGGGTTTATGGCAGGCTTAAGCATCGGTGGTTTTTTCGTGGGGTGGATAGCTGATGTGAGTGGGAGCTTTGACGCCGCATGGACAGTGTTGCTTCTACTATCGTTCATATCTATCGGTATTGCTTTGTCGGGTAGAAAAATAGGGCGCTTGCCGGGTGGGTAACTATTGTTATAGCTGTCGATGAACTGTTGCGGGATGGCTTAACGGAAGTCGTGGATACCCGAATAGTTTTTCGCGGAATGTACCGGGCGCGTATTCAGATTGAGCCAGACCGCGCTTCTGTAAAATCGGAATCACCCCGTCAATAAAATCGACAAATGTGCCTGGAGTTACCGAATACGTCAAATTGAATCCATCTAAACCAGCATCGAATCTGTTTTGTAACTCATTAGCAACCTGTTCATCAGAACCCACTAACCACGCTCCGGCTAAGTTAGACCTAATCAAATCTCCGAATGTTCTGGTTCCTGGTGGTGCGCTGTCAATCAAATTTTTTATTAGACCTTGGACTCGCTCAGTGTTAAAGCCGTCTAAGGGGGTTGAAGGGTCGATTTCACCTAGGTCCACACCAGTGTTACCGCTCATGTGGACTAGCCCACCTTCTACTGAGAGCTGCTCTAAGTAATCGTTTTTTTTGTCGATGGCTTCTTTTTCTGTTCCGCCAACTATTGGTGCTACTCCGCCGATAAATTTCACTTCTGAAATTGAACGATTTTTTGAATTAAGACGCTTCTCAAAGTCTTTTCGTAGAGTTGCGACGCCGCTAGTAGGTGTAACAACAAAGATACATTCTGCGTTACTTGATGCGAAGTCTCTACCTCTGGTGGACATACCTGCCTGGAAAAGTACGGGTGTTCTTTGTGGGGAAGGCTCCGATAGGTGGGGTCCTTGGACTTCGTATCGCGGCCCACGATGATTTATTTGTCTAACTTTGCGGGGGTCTGCATAGACGCCCTCAGAGCGATTGATGATTACAGCGTCATCGCTCCAGCTACCTTCGCAAAGTTTGTAGACGACTTCAAGGTACTCCTCGGCTCGGGCATAGCGTTCTTCATGGTCGGGCAATCCATCGAATCCCAAGTTATTGCCAGCGTTGGGGAGATAGGAGGTGACTACATTCCATGCTATTCGCCCTTTAGTTAAGTGGTCGAGGGTTGAAAGTTGACGAGCAAACGTAAACGGGTGAGCTTGCAGAACCGAGCTAGTAAACGCAAAACCGAGTTGTTGAGTGACGGTAGCCATAGCAGGAATCAAAAGCATGGGATCGTTAACCGGAACTTGCACAGCCTGCCTGAAAGATGTGTCGGCGCTGCCTTGGTAGTTGTCATACAACCCGACAACATCTGCAAGAAAAAGAGAGTCCAAGCAGCCAGCTTCAGCAATGCGAGCTAGCTCCATCCAGGGCTCTAACTGAAGATACTCAGTTTGCCGGCTGTCTGCTCTAACCCAAAGGCCCTGTTGTATATGGCTCACACAGTTCATCGAAAAGGCATTAAGAATCATTCTTCGGTTGGGTGCAAATCGTGGTTCAGCCATGTCGCCATTCCTATGGGTTGGTGAGGTCATCCCCAGTTAGCTTTTCCCATCGTGAAAGGAAATTATTTGTATCAGCGGACCATAGATCAACCCATTCTCGGTCATCGTGCTGTTCTCGTAGCTTGATCATTTGTTTAACTCCTCTTCCAACAGTCACGCGAAGCGGGGGGTGCAGATCATGGATTGTTTTCAATATTGCATCAGCTACGTCCTCAGGTTCCGAGGGGTTCGCATGATCGTAGCCAACGCTGAACCCCCAGTTTTTTGCCACGGGGCGGTAGGGGCTACTCCGCTCGGGGCTACCTGTTTTTTCTCTGATCGGAGTGGCAACTGCCCCAGGTTCAATAAGCGTGACGTGAATTCCGAATATTGCTGATTCAGTAGCGAGCGACTCACTAATAGCCTCCACTGACCATTTAGTGGATGAGTAGGGTCCAAACATAGGGATAGCCACGCGGCCAGCTACTGATGAAATATTTATTATGCGTCCAAATTGATTAGCTCGCATCCCAGGTAGTGCTGCTTGGGTGCATCGAATAAGACCAAAGACATTGATGTCGAATAGATTTTTCCAAGCGGAGATATCGAATTCTTCTACAGAGCCAACCGGGCTGATCCCTGCGTTGTTAATCAGGATATCTACATTACCGACCTGCTGGAATGCTTTATTGACTGATGTTTCGTCCTCGACATCCAATTGGATGGTTTGTAAATCAAGCTTCTCCTCTGTCGAGATTTGTTCTAGCGATACGCCCTTAGAAACATCGCGCATGGAGGCCCAAACTCGTATGCCATCTCTAGCTAGCCGAAGAGCAGTCGCTCGGCCAATTCCGGTAGAGGTTCCCGTGATTAGTGCAGTAAGCATGTAGACCATTCTTGCGTTAGTTGATTAGCTTCCGTCAAAAATGACTAAGTATCAAATTAAATGGCAGAATGGTCCAATGGAAACGGCCACTTTTGAAAGCCACCTTTCGACTATCGAAAAGCAGGGCTACTGCATAATTGAGAATGCAATAGAGCCTGAGTTGTTGCTAGAGGTGACCGAAACCGTTGAAAGGCTAGAAGCTGAACTTGATGTGCAACCGCGAGGGAATAGAGCCGAGGGGTTTGCTACGAAGCGAATGTATAACCTGCTGGGCAAAGATAGAGCATTTTGGAAGCTTCCCACTCATGCCAATGTTCTTCCATTCGCGGAGAGTTTGTTAGATAACGAATGTTTACTATCTGGAACAACGTGTATGAACATTGGACCAGGGGAGGTGCATCAAGGTTTACACAGCGATGACGGACTAGTAAGTGTTCAGAGACCGCGTGCACCTTTTATGGTTACTTCTATTTGGGCATTGACTGACTTCACTGAAGAAAATGGTGCTACTCGCATTGTTCCTGGTTCCCACAAGTTTGACCATGAGCCTCGCAAAGGAGAAAAAGTTAAATATGTTGCAGCAGAGATGTCTGCTGGCTCAGTGCTCATTGTTAATGGCGGGACGTGGCATTGTGGCGGTGCTAATACGACGGACTTAGATTGGCGATTAGGTCTAAGCGTTCAGTACTGTCAGGGGTGGATGCGCCAGCAACAAAATCAGTACTATAGCCTGACTCCAGAACAAGTACGTGAGATGCCAGAGCGGCTAGCAGCGTTATGTGGTTTCACTTTGTACAAAGGAATTATGGGTCATGTAGACGGGTCCAGTCCGGGTCGGTTTGTGGGTGCCGGTGAGGTCGCTGAGGTAGCGTATGCATCTATGCGTACAAAAAATGGTGTGGCTGAGGATTCATAATTTAAGCAGATGAGGATTTAGCCCTCTACCATTCGTGGCCATGGAGATTCGTAATCGGGTAGCAGTAATAACTGGTGGTGGCGGTGGCATAGGCTCAGCAACTGCTAAAAAATGGGTTGAGGAAGGAGCTCGTGTAGTAGTGGTCGCAGACTACGACAAGGGCGCTGCGAAAACAGTAGCTAATGAGCTTGGGTGCATCGGGGTTGGACTTGATGTTACTGATGAGAATGCGATGCAGAAGTTCGTGGATGAAATTGAAGACGCTCATGGACCGATCGATATCTTTTTTTCTAATGCAGGTGCCGGGGCTGAGGGCGGTATAGAAGCCTCTAATGAGGCATGGCAAAAACAATGGGAATTGCATGTTATGTCTCATGTGTACGCTGCAAGAGCAGTGATTCCGTCAATGACGGCTCGAGGCGAGGGCTACCTGGTGGCGACAGCGAGCGCAGCGGGGCTTCTAGCAGCCGTGGGTTCAGCCCCATATTCTGTTACAAAAGCGGCCTGCATCAAACTTGCCGAAACTCTTGCGATTACCCATGGTGATGATGGGATCAAAGTGTCAGTCCTTTGCCCTCAGGGTGTAAACACGGCGATGGCTCCACGTCAATTAGGTGATGGAGGTACTGATGGCATCATTGAGCCCGATGAAGTTGCTGTAATCGTGACGGAGGCGATTGCAAAGGAGCGTTTCTTGATTTTGTCTCATCCTGAGGTCCAGACGTATGTTGAGCGAAAAGCTGCTGATACAGACCGGTGGTTGAAGGGAATGCGCAGATTACGCAAAAGGTCTATCGATATTCGTGAGGGTATGTGAGAATAAGTTCGCCGCGAGCGAAAACTAAAAAACAGAAGCAGCCTTCGCGTAAAGCGGAATTCATAACTCTTTCATTAATTGTAGCAATAGCAGCTTTAATTGGTTTGAACTACTCTGTCATGAAAGCGGCCTTAGATCATACAACAGCCTTGCCATTAGCTGCATTAAGAACAAGCGTTGGGGCACCGTTTTTGCTTGCAGTCGTTTTGTTCAGGAAAGAAAAATTTCCTCGTAAGCGCGAACAATGGATAGCGATCTGGTGGATTTCGCTTTCGATAACTACGGTCTCAAGCTTGTTTTTGGTGATCGGAGTTTCGTACTTGTCGGCTGGTGTTTCCGCCATGCTTGTTTCGACGATGCCATTGTTCACCGCCCTTATTGCGATAGCACTTCTTAAGGAACGCCCAGGGGCATTAGGAATCTCTGGAGTCGGAATCGGACTGGTTGGCGCCGTGGTGTTGGCGGTCCCAGCGTTGGGAACAGGTAACACAACTTTAGGTGTTTGTATCATTCTAATTTCATCTATCTCTTGGGCATTGGGAGCAGTTCTAAACAAAAAACAACTGGCCGCTTTAGAAATAAGTCCAACAATGTTGGTTGCGATGCAGATCTTAATGTCGTGTATCTGTCTCCACCTTGTGGTTGCTTTCTTCGGAGGGTGGGAGGGAACAACATGGGGATGGGGTCTTTATTGGCCACTCTTATACGCAGGGATACCATCTCTCGCAGTTAGTTTTGTTTTGTTTGCAACGGTGTTAAGACGAGCTCCTGCTATCCAAGGCGCAGCCGTGGCATATCTAACGCCGCTATTTGGTGTCTTTTTTGGGTGGGTTATACGTGGAGAGCGGTTTGGGATTATCGAAGTGCTTGGAGGAGCACTAGTTATTTTTGGTGTTGTTGCTGTGTCTTGTGATAGTCGTAGAAGGTTATAAATCTCGATTTCGAAGCATTAAGTATTTTGTTGCTCTAGCCTCGTGTGAATGGCCGATAGTGAAGTAAAAGCAATGACTGCTGACATTGAGGTACCAAGTTTCGAAGTTGCTGCCTTTACGTCTCCAGTAAAACTAAGCGAAGCAAAAGTGGCGATAGTCACTTCAGCCTCGTTACACCATCCAGATGATGAGGGTTTTAGTCCCGGCGATGTTGGCTACAGAGTCCTTGAGTCAAACAACAGGGATTATGTGCTCGGCCACTGGAGTCCTAATTTTGATGCCATAGGCTATGCACTTGATATAAATACTGTTTTTCCGATCGACCGGCTCGATGAGTTAGCGGCTAGGGGAATTATCGGGAGTGTTTCTGACAAGCACTTGTCTTACGCTGGAAATCAATTTGAGTTATCAGCAATCCGAATGGACAGTGGCCCGGCAGGGGCAAAGTTCCTAAAAAAACAGGACGTCGACATAGTTCTCCTGACTCCAGTTTGACCGCTTTGCACGCGTACCGTGAGTACGCTCGCTCATATCTTTGAAGCAGCTGGAATGGCAACTATTGCCTTAGGATCAGTGAAAGATCAGATCGAGAATGCCGCTCCTCCACGTGGTTTGTGGTGTGATTTTCCCTTGGGGCGGCCGCTTGGAGTTCCTCAAAATGCTGAATTCCAACATCGGGTTTTAGCTGAAGCCTTTTCTCTTCTGGATGCGAAACAGACTGTCTTCAAAGAATACGATATTGCGATCAGGGATGAGGGCACTGAAGTTATGACTTGCGCGTTGCCTCCTCGTCATGATCCTAAAGCCCATCCGGCAGTCGATGAAGCAAATGGGCTTAGGCCAGCCTATGAACGAGCCTTAGCGAAATACGGGAATCGAATTGGAGCGGGTAGGACCATCCCGTCAGAACAAATTAGTGAAGCAATTGAGTCATTTATTCGTGTGGCTGAGGGTACTCCTTGGAAAGAGGCAGGCATCCCAGGCATTCCAGCCAGGGTCAGCCAAGATATCCGAGGTTATTATGAAACAGCAGCTTTGGCCCTTTCCGAGCATGCTCCAGAAGCATGGGCTGGCACTCGGTGGTTCTTAGACCATACTGAGGCTGGGAAAGTAGTCTTGTCCGCTAGACAAGCTATGGCTGATGCCGGTGAGAAGCAGCCAATATGGTTCTATATGGTGCCGGGTGATAGATAAGAAATGTTGGAGTCGGGTTCGCCGTTCAAGGGCTGGCGGATAGTTGGTGCCTCTTTTGTAGTTCTCTTCGTTGTTTACGGAATTCAGTTCAGTTTTGGAACATTTGTAGATGACATAACGCAAGACACGGGTTGGTCTGAAACAAGGCTGCAACTTATTATTGCGATTTACATATTTAGCTATAGCGCTTTATCAGCGGTTTCGGGTTGGTTGACAGATCGAGTTGGGCCGCGGAGAGTCGTGATATTTGGTTCTGTCGTGCTCACATCTGGATATCTGGTCTGGGCCAACGCTTCGAACTTGTCGATGGTTTTCGTTGGGCTCGGCCTCATAGCCCCAATCGGTATGTGCTGTTCTTGGGTGCCTTGCAACGCAACAGTAGTTCGATGGTTCGTGTCAAGGCGTGGCCTTGCTACTGCTGTAGCTACGGCAGGGGGAAGTACTGCAAACATTTTCGTACCTCCGATAGCCGCTGCCTTGGTGAATCAGTACGGCTGGAGGACAGCGATGACCGCTATGGCTCTAGTTGGCGGGTTAGCGATGTTAGGTAGCGCTCTAGTTCTTGAGCGAGACCCGGAGTCAGTGGGTCAGCTACCTGATGGAAACAAAATCAAAACCGTCAAACCGTTAAAAATGAACCAGCAGAGCGTCTTTATGGTTTATCTAGTGGGCGCTGAAGCATTAAATCTTGGAAACGAAACGAGAACTGAAAAAGAAACTAATGCCAGCGAAGCCTGGCGAAGTGCTAATTACTGGCGAATTTTTACGATGTATTTACTTACATTTACAGTAGTTTTTGTTCCATTCATTCATGGAGTGCAATTTGCTCAGAGTCTTGAATTTTCCCTGCAAACTGCATCAACTGTTATTTCTTCGATAGGTGTAGGGGGTCTAGTTGGCCGGATGACTATGGGCCCGTTATCTGACCGCATTGGTCGGCGTCATGCGGTGATATTTGCTTTTGCTTTCGAAGCTTTTGCTTTCGTTGGGTTTGCGTTCAGCCAAGATCTGATTCTTCTTTATCCGTCGGCGTTCGTATTTGGATTCGCGTATGGAGGAAGCGTCACAATCTTCCCGCCGTTGGTAGCAGATTTGTTTGGTAGGGCACACGCTGGGTCTATCGTGGGTCGAATATTTGCATCGGCTGGGTCGGCGGCTGCGTTAGGTCCCTATGCAGCTCAACTGCTTGTTAACCGACTTGGTAATTATCGATGGGCGTTTTTTGTAGGTGCAATAGCGAACCTTCTCGCAATGTTGATAGCAACAAGACTCCCACAATCCTTAAATAAAAAAGCTTAATTTATTTTCCTCGAGCTTTTTCAGGAGTTACAACAATCCATGTCGCTAAACCAAGAACGTAAGGGTGTCCAGTTGGGCTAAATAGGCCAATGTCAGTAAAAATTTTGCGCCTATCGCGAGAGCGTGTCCGAGCTACTAATCGCAGATTACCTGCTGTACGTGCCGGAGGCTTTTCTAAAATGGTGGCATCGAAACTTCCAAGAAGAGCTGATTCTTCTTGGGTTAAATGACCCTCTCGATGAAATCCAATTGCAGCAGTGCAATCGAGCGAAGCGATCGCAGGTAAAAGGGCTAATCTGTTGTCATCTGTCCACCTTTCGCCGGGATCCCAAGACAACCAAGAAATTTCATCTGTCACAGGTCGAGGTCTTAAGCGGAGACCGAACTCAGCCTCGGGGCCGCACACGAAACACCCGGCAAAATCAGAGGAACTTGGGTTGAGCTGCTCAACGTGATTTTCAAAGCGATCCAGTTTCTCCTTAGTCAAGGCTGCGTTGCTAGCTAAAAGCGCGATGGTTTCGTTCGGCATGACAGCTGTGCTTGTGTCTGTTGACGCCCAACCGGTAAAGGCAAGCCCATCGGAATCTCCGATGTTGATACTGGCTGTGTCAGGTTCAGTGATTTGGCTTGTGAAAGTCATGGGGCTCGCAAGAGGAATCGGCCTTAGTAAGCGGGAACTAATTCTTCGGATTGGTTTACCTAAAATTTTTTCACCGAGACAGGCAATCAAACCGGTTGCAATCCCGCCATTTCCGCTCGCCGGCGGCCCTCTAAACCTTTGCGGTAGCTGAATTATTTGAGTCTTATAGTCTATTGCGGAGTCAGGCCCCGGTCGACAAGTTAGGCAGCTGTGAGTCACACGACTAAGGTAGTACGCAGCATCAGGGCCGCGCTTAGTACTAAGCTTTGATTTACAAACTGGGAGGAAATATGGCGCTCGCTGATTTTACACTTGAGGATCGGTTTGTACGCGATGAGGGAGACGTTGCGATGTCTGGCGTACAGGCGTTGCTACGCGTTTTACTAGACCAGCTGCGGGCCGACAAAAGAGATGGTCTGGACAACGCTGCTCTAGTGTCTGGCTACCGAGGCTCTCCTCTCGGAGGCGTGGACACTCTTATGCTTGGTAATAGCGAAGAGCTCGAAGCTAACAACATCAGTTTTATGCCTGGCTTAAATGAAGACCTTGGTGCCACCGCAGTGTGGGGTTCACAGCTTGCCAATCGAAATTTCGAAGGTAAGTACGATGGTGTTTTAGGCATGTGGTATGGAAAAGCTCCTGGAGTTGATCGCTCTGGTGACGCTATCCGCCACGCAAACGTATGTGGAGTAGATCCCAAAGGAGGAGTGCTGTTAGTTGCCGGCGATGATCCGGCTTCAAAATCTTCAACGCTTGCTTCTGAGTCTGAGTTTGCATTGCTCCACTTCCAAACGCCTATTCTCTACCCAGGTAGTGTCCAAGAGGTTTGCGATTTTGGGCGAATAGGTTTTGAACTCTCCCGATATAGCGGATTATGGTCGGCCTTAAAAATTGTCACTAATGTTGCAGATGGCTACTCGACTATTAAGGTAGGTCCGGGACGCGTAACAGTACAACGCCCAGACTTTGAGTGGAATGGAATCCCTTGGGCTCATACTCAGCAAGATGCGCTAGTTGGTCCGAACGCAGTGAGACAAGAGTTAGAGATACATGAAGGCCGTCTAGTAGCTGCTGAAGCGTTCATCCGTTTGAACAGGCTAAACAAAGCTACTGTTCCTACATCTGACGCAAAGATTGGGATAGTGGCGGCTGGTAAAACATACTATGACCTGCGCGAAGCGCTAGACCGAATGGGCCTAACCGAAGCGGAACTAAATCGTCGCGGAATTAGAATATTTAAACCTGCTGTTGTTTGGCCATTAGAGCCAACAACTATAAAAGAATTCGCCCGAGGCTTAGACACGATTGTTGTTGTTGAAGAAAAACGCGCTTTTCTTGAGATGTTTATTAGAGAAATTTTATACGCAACACCAAATGCTCCTGCTATCTATGGAAAAAAAGACCAGAACAATGATTTTTGGTTTCCTGGCCATGGCGAGATGGACGCAGATGTTGTAGCTCGTAAAATCCGCCCGTTTTTAGCTGATGCGTTTGGCGAGGACGCTGTTGGTCCTGCAGTTAAAGAACGGATAACCATTCCTGTAACGCTAGGTACGCCAGATACGAAAAAACAGGCGAATAGAACACCTAATTTTTGCTCTGGCTGCCCACATAATCGGTCCACATGGGTGCCGGATGGTTCTGAAGCTGGCGGAGGTATTGGTTGTCATGGAATGGCGACAATGACTCCGACTCGGAATGTAAAGGGTACGACACAAATGGGTGGCGAGGGAATCCAGTGGGTTGGTGCTTCGCCGTTTGTGACGATGGAACACCGTTTCCAAAATATTGGCGATGGGACCTTCCACCATTCAGGGTCGTTAGCAGTGCGACAAGCAGTGGCGGCTGAAACAAATATCACATTTAAGATTTTGTACAATGCGGCTGTCGCAATGACTGGTGGTCAAGAAGTTGATGGTGGCATGGCTGTGCCTGAGCTAACTCGGTCACTTGATGCCGAGGGCGTTGCTAAAATTATGGTGCTGACACACGACCTTGACAAGTATGGATCTAACCCAGTCTTTGCTGATGGAACCGAGGTATGGCANAGAGACCGNTTAGAAGAAGCTCAACTAATCTTNCGAGACGTCCCAGGGTGCACAGTACTTATATACGATCAGCCTTGTGCCGCAGAACTCCGTCGAGATCGTAAACGCGGCAAAGTTGCCGAACCGGCGATGCGCGTCTTCATCAATGAAGCTGTGTGCGAAGGTTGTGGGGATTGCGGGGAGAAATCAAGTTGTCTTTCTGTTCAGCCAATCGAAACAGAATTTGGTCGGAAAACAGCGATTCATCAGTCTTCATGTAACAAGGATTACACTTGCTTAGATGGGGACTGCCCAGCGTTTATAGAAGTAATCCCAGCAGGTAAGACACCGAAAAAATCAACAGTCGAAGTTATCAGCGTTGATAATAACCTTCCAGAACCTGATCGGATCGAAGAAGGAAACGTTTTGATGATGGGGATAGGAGGCACTGGCGTTGTCACAATAAATCAATTGCTCGCAACGGCTGCTCTTTTAGATGGCAAAGAATCTCATGGGTTGGACCAAACCGGCTTGGCTCAAAAAGGTGGACCAGTAGTATCAAACCTCAAAATCAGGTGGGCTGACGCTGAAGGAGATGTCGAAGAAGCTAATAAAATAGGTTCAGGTGAAGCAGACGCTTACATCGTTTTTGACTTGTTAACTGGAACAAGTTCTGCGAACCTTGAAAAGGCAATGCCCGGGAAGACAATCGCACTAGTTTCTTCTAGCAAAGTTCCTACCGGAGCGATGGTGCGAGATACCAGCGCTAAGTATCCCGAATGGTCCACGCTTCAAGCAACAATTGATAGTGCGACTATTCCCGAAAAAAATATCTATTTTGATGCTGGCCGTTTATCGGATGCTTTATTTAGGTCACATATGCCGGCAAACATTATTGTGCTCGGAGCGGCGTATCAAAGTGGAGTTATTCCGATAAGCGCAAGTGCTATTGAAAAAGCTATAGAGCTAAATGGTGTGTCTATAGATAACAATACCCAGGCTTTCAGAATTGGTAGAAAAATAGTACTCGATGCTACTTTCCTTGATTCGCTGAATCTTGAAGATTTAGAAGCTAAGCGAATGCAGAACAAGAGCTCTGCCACAGCTGAAAAAATGATTAAAGAGGTGCAGGACCCTTCAGAAGAGCTTCAACGGCTGCTATCGATCAGAACTCCTGAACTTATTGATTACCAGAACGTTGGCTACGCGCAGACTTATATCGACTTTGTAAGCAAGGTGCGAAAAAAGGAAATGTTAATAGGCTCGGATACCCGGATGTCAGAAACTGTTGCCCGGTATTTGTTCAAACTCATGGCATACAAAGATGAATATGAAGTTGCGAGACTCCATCGTTCTGGGGACTTCCATCAAGCGATCAAAGATCAGTTCGGCGATAAGACTAAAGTGACTTACAAACTTCACCCGCCATCCATGAAGAGATTGGGTTTAGATAAAAAAATTGGGTTAGGTAAGTCAGGGGACATAGCATTTTCAGTGTTAACGAAAATGAAATTCCTAAGAGGCAAAGGAATTGATCCCTTTGGTAACACTAGACACCGAAAGCTTGAGAGGGCTCTAATCCCTGAATACATGGGAACCATTGATTCCTGCCTTCAGCATTTGTCGTCAGAGAACTATGAGAACGCCGTAGAGGTAGCAGCGCTTCCGGACATGATCCGTGGTTACGAAGAAATAAAAGAAGCGAATGTGGAGCGCTATCGAGAAGCAGTGCGGAATCTTCTGTAGAAAAAATGGTCTTTGAACCGCTTGGGTCTGGTTAACTCTGTTTAATTGGGTCCAAGCGGAATTCCTTTGTCGGATAACCGTGTGCTTGAGGTTGGGAAACGCCAAACTAGAATTATGGATCTAGAAGGTTTAGATATAGCGAGCTCGGTGCTTGATTTAGTAGGTGACACTCCTCTGGTTCGTTTATCGCGCCTAGATGAGGGTCTTCCTTGTCCTGTAGTAGCCAAAATGGAAACTACTAATCCTGGGGGGAGCTCGAAAGACCGTCCAGCTGTTGCGATGATCGATGCAGCCGAATCGGCCGGACTCTTGAAACCCGGTGGAACAATTATTGAGCCAACATCAGGTAACACGGGTGTGGGTTTAGCAATCGTTGCAGCTCAACGAGGTTATAAGTGCACATTTGTGGTGACTGATAAATTGAGCCCCGAAAAAATTACTCTCTTGGAGGCCTACGGAGCTGAGGTTGTAGTTTGCCCAGTGGCAGTTGCTCCTGATGACCCGCGTTCATACTATTCGACTGCTGAAAGACTCGTAAAAGAAACGCCGAATGCTTACAGGCCTAATCAATACGAAAATTTGTTTAACCCAAAGGCTCATTATGAAACCACTGGTCCAGAAATTTGGAAGCAGACAAAAGGTAAAATTACTCACTTCGTAGCTGGAGCCGGAACAGGTGGAACAATTAGTGGCGTTGGTGCTTACCTGAAGGAACAGAACCCGAATATTAAGGTTATTGCTGCGGACCCAAGTAACTCAGTTTATTCAGGGGGAAGTGGTCGTCCTTACCTTGTCGAAGGAGTCGGAGAAGACTTTTGGCCCGGTACATATGATCCTAAGGTGGTCGATGAAACCATTCCCGTAACTGATGCAGAGTCATTTGAAATGGCTCGCCGAGTTACTCAACAAGAGGGTTTATTAATCGGTGGGTCTGGAGGCACTGCTGTGTTTGCGGCTTTGCAAGTGGCAAAAAATTTATCTCCAGATGATCTCATGATTGTTCTAATCCCTGATTCTGGACGTGGTTATCTATCGAAAATTTTTGACAAAAATTGGATGTCAAAAATGGGTTTTAGCAAGAGTGACGGTGTCACGGTCGAGCAATTACTTAAGTACAGAAACTCCAAGTTGCCCGAACTGTTATATGCCAAACCATGGGAAACCGTGCGTTCAGCAATTGAGACTATGAAGAAATATGATGTTTCCTGTTTGCCCGTGGCCAAGGGCGACATGCCGTTAGCGGCAGCGGAGGTAATTGGTTCGGTCTCGGCAGACCAATTGATGACGAAAACATTCGAGTCCACGGTCGATGACCATCATCTTCTTGAGGGCATAATGATAGATCCGTTGCCGGTCCTTGGAATCGGGCAGTCAATAGACGAGGCGGTCTCTGTTCTCAGGGAAACCGAAGCGGTACTAGTCCATAATGAAGGGATGCCATTTGCTGTCTTGACGCAAACAGATGTAATGGACTTCATATCAGGTCAGAAAAATTCGGAGGTTAAAGCATAATGATGGGAGGCGACGCACTTCTTTCAGGGTTTGAAGATTCAGAAAGTTATGAGTTCGAAACCAGGGCGATTAGGGCTGGTCAGCCCCACGACCCTCGCACAGGAGGAGTTGTAACGCCGATAGCATTAGCAACGACGTTTGCGCAAGATGCTATAGGTCACCCTAAAAATGGTTATGAGTATGCGCGAACCGGTAACCCCACTCGCCATGCGTATCAGGCTTGTGTAGCCTCACTCGAAGGGGCAAATTATGGGCATGCATTTGCTAGCGGCCTTGCTGCAGAGGACGCCCTTTTGCGGCAACTATCACCGGGCTCGGAAATTCTACTCGGAGATGATGCCTATGGGGGAACATTTCGACTCATCGATAAGATCCACGGAAAAATGGGGATATCAAATCGGGCAGTTGATCTAACTAGACCTGAATTAATTCGTGATTCTTGGAGCGCCAACACCCGGTTACTTTGGTTGGAGACTCCTACCAACCCAATGTTAGGGATTTTTGATATCGAGGCAATTTGCGACATTGTGCATGACCTAGGAGGTCAGGTGGTGGTAGACAACACTTTCGCGACGCCTTATCTGCAGCAGCCGCTATCACTTGGCGCAGATGCTGTGATTCATTCTGCTACTAAGTACATCGGTGGGCACAGCGACGTTGTCGGAGGGTTCGTTGCTACCAACGATGAAGATATAGCAGAACAGCTAGTTTTTATTCAGAATGCTGTTGGTGCTATAGCTAGCCCCTTTGATTGCTACTTAGCAATGCGAGGAGTCAAAACACTTGCGGTGAGAATGGATCGTCATTGTGAAAATGCTTCTCAGATTTCTGAGATGCTGATGTCTCATAACGCAATTAGCGATGTTCTGTATCCAGGGTTGGCACACCACCAAGGACATCAAATTGCGGCACGTCAAATGAGTGGGTTTGGCGGAATGGTTTCTTTTCGACTTAAAGGTGGGCGTCCTGCAGCCGAAACTTTAGTTGTAAACACCGAGCTGTTCACATTAGCTGAATCGTTAGGCGCAGTGGAGTCGCTTATTGAGCATCCAGCTGTTATGACACATGCATCTGTTGCTGGATCGGCGCTAGAAGTGCCAGACGATCTGGTTCGTATATCAGTTGGAATCGAGTCCATTAGCGACTTATTATCAGACCTCGAGCAGGCTTTGAACTTCATTGCTTGACTTCTCTGCGGTTAACAAACTCGTAACAAAGTAGAAACAGCGAAAAAACAAATGCTTTCTATGTTGGTCCGCGTGAGGGGTATCGGACCCCAACGTGGAAGGAAAAGAGATGGAAGGCAATACTGCTTGGATTTTGACGTCAGCAGCCATGGTCCTATTCATGGTTCCTGGCTTGGCCCTTTTCTATGGCGGAATGGTCAGAACAAAGAATGCTTTGAACATGTTGAACATGAACATGTGGTGCCTAGGCGCAGTGCCGGTGGTCTGGGTACTAGTCGGATGGAGCTTAGCTGCTGGTGATAGTGGCCGTTCTTGGCTTGGTGACCTAAGCATTGTCGGTCTAAAAGGTGTGCATGATGTCGAGGGGTTAGCAACTTTTGCTTTCTTGATGACATTCGCATGTATTACTCCAGCATTGATTTCTGGTGCAGTAGCTGACCGTATGAAATTTTCTGCGTGGATGGTATTTGTCCCAGTTTGGTCACTAGCTGTTTACGCACCAGTTGTTTACTGGGTCTACGGGCCGAAGGGCTGGATTTTGGACTTACCGGCCTTGGACTTTGCCGGAGGTACTGCGATTCATGTTAATGCTGGAGCGGCGGCTCTTGCTCTCGCTATTGTCTTAGGGAAAAGATCTGGTTGGCCCGAGAATCGTCCGGCGCCTCACAATATTCCTTTCGTTATGTTAGGAGCAGGTATTCTTTGGTTCGGTTGGTTTGGATTCAATGCTGGGTCAGCGCTTGGAGCGAATGGCGCTGCTGCACAAGCATTTGTGAACACGTTTGTGGCTGGGGCTGCAGGCATGGTTTCTTGGCTAATTGTTGAAGTTATAAAAACTGGTAAAGCTAGTACTATTGGGATGGCGTCAGGCGTTGTTGCAGCGCTTGTGGCGATAACACCCGCCGCTGGATTCGTGGGGACAATGCACTCGTTTGTTTTTGGTGCCGCAGCTGGAGTTATCTGTTTCTTCGCAATACAAGCGAAATTCCGATTCGGTTTCGATGACAGCTTAGATGTTGTGGGTATCCATTTAGTGGGAGGAATAGTCGGTGGAATCTTACTGGGCTTCTTTGCAGACTCTTCGGCTGTTCCAGGCGGGGATTTTATTGATGGCGTCTTTTTCGGTGGCGGTATATTGCTTTGGAATCAGGCCTTGTCAATAGGAGTGGTGCTTGTATATTCATTTGTTGTTACCTTCATCATTGCGAAATTGCTGGACTCCGTAATGGGGCTTCGTGTGTCGGTAGACACTGAACTTATGGGACTTGATCAAAGTGATCATGGTGAAGCTGCGTATGTGATTGAATAAAAGTAACGCATGCAGGTAGCCCAAGTTTGTTAGTTTGTGGATGTGAGTAATGATGACGGTCCACAACAATTTGCGCAACAGAGATGGCAGCGAGCAGCTGGATCGACTGAGATCGTGCTACTTAGGCATGGGGCTTCAATGCCTTATGTTCCTGGCAATGCTTTCCCGCTGGTTGATGGTCAGGGTGACCCTCCGCTTTCAGAGCTAGGGGTCGCCCAGGCTGCTCTGTCTGCGGAGCGACTAGCATCAGAACCATTCAACGCGCTTTACGCAACCTCAATGCAAAGAACCCAGCAAACGGTTGCCCCCCTAGCCGAAGCTTTAGATATGGGTGTAGAAATTGAACCGGATTTAAGAGAGGTACATTTGGGGGATTGGGAAGGTGGATTGTTGCGTCAAAGAGCTGCAGAAAATCATCCCATATACGAGCAGATGCACCGTGAAGAGCGGTGGGATGCGATTCCAGGTGCCGAAACAAATAAAAATTTCGCAGATCGATGCATGCGAGCTCTCGATCGAATAGCTGATATCCACCCGGATCAGCTAGTGCTCTGTGTAGTTCATGGGGGAGTCATAGGATCAGTATTGGCTCATATCAC
This sequence comes from Actinomycetota bacterium, assembly GCA_002731665.1. The sequence continues at coordinate 6,605 of PCCJ01000006.1, read as the reverse complement.
GAATAGTCGGGCTTTTGCATTTGGTGGATCTGACAACTGTTCGATAAGCCAGATTGTGAAGGATAAAGAAACGTGGGCGATGCGTCGTTTTAACGATAGCGGTCATTTGTTTAACGAACTGCATCATGGTGTTTAAATGAGTCGGTGTTGGGCTGTTGAAAATGTTAGAGGTTGCCGTCACAGAGTGTCGACTTAAATTTCATCGTAGAAGTCTTCTCAATATTGATAAAAAGATGTCAGCGAACTAGTAAGAAGCCCCGGGTCTTTGGAACCACCCATTTCTCTCGCTGAGTGCATAGATAGTTGAGCGCTCCCGATATCAACCACACGAATTCCCAATCGAGTTGCAGTGATAGGTCCTATTGTGGAACCGCAGGCAAGGTCACTGCGGTGAGAGTAAAGTTGCGTAGGTACATTTACCGCGTCGCAGACCATTTGAAAGTGTGCGGTGCCTTCTGCTTGCGTTGCGTAGCGAACGTTGGCGTTAATCTTGATCACCGGCCCAGCATTTAATTCTATTTTGTGCGATGAGTCATGACGTTCTACGTAGTTAGGATGCACGGCGTGAGCTCCGTCGGCGGAGAGACACCAAGATCGGGCAAGGGCAGCAAAAAAGTCGTCCCGAGACCCGCCGAGCGAAAGTACTATTCGTTCGAGGCAGTTATCTAATAATGGCCCAGCAGCTCCAGTATTAGAGTTACTTCCGACTTCTTCATGGTCGAAAAGCGCAGCAACAGCAACGGTGTTGTCGGGTAGCGAGTCGAGTGAACAAAGGGCTTCGATAGCAGCATGACATGACGCTAGGTTGTCGATGCGAGAAGCTGAATAAAACTCCTGATTCTTACCAAGAAGAGTTGAAGGCGTTAAATCGTGAGCCATTGCATCCCAAGATAAAATGGCTGTTTCCTCGACCTCAATTAAGTTTGCTAAAAAATTGCGAAATCCGTAGTTGTCTGACTCTCCAAGTCCCCAGATCGGAGTCAAGTGGTTTTGGCGATCTAAGGTAAGCCCTTCATTAACGTTCCTATCTAAATGAATTGCTAGCTGTGGAACACGAAGTAGAGGCTGATCGGATCGGAACAGGTGCTTTTTGATAACGTGTCCTTCTTTCGTGCAGACTTGGCCAGAGAGACCAAGATCTCGATCAAGCCACGAATTAAGAAGAGCACCTCCATATATTTCAACTCCTAATTGTTGATAGCCAACGCTATTGCGGTCGGGAATCGGCTTTATTCTCAAATTTGGGCTGTCGGTGTGGGCGCCGACAATATTAAATACCAGACGCTTTGGATCAATTTTGTCGGCGGCTGAAATAGCAACTATGGAGCCGCCAGTTTTAAGAAACGATTTCCGATTCGAATTCCAAGAAGCAGAACTTGGAACTTCATTAAATCCGGCGTTGCTAAGTGACGTTGCGGCGTTTTCGCTGGCATGAAACGGAGAGGGTGATGAATCGATGAAGTTAAATAAGTTGTTAATCATTTTTATGAACTTCCGAATTGAGTGATGACATTGCTGGCGAAGCTATCAAACTGCTCGGGCTGTAATGGTGGGACAATCATCCGAGAAACGCCTATCGAAGCTAATTGTTCCACGTATTCCGCTGTAGTTGGCCCACCAGCAGTGAACTCTAAGGCATCTGGGTTTCGACCGGCTCGCTCAGCACATTCTTTAGCGTAATTGAATAATACGGCAAGCTCGGATGGCTTTCCTCGACCGGGAAAGAACCCATCGCCGATTTCTCCAGCCCTGCGTGCTGCTCTTTTGCTATGCCCGCCAACAATAATGGGAATGTGATGACTTGAAGGCTGAGGGCGGACATAGACGTCGTTAAATGAAATGAATTCACCATTAAATCCTGCCACATCATTTTCCCAGGCAGCTCTGTAAGTCTGCAAGTACTCATCTGTCCTGTTGCCTCTATCGTCGAAAGATACACCTAGAGCGTCAAACTCTTCCTCCAACCAACCAGACCCGACTCCCAAAATCATCCTGCCTTTAGATAGGCGGTCTAGAGTAGCAACAGCTTTTGCTGTGACCAGGGGGTTGCGTTGCGGGACGATCATTACTCCAGTCCCTAACTTTATTGTTGATGTAGCGGACGCAATGTAAGCCAACCAGATAAGTGGGTCAGGAATGTCTATGTCCTCTTTGTCCCCTGGCATTCGTCCGTCCTTGGCGTAGGGGTAGGCTGATTTGTATCCTTTAGGGACAACAACATGTTCAACTGTCCAGATTGACTCGCATCCGGCGGCTTCGGCCGCTTGCGCTAAATTAATAGCAGCTTCTGGTTCGACAAATGGCCCAGTGTTAGCAAACATTATTCCGAATTTCATGTGATGACACTACTACTCGAAAAGCGACTTTGTATCCGTGAGCTTTAAGCGACCACTATTTATACAGCCGATTGGAATCCTGACACTAGTTGCACTGAATTTTTTCGCTTTTTTCTTGACCCACGATCTTAAAAAAATAGGCCAGTATTCGTTGCGTCGAGATGTTCTTGTTGACATGTCAGTTTGGGGAGTCCCGATAGCAGAGCTCAATGAGTGGTGGCGGCTTTTAACGGGGGCCTTTCTTCACGCAGACTTGCGACACATTCTTCTCAATGTGTTGATGCTCTTCCTCCTAGGGCGCCGTTTAGAAAGGAACGTTGGGACGTCTTACTTTGCCTTAATATGTTTTGTTTCAGCGCTTGGTGGGTCAGCTGGCGCGTTGTTACTAACGCCGATGAATCCGACGGTTGGTGCCTCTGGCATCGTTTACGGTTTAATGGCCTCGGTGTTCGTTATCGAACAGAAAGATGGGAAAGACCCATGGCAAGAAGGTTTAGGAACACTGATAATCGTAAATATTATTTTGTCTTTCCTTGGCCCTAACGTCTCAGTTGGTGGCCACCTTGGCGGACTTCTAGCGGGATTCATATCTGGTTATTGCGTAGGGATTCGTTATCGAAATGGTTCTAGGTTGACTACTTGGGCGTTGCTTGTTGGGTCAGTTCTGTTGTTTGGTCTTTTAGGTTGGATTGCAGCGAAAACTTGGCGAAGTCCACTTTTCTAATCAAAACGAGTTAAGTATTGGCTGCGCAAACCTTAACTCTTCTGGCCACGTGTCATCCCACGGCAGTGCACCAGAACGATCGGGCCATATGAACTGACGGACCTGCCATTCATCGTTTTTGTAGATCAAAGGAAGAGTAGGAAATAACGCAGCATGTCTGGGAAGTGCAACATCAACGAGAACAGAAACAAGATCGTTATCTAATAACCCATTGAAGGGTTGTCCAACCGGGAGCTCTCCGCCGGAGCGTAAGTGAGTAATAATTAAGTCAAGCAAACCACGAGCAGCGGCGGGAGCTAGCCCAAATATAGCTAAATCGGGGTAGCCAATTAACGACTTTAAACCGAATGTGTATGAGTACCCAGCGCGCGGAGAATCCCCAGTGATTGGCTTTACGGGCTCGATACCCCAGCCGTTCGTGTCTAACATCCATTGGAGTTTTTCCATGTGCTCCATAGGTTCGTATTGGAGTTCGGACATAAAGCCTTCCTAATTAATATTTTTGTGGGTTAGTACCAAAATCTATTTCAACTGCGAGTGGTCACTACCTCTAATAAGGATTGCAACTATAACTAAGCTAATTCCTCCCACTTCGGCCCAACTAGTTTCCTGATTTAAAAAAAGAAAAGCTATTACTGAGGCAGTAACTGGTAGCAGGGCTTGGAGGAATGCAAAGCGAGAACGGCTAATACGACTTAGAACGTTTTGGTCAATGCTGTAAGGAATGACGTTCGAAAGGACCCCAGTGAGTAGCGCCAAGCCCAAAATACTTGGAGAGCTAAAGGCGGCGCCCATTTCGGTGATTCCGAATGGAGCTATGACGAACGCTCCTATGAGCATGCCTACGCCAAGACCATCGATAGCTGCGCCGTGTCTTGCCACTTGGTGACCCAGAACTATGTATGCCGCCCACATCAGTCCGGCTATTAAGGCGAATAGTATCCCGAGAGCCGTACCGGAGGGCTGAACCCCTGCCAGGATTATTACACCTACGGAAGCAAGACCTAAAGAGGAGGCAGACTTAATTGTTCTAGCCCCGACTGCTGCCACGGCGATTGGACCGAGAAATTCTATTGCGACTGCATTTCCTAGAGGGAGAGTTTCAATCGCTAGGTAAATTGACAGATTCATGACGGCCAAGACGATGCCGAAAGCGCTAGCCCAAACTAAATCTTTTTTATTCCATTTCCGTTTCCAGGACCTTCGAAAAGAAATTATTGCAACAGCTGCAGCCAGAACCCTTAGTAGAGCGACCCCACCAGGTCTTATGTTCTCAAATAAACTAACGGCGGTAGCAGCGCCGCTGTACTGAGAGATGCCTCCGAGGACAAATAAAAGTTCTGGAGAAGTACTGCTTTTAGAAGGGTTGAGGTTCAAAGCGACTTAGTGGGTTGCAGGAATTGAGAAGGCATTATTTAGAGGTTATCTATGATCTCGTTCAGCTGAAAGCTCATCTAGGCCCCTTGATTGCTCACCCAAATCTTTGGGCGAAACATCGCAAGTGGTTATGACGTCAGTGTTCTATGGCCTAGACTCATGTGATGCTATAACGATACGGTTATAGATATCATAATTTGGGATGTCACGTCCCTCATTAGCACGCCTGGAGGGGTGAATCCATGAAGTCCAAGTTTTTTAGAATGCTAGGCTTGCTGCTGGCATTTACGATGGTTGCCGCTGCATGCGGTAGCGATTCCGACTCAGAGAGCGTAACCGGAAGCGGTCTCGGAGATGGTTCCTTAGGGACCGTTACAGTTGAGTCTGGTGATGACATTCAAATTCGTTCGCTTAACGCCATCACAGGCGACGTGGCTTTCTTGGGATTGCCTAACCAGAGGGGCGTAGAACAAGCCATTGCTGATTTCGGTGATATTAACGGATTCAGCGTAAGCATGGGTACCGGTCTTGATGATCTGTGCTCCGCTGATGGTGGACAGGCAGCAGCACAAACTATTGTGGCTGACGAGTCAGTCGTTGGAGTTATCGGAACTTCTTGTTCGGGTGCTGCTACCGCTGCATCACCATTAATCAGTGCTGCTGGCATGGTAATGATTTCACCGTCAAATACTTCGCCTTCGTTGACCTCTGATTTAGTAGGTAATGCTGGCAAAGACTGGCACGCAGGTTATTACCGAACAGCTCATAATGATTTATTCCAAGGTGCGGCCATGGCTAAATTTGTTCATGATGAGCTCGGTATGACTACCGCAGCTGCTATTCATGATGGTGATCCTTACACCCAAGGTCTAGCTCAAGCTTTTTCAGACGCTTTTGAAGCACTCGGTGGAACAATGACCGGCTTCACTGGTATCAACAAAGAAGACACCGACATGGTTCCTGTCCTTACGGAAGTAGCAGCTGGGTCTCCTGAGGCACTATTCTTCCCAATCTTCCAACCTGCGGGCGACTTTATCGCTGCGCAGGCTCCCACGGTAGCAGGTCTTGAAAACGTGACATTGCTTGCTGCGGATGGTCTTCAGGTGTCCAGCTTCATGGGTCTTGATCAAGCGGATGGCATGTTTATTTCTGGCCCGGATCTTCGATACGGAGAGAACACGAACCAAAGCACCGGAGTCACAGCAGAGTCTTTCCTTCAAACCTATGAAGCTAATAACGGCTCTTCGCCAGAGGCTTCTTTCTGGGCTCATTCATATGACGCTGCCACCATACTTCTCGAGGCAATCAAAGCTGCTTCGTTTGTGAATGATGGTGAACTGACTATCGATCGAGCAGGTGTCCGTGAGTACTTGAATGGCCTTTCAGGGTATTCAGGCATTATTGGCTCGCTCACATGTGACGAATTCGGCGATTGCGGAGCACAGCGAATCACAGTGATCGGAAATATGTCAAACGATTATGATGCATCAAACAATAACGTGGTGTTTGAATACGCACCCTAGATATATGCAGTAGTCGAACTCGTTCGACCTGTAGTAGTCATCATTAAGCAATTTAAGCCGGTTCTGACCAGTTCGTAAGAGGGTCAGAACCGGCTTTGCATTACAGTCTTGTGTATAAAAGCGGAAAGTAGGCCTGTGGCCACTAACAACGTTTACAAACCGACATCGCGAGTACTCTGGGTAGACCGTTTCCTCGCGCTGATCCGGATAACGTTTATCGGGATCGTTTCTGTCGGTGTCATTGCTTTTATAGCGCAACAAATAAACCCACAGAATCCTTTTGCCAGCTGGGTCAATCCTGATGCCACGGGATTAACGGCTGACCAATTGAAAGGGTTGCTGGTGACTGGTATTGCCCAGGGTGCTATGTACGGTTTAATAGCGCTTGGCTATTCAATGGTGTACGGAGTTCTGGGGTTCATTAACTTTGCTCATGGTGAAGTTTTTATGGCTGGCGCGATGTCTGGAATGATCATTAGCAACAAGTTGTCTGAATCCGGGCTTTGGCAAGACGCTTTCCTATTTAGTTTGGTCTTTGTCATCGCCACTTCAATAGTCGTGTCAACAGCCACGGCGATAATTATGGAACGAGTTGCTTACCGAAGGCTTCGAGATGCACCGAGACTTATTCCTCTTATAACTTCC
>PCCJ01000005.1 GCA_002731665.1 Actinomycetota bacterium | reverse complement strand
TCAACGACTGCTGGTGCCGCTTCTGGACCATTACCTAAAATAACAGTTTCTGAAACTTTTTCTTCTGGGCGATGAAGCTTTATACGGGTTTGACCACCTTGCTCTGAAGTCGGTTCGTTAACTTCAACTTCTGCTTTCTTTGAAGCTAGTCGTCCTTTCATGGTTGGGTAACGAGGTAGGTTTATTCCTTCTTTTATCCCGAGGATCGCTGGTGTCGGCATTTCATAGACTTCAAATCCGCCGTCTATTTCGCGTCGAGCAGCAACTGTGCCCTCACCTATTTCTATACCTTTTATTCCATTGACTATTGGACGGCTTAAAGCCTGAGCTACACGAACTCCGACTTGGAAACCGCCAGAGTCTGCCGATTCATTTCCAAACAAAACAAGATCAAATGGTTCGTTGCCTTGTTCTAGATCTTGAATCGCTTTTGTTAACGCGCTAGCAGTTCTTTGTGGATCCCAATCAACTTCTGTGACAGGGAGCAGTACAAAGTGATGGGCCCCTACACTCGCTGCATAACGCAACTGTTCTTCTGCTTCAGCAGGCCCGAGGGTTAGAACAGTTACTTCTCCCCCGTGGTTCTCAACAATTTGAACGGCTTCTTCGAGGGCGCATTCTTCATGGGGACTTGTTGTAAAACCGAGATGAGCTGCATCAACGTCTTGCTCATCGGCGGTTATGTTTATTCGAGCTCCAGGTGCTGGTACTCGTTTTACACAGACTAAAAGACGCATGAACTGTCCTTATGATTTCAGACGTGAATCTTCTGGATCAAATACAGAACCTGTAGATCCAACTTTTACTGGATACATCTCATTCATGTACATGACTTGAAGGTCAGTTCCTGGAACCGCTAGTTCAGTTGGTAAATAAGCCATTAATAGATGCTTACCAACTGATGGCCCATACCCGGCTGAAGTAACTCGACTTGCTCGCCCATGTGAATCAACGATTCGTTCTCCGGCAGCAGTCAAGATAGGTTCGTTTCCGCCTTGTGGGTATCGGGACCGTCCTTGACTGTCAGCAAGATCCTCAACAGTGAGTGTGCACATCGCTACCTCTGGTTCACCTTTTTCGCGGGCTGCTAGGTACGCCTCTTTTCCTATGAAATTAGCTGCTTTGACCTTTGGTCGAGCTAAACCTGCTTCAAGTGGGTTGTATTCGCTCTCTAATTCAGCGCCCATGAGTCGATAGCCTTTTTCGATTCGTCCAGAGGATCCATAAACTCCACCACCTGTTGCTCGGATGCCGAGATCCGCACCAGCTTTCATTAGGGCATCCCAGAGGGCAGGACCATTATCCCAGTCGGTGTAAATTTCCCATCCGGTGTCTCCTACATAGGAAATGCGGAATATGCGGCAAGGTAATCCAGCAATATCTACTTCAACGATTGATCCATATGAGGATCCTTCTTGAGTGAGATCATGGTCAGTTAATTGCGCCAAAGTGGCTGGGGCGTTGGGGCCCCACAGGCCGAGAGTGGTTATTTTGTGAGTTAGATTCGTGAATTTAACTGATCCGTCTGTTGGCATGTGTCGGTTGACCCAGAAGGAGTCGCGCCCTCCGTCAAATACGCCGGTGACTATGGCTACCTTGTCTTCGGCTAAACGCATCATTGTTAAGTCAGAATGGAACCCTCCATCTTGATTTAGCCATGGAGTATAAATTGATCGACCCACTGGGACATCAACTTTGTTTACTGCGAGATAGTCGGCGTATTCAACTGCACCCTCTCCCTCAAGTGTGTAAATTTGAAAAGCGCTGAGATCTACCAATCCACAATTTTCACGAAGGTTTAGATGTTCTCCCACTGTGATAGGGCTCCACCAGCGGTTATCCCATTCAACTTCTCTTTCTTCAAGGTCGTAACGGTCTACTAGGTCGGCGTTTGCGCCATACCATTGTGGTCGTTCCCAAGTTCTAGCTTGAAAGAACATTGCATCAAGATCTTCTTGTCTCGAAAAGTAGGGTCCAACATCAATATTTCGTTGCCCTCCCCATTGCTCACTTGGATGGACAATGCCATATGTCTTAATGAAACTTTCATCAGCACGAGTCCAAATGTGGTCTTCGGAACGTTCACCGTCATAGAAGCGAGCGATATCCGCACCGTGTACGTCAATTACTCGNGGGTATCCATAGGTCATCCATTCGGCTACGACTTGAGCCATTCCTGGACCTTCTTTTACCCAGACAGCTGCAGCGGACCAAAGATTTCTTACTTCTGTTGTTTCGCCAAGGCATGGCATGCCGTCGGGAGTAAGGGAAAGAAGCCCATTTATGGCGTATTTGATTTCGCCATCGCCTAGAAAATCCATCAGCTCGATCGCTTCTTCCATCTGTTGGTCGAAATCGTCAGGCGTGAAAGGCATCTCGGTGGGACTAAGCGCGGCTTCGTCGTTCGAAGGAATATCATCCACCCGATGTAGAATTGGCCGATGTCCGTATGAACCGACCTCCATAGACCCGGACGATTGTCGCTCGTAACAGAAAGTATCCATGTCTCTAACAATCGGGTAGGCCAGCTCCTGATTCGTTTCCACCAGCACGTCAAATGGTCCAACGTCGGCCATCTGATGGACAGCCGGGGTCAATGGAATTGTTGCGCCCGCCATCGCTGCTAACTTTGGGCTCCACACACCTGACGCGATAACAACCGTTTCGCAGCTAATTGTTCCATTTTCCGTAACTACTCCGCTTATAGCCTTACCGTGTGAAGTCTCAGTCGTTTCAATGTCGAGTACTTCAGTGTTTGCCAAAACTTTCAGATGGCCGGCCTCTTGTGCCCTCTTCCGCATTTGAGTACCAGTTTCTAAAGAATCTACTGCTGACACCGAAGGGGTGTAAAATCCACCGAGAATAACCTCTTCGTTTATAAATGGGACAAGGTCCTTAACTTCGGCCGGTGTCATTAGCGACGATTCAATCCCCCAGCACTTGGCCGACGTCATGCGCCGCCTAAATTCTTCCATACGTTCTTCTGAGCGTGCGACCTCAACACCGCCACAAGTGTTTTGCATCCCCAACGCGCCATATTGACGCTGACTTTCTAATGTGAGATCAACAATCTCTTTTGAGTGATCTACAGGAAAAATAAAATTGGAAGCGTGGCCAGTGGATCCGCCCGGGTTTGGAAGTGGACCCTTGTCGATTAATACAATGTCATCCCAGCCCATGTCACTCAAATGGCCAACTAGGCAATTACCAACAATGCCAGCTCCGATTACTACGCACCTAGCAGTGGTCGGGAAGTTACTCACGTCTTCTCCTCAGGGTCAGTGCCTACATACAAATCTCGATGAGCTATCGTGTAGCCCATCAGCGAGGGCAACATGCCCTCGTTAGATTTAGTGAGCTTTACGTTAGCAGGGGTTATTTATTTGCTCCTAACGTTTTGCAGGCAAAACACAACTTGCAGGCTATTTTATTGACGGCGCTACTAACAGAAAACTCCTGTAAACCAGTGGTCTGCAACCATAGGAGTTCTCAAGTACTCTTTGATCAAATTAAGGTGGTGTTAGTTGTGAGTATTCCCAGCGATCTCGAGATAGCTAACGGAGCTAAGCTAAGGCCATTACTTTCTGTAGCTGATGATGCAGGTATCCCCAGCGAGTGCATCGAAATGTACGGTCGTGGCGCAGCAAAAATTGACTTGAGCGCACGTGATCTGATGGACGACTTGCCACTCAGCAAGTACATCGTTGTTTCAGCAATCACGCCAACTCCATTAGGTGAAGGCAAAACTACGACAACCGTAGGTTTGGGCCAAGCTTTTTCCCACCTTGGGAAACGCGCAACAATTTCTATCCGGCAACCTTCTATGGGCCCTACTTTTGGGATTAAGGGTGGCGCTGCTGGGGGTGGCTACAGTCAAGTCGTACCGATGGAACTATTCAATTTACATCTGACGGGCGATATGCACGCGGTAACGGCTGCCCACAATATGTGCGCAGCTCTGATCGATGCTCACATGTTTCACGGCAATCAACTCAATCTTGACATTCATAATATTACATGGCGTCGTGTTATCGACGTTAATGAACGAGCATTACGCAACATTACTGTTGGGTTAGGGGGAAGGCTCGACGGAGTGCCCCGTGAAACTGGATTTGATATAACTGCAGCGTCCGAGGTTATGGCTGCCTTAGCATTGACCACGGGCTTACAAGATCTTCGGATTCGACTGGGTCGTATCATTGTGGGTTACACGAAATCAGGTGACCCAGTAACGGCTGACGATTTAGGAGCGGCAGGCTCTATGACAGTTTTATTGAGGGAGGCTCTGAAGCCAAATTTGATGCAGACCCTCGAAGGTACGCCTGCGCTTGTGCATACTGGCCCATTCGGCAATATAGCAACAGGCAACTCTTCTATCGTAGCCGACCAGATTGGCATACACAGTGGTGATTACTTACTCACCGAGGCTGGTTTTGGTGCGGACATGGGGGCTGAGAGGTTCTTCAATATTAAATGTCGTTACTCTGGTTTGAAACCTGACGCGGCTGTGCTGGTTGCAACAGTGCGAGGACTTAAAGTCCACTCCGGGAAACATCGGGTGGTCGCGGGCCGGCCGTTACCTTCATTGCTCCTCGAAGAAAACCCTAGGGAAGTATTCGAAGGTGGCTCAAACCTCAGAAAGCAAATAGAAAATATACTTAGCCATGGCGTGACACCTGTTGTAGCGATTAATGCGTTCCCTGAGGATCATAAGCCAGATCTCGAAGCGATTGCTGAAATCGCCAATGACTACGGTGTTCGTTCGTCTCAGTGCACACATTTCGCGAATGGAGGAACAGGCGCAATTGAGTTAGCTGAAGCCCTATCTGATGCAGCAAATGAAGCGAGCACATTTAGATTGCTGTACCCCGAAACATTGTCAATCACTGAGAAAATACGGACTGTGGCTACAGAAATCTATGGGGCCTCTTCCATAGAGATTTCATCGCGCGCCACCAAAGAAATCGAGCGTTACGAAAGTATCGGTTTAGGTACGTTGCCAGTTTGCATTGCTAAGACGCACTTGTCGATATCTTCAAATCCCCTGTTGAAGGGTGCGCCTTCTGATTGGGTGCTTCCTGTTCGTGAAGTTCGTGCTGCTGCAGGTGCTGGTTTCATTTATCCAATCTGCGGTGATGTACGAACGATGCCCGGTTTAGGAAGGGACCCGGCTGCCAAACACATAGATATTGACTCTGATGGGAATACAATTGGGTTGAGTTGATGAGGATCGTAAAAAAGAAACCACAGCGAGCGAAAAGTGCCACAGAGAAAGCCTTGTTGCTATCTGTGCTCAATAATGCACGCCTAGAAGTCATCCCACTCAATAATCTTTACCCACAAGTTAAGTTTTTGCCGGCAGGCTCAGCCATCTCAGTCACAGCGTCTCCGGCAAAGGGCATAGATGCAACGCTTGATCTAACTGAATTGTTGTTAGACGAGGGGCATGACCCGGTTCCGCATATCGCTGCGCGCCTGGTGAAATCTGAAGCTCACTTTGAGGAGATAATTTCACGTCTCGACGGGTTAAAGCGACGTGAGATATTTCTTATCGGTGGTGACTCCCCCGATTCATCTGGAGATTTTACCGACAGTATTCAATTGCTTAGCTGCTTGCTAAACAATCGACACCAGATTTCTCGTATCGGGTTTGGCTGTTATCCAGACGGGCACAGTGAGATAGACGATGCGGCATTGACCCTTGCTTTAAAACAGAAAGAGGATCTTTTACGATGCTTTTCGATTGCCGGTCATGCATCCACACAAATGTGCTTTAACCCTAAAAAAGTTAAGTCATGGTTGAGAACTGAACGGTCTTACGGGTTTCAGTTACCAGTTCATCTCGGCATTCCGGGTCCGGTAGACCGAAGTAAACTATTTGCTATGGGTACGAGACTTGGAATCGGAAATTCTGTCAGGTTCCTCAAAAAAAACAAGGCATCCTTACGTCGGATGATCGCTCCCGGTGGATACGACCCAAGCGAACTTTTGGACCCTCTAGCATCAGAGCTCCAGACCCTAAACATTGCGGGCTTGCACATATTCACTTTTAACCAAATCGAAGCGACGTGCTCCTGGTTGCATGCCTCAATAGCCAAGATAGAAATCGAAGACATCAGAAACTAAATAATCTAATTCAAATGTCCTGTAATTGATTTAAGTTATGTCATTAACCAATAGAACGCTTAACAGGATTATTACTCCAACGTTCAACGTTGATATTTGCCATTTCCATCGATGATTATTTTTCCAAAACCTAGAAATGCTAAGGCCATTCGCAGCGATTCCGATAACTGACAAAGGCACCCCGATCCATGGACCAACACCGCTGCTAAATCCGAGGGTTGGAGCTACGAAAGGAAAAATAACGTATGTTAAGGAACACCGTACTGCTGAGATGATCATCGAAAAACTAAATGTACGCACATCATCAGAATCGGTGACTTCTGCAGAATTTAACTCACTGATCGATTCCATCAACAACTATTCTTTCATGCGCAAAGCTAAATGAGTTAATTATTACAAGCTAATTTTACAACATTAGGAACTAGCTCAAACTTCGTCATAATAGTTTCGAGTTTTTCGCCATCAGCTTGAACTTCTTGCAAGACTTCTGATCTATAGAGTTTAAGTTCTAACGATGTGGCGTGCACGGTAGTCACAGCCGGATGATGGATGTGAGCACCGGAAAAGACCCTTGGCAATAGCCTTAAAAATGTACGTCGGTTAGTTTTTTCAATAACTACCAGTGATAATTTGTCGCTGAAAGGGTCGGCGTCAGGTGCAATTTTCATTCCGCCACCAAAAGTCGATGTGTTCGCCACAGCGATCATAAGGACGTCTTTTCTCTGTCGCTTACCATCAACTGTGTAATCGGCCTTCCAAGTCCCAAGCTTCACGCTTTCTTGAAGTGATGCCAAGGTGTACTTACTGGAGCCTTTGGGACGAATCATCTTTGATGCTCTGTTGTTCACTGCGACTGAGAACCCGGCTGTTGCGACCGTAGCGACCCACACTGAATTGCCGAACGCGTCGCTAGCTTTAACACCACCAATGCTTCGCACTGGACCAAAAGCCACCTTGATAGCTGCCCTAGGGTCAGCTGGAATTCCTAGTGCTCTAGCGAAGTCGTTGCCAGTTCCTGTTGGCACGATACCTAGCACTGCTTCTTGTTGTGCGCACGCGTTGAAGCCGAGATGTGCCATCCCATCGCCCCCAACAACCACGACTCGGTCGCTTTCCTTTGCCAATCGTGTTGTTGCCAAAAGCGCCTCCTCCTTAGAGTTCGGCACGCGTACGGCAGTGGTATAGCCGAGCGATGAGGCATACTCGTCAATCGCAACGCCCACTGCTTCACTCTGACCTCGCCCCGAGGCCGGATTCACGATAATTGCTGCTAGCGGTTTTGGTATTTCCATTGATCCCTTAATAAAGGTTTAATCGTTAGGTACAGTACCGGAAGAGTTAGTTGTGATGTTTCATCAATTCAACGTGATTGGGAGTGTTTAATGTCTGGTGCACTTGATGGTATACGTGTCCTTGACCTTTCGACATTGGTACAAGGACCACAGGCTGCGGCGATGCTGCATGACCTTGGAGCGGAAGTATTGAAGATTGAATTACCAGAAGTCGGTGACATGGGTAGACACGTTGGTGTTATCGATGAACTCGGCGTTTCCGTATTCTTTGTGGCCTGCAACCGAGGTAAACGATCCGTCGCTCTAGACCTGCGGACCGATGGAGGTAAGGAAGCTTTTCTGAGGCTCGTTGAAACCTCGGACGTAGTGGTCTCCAACTTTCAACCTGGAACTCTCGAAGGTTGGGGCTTGGGTTACGATGACTTAGCGAAGGTAAATCCGCGAATAATCTGGGCTGCTGGAAGTTTCTTGGGGCCAACTGGGCCAGATGCTTTACGCGAAGGTGCTGATATTGCCGGTGAAGCTTATGGCGGAGTTATTTCGGGTATTGGAAATGACGGAGAACCTGTTAACACCGTTGCGTCGCTATTAGCAGATCACTGCGGCTCACAAAATTTACAAACTGGGATTCTCGCCGCATTGTTCGCTCGAGAGCGAACCGGCAGAGGGCAACGCGTGGACGTGAGTCTTTTGGGTGGACAAATTTGGATGCAAGCACCTGAATACACGCATTATTTTCTGACAGGCGAGCTAGCTGGACGATCCAATGGTGGGCACCCTTTGGTACATGCGTTGTATGGCGTCTGGCCTACTAGCGACGGGGCACTTGCCATTGCGGGCTGCCCTGAACACCTCTGGGAAGGCATGTGTAGAGCTATTGAACGTCCCGACTGGGTTGACCATCCTACGTATGCCACTTATTGGGTGACAAAAGAAATCTCTGCACTAATGCGCGCTGACTTCACTACAATCTTTGCCCAACGGACTACAGATGAGTGGTCAGAACGATTAGGAAACGAAGGTCAGCGGTTTGCTCCGGTGCGGTCACATGATCAGGTGACCGCAGATCCGCAGTCTTACTCAAATGGGTACATAGCAGAAATAGATCACCCTGACTGGGGCAATGTGAACGTTGTGGGCTGTCCTATACAGTTGTCCGATACGCCTACTCGTTACGGAACCCAGGTTTCAGAGCTTGGTCAAGACACAGAAATCGTGCTTGTAGAGGCAGGTTTCGGCTGGGAAGAGCTCGAGGGCTTGCGTGAGCGAGGAGCGTGGTGAACAGGTCTACATCTGAAATCTGTTTCTGATTGGGCTGCATACCTCTTAATTAAAGACCCTCGGCTGCCTCCTACTGCTCTATAAAAGTTAGTAAAGTAGCGCCCTTTTATCCTAGACGATTAGCATTTGAGACCATTCAGCTAGGAGCCGCATCAGCGGTCTCTCCACTATCCCCAACTTTCTGAAACGGTGATTCGTCTATGTATAGATGAATTAATGCTGCGCCAAATCCTAGGGCGGACGAAACCCACCAAAATAGTTGATACGAGCCGGCAGCATCCCTCACAAGTCCAGCGCCATACGTCCCAATGAATGCACCTAGTTGATGAGACAAAAACACAAAGCCAAAAAGCGTTCCTGCATTAGTTGGGCCAAACTGTTTGAGAACTATCGCCGACGTTAAGGGAACCGTAGACAACCAAACGATCCCTATTACTGCGGCCGAAGCAAGTGCGAGAACTGGGCTCATAGGCAAAATGGCTATAAGTCCAAAAATTATGCCTCGAACAAGGTACAAAGTACTAAGGAGTCCTGTGTTCCCGTAAGTGCCACTTAGCGCTCCAATAGCAATAGTACCGCCTATGTTAAAAAGCCCAATTGTTGCTAATGCAAGCGCCGCAATCTGGGTAGTTTGACCAACGTCTTCGAGATATTTTGGCAAGTGAACGCCAATAAACGTCACGTGAAAGCCGCACACGAAGAATCCTGCAAGTAGCAACAGGTAACTCCTGTGGCCGAAAGCATTTTTTAAAACAATTGTAAAGGGCTCATTATCATCATTGTCGATTGCCGATCCTGAACTTCGTAATGGCCTGGCAGTAACGCCTGCAACGCACACAAGGACGATTCCGGTAACGAGGCTCTGCCTCCATCCAATGCTATCGATTAATAGCTGGCTCAGAGGGACCATCACAAATTGCCCAAGAGATCCACAGGCCGTAACGGTTGCCATTGCAAGGGCACGCTTGTTGTCCGAGACACTGCGTCCGATAGCCGCAAGTATGACGCTAAAGCTTAAACCTGCCAGCCCTAGTCCCATTAGAAGTCCTAAACCAAGATTCAAAGCAGCGACTGATTCCGCCTCCTTAGCTACTAGCAACCCGAAGGCATACAAAATGGCACCTGCGACCAGGACCCTCGCAGTTCCGAAACGGTCCGCTAGTCCACCAGCGATTGGCTGACCGAAGCCCCACACAATATTCTGAATAGCTATCGCAAGCCCAAATGACCCTGAGCCGACTCCGAGATCACTTGTGATCGGATCAAGATAGACTCCCATGGTGGCGCGAACGCCCAATGAGATCCCGGTGACGATGCAACCAGCTACAAGCACAACTGAGACAACGCTCACATTATTACTATTTTTCGACACGGCTAACCAACCACTTCTTCGAACTCACGAGTCCAGTACCTAAGTATTGGAAATCACCGTAAAGCACGTACACAAAGGCCCTAAATGCAATTATTTCTCATCAAGCCAATGCCCTCAATCTCGGTCACTACTTCATCACCCGGTTTCAGAAAGCGGCCGTTAGCTGCACCGACGCCCGCAGGCGTGCCAGTAAATATTATGTCGCCGGCTTCAAGCGTCAAAACGTTTGAGAGGTAGCTGATTAAATACGGGACATCAAACACCATGTTGCTTGTTCGGTCAGCTTGTCTTACCTCACCGTTTATTGAACACGTAATCTTTAGGTCATTGGGATTAGCTACGACGTCGGTAGATACTAACAGCGGTCCCGTCGGACCGTAGCTGTCACGCGATTTACCAAGGCCAAAATGCGGCGGTTTCGCAGCCATTTGTAACCCACGGTCCGAAATGTCTTGACCACAGGTAATACCGGCCACGTGTTCCCATGCTCGACTCGGGCTGACATCTCTGGTGGTCGAACCGATTACTACCACCAACTCGGCTTCGTAGTCGGCAGTATCAGTCCGAAGGTCTATTGCGTTGAATGGTCCGTTAATGCACGATGGGTATTTTGAAAACACGACTGGAACCGGCGGTAGTTCCATAGACGACTCTGCCGCATGGTCTCGATAATTAAGGCCAACTCCGAAAGAATTCCGAGGGTGTGGAACAGGGGCTCCTAACTTAACTTCAGCCAATGCCCAATCGGCTGAATCGATGAAGAGGTTTTTAGCAATAGTATGCAACTCCTGATGTCGGGCAATAGCACCCATCACATCGCTTGAAAAGGTCCCGTTTGAGGCTCTTTCTAAGTCAAAAACGAGATCCTCGACAACTAAGCTCGCCCTATCATTTACATTCGCCAATTTAAAGGTCACGCTAGTCCCCTACATACGTTGCAAAAACTCTAATACTATCGGTTCTTTTATACGGAGTACGAATGAAACATCTGAATACCATCAGGTTGAACGTTGATGAAGAAGTATGGCTAATAGATACCGAGTTTTTGAAGTCATCTTGGCAATGCGTCTGGGGTAATGGCTGTAAGGGTATTCACTCAAAACCTGACCCCGCTGCAGGGCTCGGGTGTTGCTCAGTGGGGGCACAAATGCTTGATACAGATGAAGCTATGTTAATAACAGCTATCGGAAAGTCCCTGCCAAGCGAATACTTTCAAAACTACCTTGCTGCTAGAGACGGCGTTTTAACTGCGGATAATACGGCCACTCGCTTGGAGGGAAATGCCTGCATATTTTTAAATCATCCGGACTTTGTTGGCGGAGCCGGTTGTGCATTACATCTGGCAGCCATTTCTGAAGGCGAAAGACCAATGGACTACAAGCCCTCGGTGTGCTGGCAGCTGCCACTTAAAGTCGATCGTTCAGACGTGCAACCAATTTTACGCCCTTGGAGTAGGTCCGACTGGGGTGATGGTGGCGATTCGATTGGCTGGTGTTGCAGTGAAAAGGCTGAAGCTCCAGAATCGTTTACAGGTGAGCAGCCTGTGTTCATTTCTCTCGCTGCTGAACTCACAGCGCTCGTAGGTGAAATCGCTTATGCAGAATTAGCTGAACAGCTTACGAAACCAGAGACGAATCTATAACGACGGGCCTTCCAGCAAGGACAGTGTGCCGAATTCTACCGGAAAAGGACCTGCCCTCCCAAGGTGTGTTTATGCTTTTGCTGACTAAGTCCGCTCCTCGAACAGTCCAGCTTTGTGTTGGGTCAAACACAGCTAAATTGGCTATTGACCCTACTTTGATCTGATTGCCGTGATCTTTGATTCCCGCTATCTTGGCCGGGTTAGATGAAAGTCTCTTAACAAAATCGGTTGGCGACATCAAGCCGGTCTCAACAAACTCAGACCAAATAACCGAAGCCATAGTTTCAACACCCAACATCCCGGGTGCCGCAGTAACCAATGATGTCCCTTTCAGTTCTGGATGGTGTGGAGCGTGATCTGTCGCGACAGCATCAACGTCACCACAGATCAAACCAGCTCTTAGAGCTTCAACATCCTCTAGTAAACGCAACGGAGGATTCATCTTCCCCGAGGTCCCAAGTCGCTCAACATCATCTTCAGTCAAAACTAAATGCTGTGGCGTTACCTCGGCGGTGACTCGAAGTCCTTCTAATTTTGCAGCAATAACATGTTCTAGGGCCATCAGCGTAGACATATGCAAGACGTGGTATCGCCCATTTGTCTCACGCGCTAGGTCGATATCGCGTTTAACTATTATCGCTTCAGCTTCTCTAGGTCGACCCTTCAGACCTAACCGGCGCGAAACTACGCCTTCGTTCATGAGACCACCTTCGACCATCTGTGATTCTTCAGCGTGTTGACTAAGCACTGCATCAGGCAAACCACGAATGTCGAGGAACGCCTGACGCATTAGGGCCTCGCTATCTACCACCCAACCGTCATCAGTGAAGACGCGTACACCCACCCCATAAAGTTCCTTGAAGTTTACCAGCCTCTCCCCTTCACGATTAACAGTGATCGCAGCCGAACTATGAAGATCACAAGGAACGCCTAGCGATAACGCCTTTATGTCTTCGACTATCGCAACATTATCAATTGTCGGCACCGTATTGGGCATCATGACACAGGCTGTCACGCCTCCAAGTGCCGCGCCTTGTGCACCACTTTGTATATCTTCACTTTCTTCTCCTCCCGGAGTCCGAAAGTGCACTTGAATATCCACTAGACCCGGCATCACGTATGCGCCATCAGCATCGACTGCCTCGCCCTGAAGAGCTAATTCTCCGGGTTGCGCTAACTCAACAATTCGGCCATCGGCAATACCAATGTCGAGGTGCTCATCTGTGTTGCCGTCAACAAGCCGACCACCGGTAATAATTAAATTAGTATTCATGACCTCACCTTACGGGCACAGCCTGACATGAAAGCGAGCTAAGCGCTAACCTTGCGATATGCAAACCGCTAACTCAACCAGAGTTTTAACAGATGCAGATAAATCTAAGTATGTTGAACTTGGGTACCTCTCTCTTGACTCTTTCCTATCGGAAGAGTGGCTTAGTTTGCTGCAAACTACCGCACAAGAATTCGTAGAGCTCAGTCGCACTGTCACAGGATCCGGCAAACTTTTCGACGTAGAGCCCAACCACACTGCTGATGAACCACGAATCCGAAGGCTTAACAGCCCCGTTGACAATCACGCAGTCTTCGAGGAGTTTGCCTTGGCAGGCCCCGCAGCTCAGCTCGCTATCGAATTATTAGGAAGTCCAGTTCGCTTTCACCATTCGAAACTCAACTTCAAATGGGCCGACGGAGGCGAAGAGGTAAAGTGGCATCAAGATATTCAATTCTGGCCACATACCGACTTTACGCCTTTAACTATAGGTATCTACTTGGATGATGTGAGCCAGGAAATGGGGCCCATGGGAGTGCTCCCCGGAAGCCATAACGGTCCTCTACATGACCTCTATGCAACGGACGGTAGTTGGGCTGGTGCGCTCAACGACCAAGTCGTGGAGACTCTGGACATGGATAAGATCAAGTGGTTACAAGGTCCCGCCGGGTCAGCGACGATACACAATTGCTGTCTGATACACGGCTCGATGCCGAACACCGGCGATCGAACACGACCCTTGTTGCTGCAAACATATTCAGCAGAAGGCTCTTATCCGATCTCGGGGATAGGAGCAAATGGTGTTACCGGCGCCAAAAGTGGAACCATAATCGGTGGAAGCCCACGCCAGACGCTTGAAATCGGAGGTCGAGCGATGCATGGAGCACCCGACTGGTCTCGCCAAGGCGCACCAACTATTTTCGGTTCACAGCAAAAGGAAACAAAATAATCGCATGAGCACTATAGAATTCTTCGAACCATTGCGATCGGTGCTTCAGTCTAAAATACCGGATTGCAAAGATCTCCTTAATCTAGAGCGCCTATCTGGTGGCGCCAGCATGGAAACATACCGAATAACTATCGATTCTGACGTGGGTGAGCGATACCTCTGTCTGCGAAGAGGCTCTGGAGGTGTAAATCGAGAAACACCATCTGCTGTAGGACTTGATACTGAGGCCGTTCTTATGAAGGTGGCTAGAGCTCAAGGCGTATCCGAGCCAGAGGTATTCTACGTCTTAACAGCAAATGACGGAATTGGTGTTGGATTCATCATGGAATGGCTCGAAGGCGAAACTCTTGGAGCGCGAATCGCAAGAGCTCCGGAGCTTGGCGCCATCAGAAACAATCTAGCATTTCAGTGTGGACAAGAGCTCGCCAAAATACACGCTATAGACACCGAAGCCACCGGTCTGAACCTACTTCTCAAGACCCTTTCACCAGCTCAGTATGTCAATGAGACCTGGGATAGGTACCGAGCTTGGAACACCCCCCAACCAATGATTGACTACACCGCTCAATGGTTGTTAGCTAATGCACCCGCCGCCGACAGGGCATGTTTAGTTCATAATGATTTCCGTAACGGAAACATAATGGTTGACGAGACCGCAGGACTAACTGCTGTATTAGATTGGGAAACCGCTCACATAGGGGATCCGATGCGAGACCTCGGTTGGATATGCACTAATTCATGGCGGTTTGGTAATCGACATTTACCAGTAGGTGGTTTTGGAGAGTATCAAGACCTATTCGATGGCTACGAATCACAAAGCGGCTACAAAGTAGACCCTAGCCACGTGAAATATTGGGAGGTCTTCGGCTCATTTTGGTGGGCAGTCGGATGCCTAGGAATGGCTGACCACTACCGAACAGGCCCAGACGCTACAGTTGAACGACCAGCGATTGCTCGTAGATCTTCCGAGTGTCAGATTGATTGCGTTAATTTGCTTTTGCCCGGGCCCATAGAAGAAATCGCTGCTGCGAACCAGCTAGATCAATATGACATGCCCACGATCAAAGAACTCCTCGAAAGCGTTAGAGATTTCTTACACGGAGACGTGATGAACGAGACAACTGGAAGGACTTCGTTTTTGGCGAGAGTAGCCGGAAATTCATTGGAGATAGTTCTACGAGACCTTCAGCAAGGATCCGAAATTCGACTTCATGAACGTGACTTGCTTTCGAAACTTCTTGACGCCGCTGAAACTGATGAACTGGGTGATTTACGATGGCGGTTAGTACGAAACCTGAGAAAGGCGAACGTTGACTTAAGCGATCCTGCCTTGTGCCGATATCTGAGGCACAGCGTTGTAAATCAGGTGTCTATTGATCAGCCAAAATATTCTGGTTACAAGTGGGCTATTGACTCCCGAGATCACAGCTAACGTGCATAATTTTTGGGTAACATAGCGTCATGACTGCTCCAACCATGCGCCAAAGCCACTCAATAAATATCAAAGCAAACCCTGAAACTATTTATTCACTTGTTAGCGATCTTTCAAGGATGGGCGAATGGAGCCCTGAAAATATTGGGGGCGAGTGGATCGAAGGCGATCCAGGCGCAGTTAACTCAAAGTTCTCGGGGAACAATAAGTTGGGTGACTTTGAGTGGACAGTTGATATTCGCGTCTCGAAGGCTGATGTCAATGAACACTTTGAATTTATCGTTGACCCAGATAATGAAGAAGGGCCCTTTGTAAGGTGGGGCTATCAAATAGTAGAACTCGAACAAGGCTCTTTAGAGTTGACTGAGACTTGGGAAATTATCTTGTTACCTGTGAGTCTACGATCGCTAACCGATCGCCAGCTAGCGAATCGGAAAGCCGCAGTCGGTGAAGGCATGCGTGCGACGCTTCAAGGTATCAAAGCATCCGCTGAAGCTTCCTAGTTCTATCCGCCTGGTGAAAATTAACTGTTAGTTCCAGGCGAAATGCAAGCAGAATGATTGGATGTCGGTTACCGTCCAGACGTGCCCAGAAAATATTTGCAAATAACTGACAAGGCTACGATGGTGCACCATCGTGGTGTTTCCACTCTTCCAGGTGAGCCTCCAGAGCACTCATCTGGAGAGATAATCTTATGTCTCCATGATGCAGGCGGCAATGGTAATGCGTTCTCCGAGGTTTTAGACCAACTTTCAGCTTCGCACACTCCAGTCGCGTACGACCAACCAGGCCATGCTAGGTCGGCCGGGCTGGATAGCCTTGGGTCCCTTGAGTTAATGGCTGAGCATGCGGAGCAGCTGTGCGTTGAGTTGGCAGCTAAACGCGTCGTTCTGGTCGGCGATGGCCTCGGAGCGGCGCTTGCGTTCGAAATTGCAGCTCGTGGAAACATTGAAGTCCACGCGATAGTGGCGTTTGGCGATTTGGATCGTGACTATGATTTAAGCGCAAGTATTAGCGAACTCGAAGCAATCACAAGTGGGAAAGCGAGACGCCAATTTGACCAATCTGGCTATAGCCCAAATGTATCTGTTGAGGCTAAGACTAAGTCTTTCACTGAATGGGTGAAGACTGACCCTAGGACTACTGTCGAAGACCTCCGCGCCCTTTCTAATTGGGACGGCGAAAACGCGCTTTCTCGTATCACATGTCCAGTGCTGCTTTTGGTCGGGGACCACACGGAAGAAACGCAAACTGTCACGACCAACAGCCTTGCCCTATCTTTAGCTAAATGTGAAATATCAACTATCAGCGACTCAGGCCGCAGACTTCTCTACGAGGCTCCAGATCAATTAGCGGACGCTGTAGCGAATTTCTGCTCGAACGTAAGTGCTTCAACATGACTAGTAACCAATTCCCTACCAACATTGCGATAGCTGGCGTCTACGAACATGAAAGTAGATTTTCGCCCGACAAAACTGAGTTCCAAATTATGGCCGAATGCGCAAAAGGGGCGCTAGACGACTCGGGACTTGCCCTTGCCGATGTTGACGGTCTATTTGGCGCTTCCATGACTATGGGAATGATGGGAATAGTAGACCTCGCTGAATACTTAAATATTCGCCCAAGCCATATTGATGGTTCCAACATTGGTGGTTCCTCGTTTGTTTCTCATGTAAACCACGCTGCAGCGGCAATTAACGCTGGGTTATGTGACGTTGCATTAGTGCTTTATGGGTCAACCGCTGCATCAAATGCTATGGCAATTGGAACTGGCGGCTCTAGCGGCAGCCGCAACCCCGAAACTGCCTTTACAGTCCCTTATGGCATGACCACAGTCGGTAGCTACGCAATGTACGCCAACCTCCACATGAAAAAATATGGTACGACGAGCGAGCAACTAGCTGAAATCGCAGTGACGATGCGCCAGCATGCGTCCTTAAACCCACTTGCAAAAATGCGAAAACTTATTACTGTCGACGATGTTTTGTCGAGTCGATTAATCTCAAGCCCTTTGCACTTACTTGATTGCTGCATTATTAGCGATGGTGGAGGTGCCGTGGTTGTGACTAGTCTTGAACGGGCTCGGGATCTCCGAAGTAAGCCGATTCAGATTCTAGGCTGTGGTGAGGCAGTGCAACACCAGGGAGTTGGAGACACGGACCTTCTGACCATCGCCGCAAAGCAGTCAGGCAATCAGGCGTTTGCGATGGCTGGTTTGAAACGCTCGGATATCGATCTGGCGATGATTTATGACTCCTTCACTATCACGGTTTTAGCAACGTTGGAGAATCTTGGTTTCTGCAAAGCAGGTGAAGGTGGCAACTTTGTAACCCATGGGAACATAGGACTTAAAGGCACGTTACCGGTCAACCCAGATGGAGGTGGCTTATCCTCTAACCATCCTGGCATGCGTGGAATATTCTTGATCATTGAAGCTGTTAAACAACTCCGAGGAGAATGTGGAGAGCGACAGCTCGACAGTCCAGAAACCGCCTTAGCTCATGGAACTGGTGGCACCATCGGCGATAAACATAGTGGAGCCACTTTGATATTAGGAGTGACGCAATGAGCAACATAGAACACCCTCTACCTTACGCTTCGTTTGAATCGCTCGGCTATTGGGAGGGCACTAGTCGCAATGAGCTAGTCCTTCAGCGCTGCAACAAGTGTCAAATTGTCCAACATCGACCAAGGGGCATATGTGTCAACTGTTTAGATGCATCCGATCTGGAGCACTTTGTTGCCTCTGGAAAAGGAACGGTTTACACGTATACGGTAACTGAACAGAATCAAGCTAAAGGTTTCGCCAAAGCGTGTCCGTATGTTCTTGCCTATGTGGACTTAGAAGAAGGCTCGCGAATACTTACAAATATTGTGGACTGCGACCCGTACGACGTTTCGGTAGGAGCAGAAGTGATGGTCAAGTTCGTTACCCAGGAACGACCTGACACTGAGTCCTTTGCTGTCCCAGTATTCACTTTATCTTAGGAACCTTCTAGTCTTATGATCCTTGATTTACATACGCACTCGATCAAATCTGATGATGGTCGCGCAAAGGTAGAAAACTACTGTAAGTGGATTCGAAAAAAAGAAATCCCTCTAGACGGGTTTGTGCTCACTGAACATAGACAATACGACTCAGAATCGGATTATCGATCTTTAGAAGATGAGTACAACCTCTTAATCCTTAAAGCCAGTGAAGTCGAGACAGACTACGGGCATGTCTTAGTTTTTGGTGTTAATGAAGACTTATTGCATAGTTTTGATTTCGCTAACATACGACTTCCTATTCAAACCGTATTGAATGCCGCTAGAGAGAACGGTGCCTTCGCTGCTCCTTGTCATCCAGGGCGAAAACGCGTCGGGCTTTTTTCGCACTATGAACTCTCTGGTCCGATCTCTGATGTCCATACTGTCGAAGTTTTTAATGGTGGCTCGATACCCGGCGAAGACGAACTATCAGTGAAGCAGGCTGCGATACATGGGTACAAAGGTTTTGGCGGATCGGATAGCCACGTAGTTAGTCGAATCGGCTATTGCGCCACTGCATTCGAATCTGACAGCATTACAACAGTCGAAGGTTTAGTTGGAGAGCTCCAATCTGGTTCATTTGAGCCGATTTCGCTCAGGCCAGAACCCAAAAACGCTACTACTGAGCCCTAACTTACCTACTGAGCAAACCACTAGAACTGGGCCACTACCCTGAGGTTTACGATATTTACTTAAGCACCGATATTTCGTAGTTAATGGTTTTATACTCTGCAAGTGTTACGTTCGCACCGCAGGAATTTGAAAGGAATTGTATGGCCGAGTCGTCTGGAAGCGTAAACATTGCCGAAGTCCGAGCTGAATGGATCGGCGTTGAATTCGATTGGGCAGAATTCATCATTGACAAGGATGCCATGGTCCAGTGGGCTTTGGCTTGTGGAGAAACCGACGAAAGGTTTATAGACCCATCGCATTCGGATTTTCAGGCTCACCCTAGCTTCACTACTCACTGCATGTCAGGACGTTTATTTCCGAAAAATTTCCCTCAGATCGGCGGCGGCTTCGGTATCGATGGCGGTAAGACAGTGACCGCACATTTGCCTATACGAGCAGGATCTAAACTTACCGCTGTTACTACAATCGCAGATATTTTTGATAAGACCGGTCGAAGTGGGACCATGGTATTTATAGTGCAACGAATGGAATTCAAAGATGAGAACGGCGCGTTAGTCTCAACTGTTGACTGGAAAATGATCAAGAAGGCTTGATATGAAAGTTTTATCGTACGATGATGTTGAACTTGGAGATGATCTTCCAGGCGAGATTCCAGACGTGTCAATGTCAAAGGTTACTGCATTCTGCACCGCCGCCAAGCATGTATTCGAGCGATTCGTAAACCACGAAGCAGCACGCAAAGAAGGTTTTCCGGCAGCTATTGTGCCTGGGATAATGAGCCAAAGTCTGCTTCTTGCGATGATTCATCGCTGGGCGCCGGGTTGCACTGTGCGAAAAATAGATACTGTGTTTCGAGGCTCACTTTTAGTCGACAGCAAAGTGACTATGAGCGGTGCTGTAACTGACACAGACGATTCAGCCAGAACAGTTGAAGTTGATCTGGTGATTACTGCTGAGGATGGTCGAACTGGTGTCATCGGTACCGCTGTGATCGAATTTCAGGCTTAGATACTTCCCTAAGCCAATCCGATGAGCAATTCGCGCCAAGTACTGAAGAGTTGAGGACCCTTAAGAGTTTTGATTAAGTCTGAGACGTCTTTGAGTTAGTGTGCGTGTTGACAGGAGGCTGCTCCAATTTTCTGCAGAGGATTATTTACCGAAAGAATTGATCATGCAACTGGACTTAACTGCCAACGAACTTTTAACCACCACACGCTCAGTTCGTAAACGCCTTAATCTTGAACGAACCGTTGGGTCCGCAGTGCTGCGTGAATGCGTGGAAATAGCCTTACAAGCACCAACTGGATCTTTACGTCAAGACTGGCACTTTTATGTTTCGAACGACAGAGACCAATGCCACCAAGTAGGTGAAATATATCGAGAAGTCTGGCTTAAATTAGCGTCTGATCAATATATTGAATCTTCTGCGAATCAACAGACAAGTGATGAATCCCGCCAGGACTACCTGAACATGATGGGTTCAGCCAGGCATTTGGCCGAAATATTTCCGAAAGTCCCTGCGATTTTCGTGCCCTGTATCGATGGGCGACTCGACGGAGCTGATGCTGGAACGCAGGCTCTCAAGTGGGGGTCGGTCATACAGGCAGCTTGGAGTTTCATGCTCGCAGCCAGATTACGTGGATTAGGCACTTGCTGGACTACCGTCCACCTGCAGAGAGAACGAGACATCGCTGAAGTCCTAGGCATTCCTTACGACACTACCCAGCAAGTCGCTTTGAGCCCAGTCGCTTACACCATCGGACAAGAGTTCAAACCTGGCCGACGAAAAGATATTGATCAATTCCTTCACATGAATCAATGGTAGAGATGATTAGACAGAAAGGACCTCAAGAGAATCCTTCAAACATCGACATAGAGCAAATCCGAGAAGGGTTTAAGGCTTGGGTTTCTGAGAACTGGGAACCTAATGGCGATCTCATTACTTGGAGGACAAAACTAGCAATGGCTGGATGGGCATGCCCATCATGGCCCAAAGCCTGGTACGGAAAAAATTTACAAGGTAGCACTGATCGAATAATCAACGACGAGCTCTTCAAGGCCGGAGCGGTCGGGGTCGCTTCTGGCGTCAGTATGTATCTTGTCGCACCTACGTTATTAGATTGGGCAACTGACGAGCAGAAGCAACGATTTCTTTTGCCGATTCTGACAGGTGAACATAAATGGTGCCAGCTTTTTAGTGAGCCTGAGGCGGGCTCTGATCTCGCTGGTCTGAAAACTCGCGCTGAACGAGATGGCGATGAGTGGGTCATAAATGGTCAGAAGGTATGGAACTCGGGCGCGCACAAGGCAGATTATGGAATTCTGCTAGCGCGGACAGATCAGGATGCGACTAAACATCACGGCATCTCTTATTTCGTTATAGCGATGAAGCAAGACGGAATAGAAACGCGCCCGTTGCGTCAAATGAACGACCACGCGTCATTTAACGAAGTATTTCTGACTGATGCACGAGTACATAAAGATGATCTGATCGGCGATGTTAGTGAAGGATGGAGAGTAGCTCTGTCAACACTTGCCCATGAACGAAGCGGCGTGGCAACCAGACGACCTCGATTCAAGGATGACGCTGGGCAAATTGTTGAAACGGCTCGAACTGAGGCGGATGAGTACTTTTCTACTTACCGTTGGTATCCCCAACGAGCAGGTAGAGCTAATCTAATTGTTCCCGAAATCCAGAGAACAAACCAGCGGGCGAATCCACTTTTAAGGTCCGAAGCATCCACCGTTGAGACATTGCGACAGGTCGCAGTATGGACAACCAACCGAGCCAGAGACGCCAGGGCCTCTGGAAAACCACCTGGAGCAGAAGGTTCCGTGGCGAAGCTAAACATGAGCGTAACTGCGAAGGCTTGCCATTACGCACACACTAAGATCATCGGCGCACAGGGCATGCTAGTTGGCACTGACTCCCCCAGAGACGGCCTTATCGCAGAAGTTCTCTTGTCAACTCCTGCTCAGTCAATAGCCGGCGGGACTGACGAAATTCAAAAAAATATCCTTGCGGAAAAGATACTAGGATTACCCAAAGAGCCCATCTAGAGCAGAAAAACCGACTCGAAAGTAGCTTCCCCTTATGCCTCCCAAGAGCACTAGCGCCACACAGCCATTATCTATATCTATACCTTGGCGACCATTTCCCGGTTTCGACGGCTTGTATTATCACGTGCTCGATGTTGACAAAAAAAGGGACTTGGTCGACATGCTGATGAAATTCGATAGCGGGTCAAAGTGCGTGCCGCACAGACATGTTGGGCCAACGCGAACGCTTGTTATCGAGGGCGATCACCTGATTTTTGATTCAGTAGACCCAAATAAGCTTGTCTCAACACGTTCAGCTGGAACGTTTTCGACAAATAATGGTGATGAGACCCACATCGAAGGCGGAGGAGACAACGGCGCTGTTATTTTGTTATCAATGACAGCAGTGAACCAGGAGATTTATGAAGTCTTCGATGCAAACATGGTGCTGAATCGAATCATCGATACCTGTGATTTCGAACGAGGGCTGAAAAAACAAAATGAAGAGAATTCTGTCTCCTAAATGAACCACGCCGAAGACAGTGTCCTCAACCATCAAGCGTCAAGACAGCTTGCTAAATTAGCCGAGGCTGTTCATGGCTGTGGGTATTACCCTACTGAGATAAAAGACTTCAATAATCGTGGCTTCCGTGGTTGGTGGCACGCATATTTCGCTTACAGGGCGGCTCCATTAGGGCAAGCCTCAGAGAAAATGGTTACGGCTACTTTTTACAATTTCGCGCCTCGGATGGTCGCCAAATCAATTCCATCTTGCTGGGAGATTATGTCGCCGGCAACGGTCCGATCAACACATCTCGAATTAATAGATCAAGCTATGCATCGCATCTTCGATCATGAACAATTCGAGGCCCCATTTAAAGTGGCACACAGTATTCTGCGTTCGATCGGCGACAAGTTACCTGTGGCAGGTCGACCATTATTCGCGAGTTGGGCCTCAGAGGCCTGGCCTGAGGATTCCATGCTTGCGGTGTGGCACGGCGTGACACTGCTTCGCGAGTTTCGTTTTGATGGCCATAACATAGCTTTAATTGCCGGTGAGTTGGATCCAACAGAATGTCACGTCATGATGTCCGCCAATGGCCGTGGTGATCCGGCGACGATACAAAAAATCAGAGGTTGGACCGCAGAAGAGTGGCAACACGCCGCGACACGACTAAGGCAGCGCAACCTCATCGATGAAAATGGGAACCAAACAGATGCGGGGCTCTTAGCCCGAAAGAACATAGAGCATCACACCGACCGCCTTGCGAGCCCAATCGTTACTGTCTTGGCTGATGAGGTGGAGGCTCTTCTAAAACTTCTTTCGCTGTTTTCGGACCGCCTGTTGAGCTCCGGAGAAGTTCCCGGTATCTGGCCTCCTCCAAATGTTGCAGCACTATCAGAGTGAAGTACCTTTGGTTATGTAATGTGTCCCCACAATATGGTTTTAAGAGGTTGAGGTAAGTGAACGATAAAGTTGAGCCGGATGTGGAAGCGAGAACTAATTTTCTTCACGACATAATCAGCGAAGATATTAAGAGCAGCCGATTCGAGCGACCTATTCGGACCCGGTTTCCGCCAGAACCAAATGGCTACCTCCATATCGGTCATGCAAAAGCAATCTGTTTAGACTTTGATTTAGCTAACGAATTCGACGGTACTTGCAATCTGCGATTTGATGACACTAATCCGACTACAGAAGATGAAACGTATGTCGAAGGAATCGTCGATGATCTAAAATGGCTTGGGTATGAAGCAGGAGATACTTGTTACACATCAGATTATTTCGATCAACTTTACGCCTGGGCAGAACTTTTAATAATTGACGGATTTGCCTATGTCGATGATCAATCTTCAGTTGAGATATCCGAACAACGTGGCGGTTTCGGCAAACCTGGGATAGAGAGCCCCTTTCGATCTCGAAATCAGGATGAAAATTTGGATCTCTTCCGTCAAATGCGCGAGGGCGTATTCCCGGAAGGTCATTGCGTTCTTAGAGCCCGCATAGATATGCAACACGACAACATGCAAATGCGAGATCCGGTAATGTACCGAATCAAACATGCCAGTCATTACCGAACTGGAGATCGCTGGTGCATCTACCCGACCTACGACTGGGCTCACGGACAAGGTGATGCAATCGAAGGCATCACGCATTCTTTGTGCACGCTAGAATTTTCCAACAACAGAGACTTGTACAACTGGTTTCTCGAAAGACTTCCGATTCCTGATCCGGCTCCTTACCAAACTGAATTTGCACGTTTAGAGCTGACGCACACGGTGACTTCCAAAAGAAAACTCCGTGACCTTATCGACAATGGCGTTGTGAGTGGCTGGGACGACCCACGGCTACCAACGCTGAGAGCCCTAAAAAAACGTGGTTACCCAGCCTCTTCCGTTCGATCTTTTTGTAAAGATATCGGGGCTGCGAGAACGAACTCGCGTCACGCTATAGAGCTTCTTGAATCTTATGTGCGTGTTAATCTTAATGCCGTCTCACAAAGACGAATGGCAATACTCAGACCGGTGAAACTCATTATTACTAATTGGCCCAATGATGAGAACGGAGATCCAGTTGTCGAATGGCGCGAGGTCACTAACAACCCTGAGAATGAATCTGATGGGCTGCGCTTTGTTCCTTTCTCTGGAACTCTATATATCGAAGAAGATGACTTTCAGGTCAACCCGCCGCCGAAGTTCTTCAGGCTGACTCCGGGGGCAGAAGTGAGACTGCGCAGTGGCTACTTCATTACATGCAATGACTATGTTGAAGCCTCATCTGGCGAACTTCAGGAGATTCACTGCACTTATGACCCAGCAACGGCCGGCGGTAAAGCACCAGATAACCGAAAAGTCAAGGCCACACTTCACTGGGTCTCGGCTACACACGCTGTAACCGGATCTGTCTCGTTATATGACCGACTATTCACAGCAGAAGTGCCTGGTCAAATGACGGGAGATGTCATGGACGATCTCAATCACCAGTCAGTTGAGACATTAACTAATTGCAAATTTGAACCGGCACTAGCCGAAACGCCTACAGAAGTCGTCGTACAATTTGAACGGTTGGGCTATTTCTCACGAGATGCCGGGACGCCTCTATTATTCCACAGAACCGTGGGATTACGAGATGAGTGGGCCAATATACAGAAACGAACCAAAAAATAAAACGAATGGTTTAGGACTCAAAACAATGCGAAATGA
>PCCJ01000004.1 GCA_002731665.1 Actinomycetota bacterium | reverse complement strand
CACCACGTTCCACGTCATCCCAGCCAATACCGACACCAGTTTTGAATGAACGGGGAATCTCAGAAAGAAGCGCTGTGCGTTGAGGGAAGTTGTCAAACCAACGCGCCATCGACCGCAGATCATCTTCCTGAGCGAGGAGGACCCCCGCCTCGGGCGACATGTAAAACATTTCTTGCCGGAATTCCAGAAGGCCAGCGGCCACCTGAAGACACAGCCATTCCCGCACAAATCGCTCGTGTAGCCCGGCCCGAGAAGCAACTTCTTGACTTGTCATCGAGCCCTGGCCGTCCATCGCCCTATATAGACCCATTTCGTCACCCAGATAGACCATGCCCGAAACGAGAGCTCCTTCATACGCGCCCATTATCCGTTTCGAAAGCTGTCCCATTTTCTTTTCATCCATAAAATTTCTCCCTCTATGCTGGAGAGCCGAATCGTAGCTTGTTGTCGCGATAGTTGGCTACCCATGTCGCCCTCATCTATTTCAGTTGCTTGTTAGAACCTGAGTGATGACACGACCGACGGGTTGCGCGTTGTTCTTAGCCATGAGCGCTTGCTGATCGGGGTCCGAGAAAGCATTAACAGAAGCTGCTAAGAGCGCATCGACCGAATTGCTCCAGCAGAAAATCGCCCCTGTCCACGGTGCTATTCCAACTGCGATGCCACGGGCAACAGCCATGCCAGTTGCACCGGCTTTCATGTGCTCCCAACCCTTTTCCATTCCTTCAGAAGTGGCGTTGCCAGACATGTATAGGCAAGTGTTGAACTCTCCGGTTCGGTCGCCTTGTTCACCCATAATTTCCAAGACGCTGCGTCGCATAACTGATACACCATTGTCGCCCATCATTTGCAGCATCTGGCTATCACCATTGATGGCATTGGAACCGGCGAGAGCAGCATCTACCGAATCCCATTCGAATGAGACTGCGACAAGCCCAGCGGCTTCTCCGCCCATGATGACCTTGGCGGTCTGAGTGTGCTTGCACCCCATTTCACGCATTCGATCATTGCCAAATTCGTTGGCTGCGTTAACGAATCCATTCAGATCTTGAATTTGAGTAATTGCAATAGTTAGTACGGACATTTCTGTCTCCTTTTCCAATCCCACCGCCACGGAGGATATTTAGTTAAGCGAGGTTAACACATTAGGTATTTCATTGGTGCTAACGTCTATCTACCTTGGTCAAGCGGACCTAGGTGGTACTCAAAAGGTGAAATCATGAGTTATATGATGTTCTCGGTAGGGACAATGAACCCATCTCATGTTGAGGCTGGGTCTTCTATGGTGAAAGCAAAACTTGTTGATCTGGGCTCTTCTCGAGTTTCAACAACAATCTCGATTACGGGTGCCACGACCGGAGCTTCGGTAGTTACTTCTACGTGGGATTCTGTCGACGCTGGACTCGCAGGTCGCTCCGGTCTCTATGCAGATAAGGAAATGGCTACAGTCATGCAAGCCGGAGGGTGGACGCCACTTAACTTCGCTATTGGAGAAATTACGAGCGAACGAGGGAATGGCGAGGGTGCGTACACTGTTGCCGTGTTTGGTCAAGCTGAGCGACCTGCATGGGACCGAACTGATGAAATGGGAGACCTGTTATGGGGCATTGCCTCAAAGAATGGTGTGAATGGAATCAGAGGACTTCGCATGGTTGCTGCAGGCGAACAGACTGGGTCAATGATGAATATTTTCTATACAGACTCAGTTGATGCTTATTTAGCGACGTCATCTGAATTGGCATCAAACTCAGATTTTGTGAGCCTAATGTCAGATCAAGGAGCTCGGATTGTTGACCGTTCCATCAACCGCACGATTTAATAAATAACTTCCGAATTGATGGTTAGGCCCACGTCTGTGATCGGTCTAACCATCTTCAGGGTCTGTTTCCATAGCTAAGATATGTTCAGATCTCCCTGACTTGTATTAAGAATTCCAGAATTATTATGTTCCAGTATCGGGTCTGACTTTGTAGCGCCCATGATCAGAACCACGCCATTAGTCTCGAGTTGCTCGCCCCGTTCGTTAGGTCGTTAGGAGTCAAAATGCTAGAAAAAAATATTTTGCTTTCGGGAATACGAGCTCATGTGAGTTATCGGGAAGGCAACGGCAAACCGGTTTGTTTCTTTCATGGCGGGGGCGAAAGCAAAGCGACTTGGGAGAAAGTGGTCGAATTACTGCCCACAAAGAATCCAACTTTCGCAATAGACGCCCGAGGACATGGGCAATCCGAGCGAAGTCCCAGCGGATCCTACGATTTACCAAGCATGATCAACGATGCTTCCGAATTTCTCAAATTCATCGGCGAAGAGTTAATAATCGTTGGTCACTCGATGGGCGCGACCGCCGCGTTTTTCGCGGCCGCAGAGAACCCGCAACTAGTGAGCGGGATCTACCTTGAGGACAACACCCCTCTTTTTGAGTTGGAAATAGCACCCTCCGAATCAAGCGCTGTGCAGGGCACCAAAACTATCGGCGCTGTTGCCAAGCAATCAGTTCTGAAAGGCGAAGACGCAGCGGAACTCGCTACAAAAATTGGTGATCTTGGACGTCCTAATCGAAAGATGAAAAACAATTTTCCGTCTTGGTACCTAGAAGCTTGGGCAGCTGAACTACTTCAGCTCGATCCAAGATTCACTGAAACCTTTTTCGAACACCTGCCAATTACAAATGATTTACCAGCCGCTCTAAAGCGTTTATCTTGCCCAATTCACTTAATTTACGGTGAGAAAGGCCTAGTTAAGAATGCCCACATCGAACAGATGCAAGCTCTGTATTCAAACTTCTCTGCAGAATTAATAGTCGGCGCTCGCCACAACGTCCATACCTTTCACACTCACGAATTCGTAAAAGGCCTTGAGAGTTTCATCCACCGGTGCGAGTGACATTCAACAACTGACACAAGGGAACTCAGTTGACTAGAAGCCGCAGCAACCGAGCTTGCTAAGCCCCTTCAGGCTGAGCGAAACTGGAGCCAAGATCTGTTTTTGCTGTCGCGAATCAAGCGCTACAGGACACGCAGCGAAACCTAAACTCCGAAAAATGGATGCTCGGTGAAATACAACTAGGAGCAGCTTCCATATGAACCGCAACGAATAACCTGCTCGCACTTAAACCGATTAGGAGTGCAGTCACAAGCTCAGGAGGATTAGATTCACCGCCCCTTGATGGCGACCTTTCCGTCAATGAGTCCATTACGACATGGAGGATCACGGCTTGGAACAGCGCGCTTCAAGTCGCCCCCCCGCTATGGAGAGCAACGACCAGTTAAATCAACTAAATCAAAGTGGTTTAGTCGACTCGGTCTAAGAAGGCTGCGAGATCACGTACATAATGTTCCAGCGCATCGGCATGAACGCTGTGACCCACGCCCTTGAAGTTGGTCGAAGTAACTTCACAACCTTTAGCTCGCAAGTCATCTAGGTCACTGTCGATGACCAGTCCACCTAGTTCAGGTACTCCACAAGCGACATGAACGGGGCATCGGATCGCTCGCAGCGTGTCATCGAGATTGAACGCAGGACCAGCGTCATCTTCGAACATGGTTTTGAAGATCATGGGATCCATCTGAAGGACCTCGTCAGCCATACTATTTAGAAGCTCTTTAGACCTGACATCTCCGAATGTAATATCGCCTCCTAGAGAGATTCCTGCGATTCTCTCAGCCATTTCAGAACCCTTTTCATAAGCGGCTAAAGCCTTGTCAAGTTCTACTCCAATGCTCTTCATAGCACCGATAAACGGGCTTCCCACATATCGGTTATTCGCAACGAAATGAGGGGTTACGTCTTCTGAGTACAGCCCTGCCACCAGTTCCGACCTAACCCCAGCGGCATAAAACGCCTGGATACCGCCTTGAGAGTGCCCCACTAGAACACTACGTCCACTGACTTTTTCTAAAAATTGGCATGTGTCAGAAACCTGACCCGTCAGCTTTCCGTAGTCGCCGCCTTCGACACGAGAAGAACGGCCATGGCCTCGATGGTCCAAAAGGTAAACAGGGCGATTAGTTTTGAGAACATCCAGAACAGGTATCCAAGTAGCGGTAGTCGAGCCTACCCCACCCATAAAAACAATGGGGACACCATCACCCTCTATGTACTCGAAGCCAAGTCTTATACCATCAAGTTGCAGTAGCCCTACTCGCATAACCAATTCCGCCTTTAGTTATTGCCCGAATCTCACGATCCAACACCGTACCCCACAATAATCCCTAGAAGACCAGGAATACCGCGCCCGTAAAAGCGGCCCAATTAAAAAGCCCAGGCAAAGGCAACTGATTTATGGTATTTCTCAGAGCTTGCATTCAACACCACTGCATCAGATCAGATCACACCCAACACAACCATTAACGACATGGTCACGAAGCAAGAAATGACAGTACGGATTTTATTGAAATATGTCCAACGGGCTTCGAACCGTCTGCGTTGCTCATGGATGGACTCCGAATCCACCTCATTGACCCTGAAGCTTTGCAGCTGGTTATTCAGCGGTAAATGAACCGAAATTGTAATCCCCTGTACCCCGAGCAGATAAGCGGCACCAATAACCACTGCGGCCCAGCCTGCAGACCCAGCTGAACCCAGAAGGCCGGTTACCATAGTGAAGACAACAGACAATATTGACCCCACCCATACAGTTATGAACACCGGTTGATTGTTCTGGATAATCTGGTCTGTCGCCTGAAACGCTCTAATGAATTCTTTGTCTTCAAGTCTTGACAAGCCAGGCATAACAACTACCGCATAAGTAAACACAAAGCCTGTTACCAAAGAACATAGAACAGTTGAGATAAGCAACACAACAGTAAACACACTCATGATTCTTCCCGTTTCAAACTACAGCGCGACTCATAAGGCTACAAGATGACTAATCGGGGCTAACGAACCGGATGCGAACCAAGCCTATTCCGGTTTTCTTATCACCATCAGTAGTGTCAAACATGCTTGTTGGGCTGTGCAAAACGGAGCATTCATGGACCCAAGTCGCGCAGGTCACACATCGTAGTTTGGGCGCTAGAGCGCTCGCCCCTACGCCCCCTTGCAAGGGACATCTACACGGTTGGCCAATAACTTAGCGGACGTTGTTCAGGAGGTGGGATCCGGCGCCCATCTAACTGTCGTAAATTTTCGACGAGAACAATCCGGGTGTCAGCTGGGTCTATAACTTCATCTATCCGCATAGTCCCGGCTGCCTCATATGGCGTCGTCACATTAGAGATTTCTTCGACTAATCGATTTTTCTCAGCTTCAGCTTCGTCGACACCGAGGTCAGCAAAGCGAGATGAATATGCCACGTTCACACCAACTTCCGGGTCCATGAAACCTATTTCTGCGCCCGGCCAGGAGTAAAGCCCTGAAGAACCAAGACCTGAACCATTCATCGCCGGAAACGCTAACCCGAATCCTTTACGTAAAGTAACCGTCAAAGTAGGTGTGGACATATTAGAAAGAGCTTCAACAAAGCGTATTGCAAGAGACAAAATTCGGTTGTGTTCAACTGCTTTCCCGACCATAAACCCCGGTACGTCCATCAAAAAAATGACCGGCAGGTTAAAGGCATCACAAAGACACATGAGACGGATGGCTTTTCGGCATGCATCAGGATCAAGAACCCCGGCGTTAAACATCGGGTTGTTTGCTATTACACCGACTGAGAATCCATCTAGCCGCCCTAAGCCGCTGGTTAGGTTGCGTGCATAGCCCGGCTGCAACTCCATGAAAGATCCAGCATCGAAAAGAGTCGAGCAGAACCGTCGCATATCGTAACCGCGCGTTCGTTTGGAGGGAATCAGTCCAGCTAGTGAGTGGTCTGGAGTCATATCTGCTCTGCTGTCAAGCCTCGGTGAAACTGACCAGGCGTTCTGAGGAAGATATGACAACCAGCGTTGAATAGCCTCGTAGGCTTCATCGAAAGTTTCGACGCCTAGGTCGATCTGGCCGGTGATCCGAGAATGAACGTCGACACCTCCAAGCTCTTCGAACCCAATCACTTCCCCCGTAGCAATTTCGAACACTCTGGGAGAAGTAACGGCAAGAACGGAACCTCGTACTTGGACAACGAAGTCTGAGAAAGCCGACTGGAAAGAAGAGCCACCAAAACTTTGCCCAACTATCGCTGTTGCCATCGGTATCTGTCGTCGACGTCGCGAGACCGAAAGTGCCGGAGCAACATCGGCGATGCCTTCTGCTCCAATAAGGTCCGGGATTCTTCCACCGCCCGTCTCTCCTATATAAACATATGGCATTCCACGTTCCAGGGCTCTGTCGTACAGCCGCCCAATTCGGCGACTTCCGACTATCGCAGAAGATCCTTTTTTGACAGTTATGTCATCGCCAGCGATCGCAACTGGTTTCCCGTTTATCATTCCCTCCCCTCCAACTTTTCCGTCGCCTGGAGTGTTCGACCGATCCTCTAATCGCATAGAGCGACTAAAAGTACCTATCTCACGAAAAGAACCCTCGTCTAAAACACCGTCTATGTGGTCACGAATAGTCGGAACTCCGTCAGCCTGCATCTTCGCAACTTTTGCTGCTCCGCCCATGTCTTGTCGCACTCGTTGTTGACGCTGGTGCAAGTCAGCTACAGGATCGAAGTTTTCTTCCTCAGCTTCATTATTACTCATAACTCATCCTCTATCGATCAAGACTGTTCATTTCAAACAACCGGGCCGGACACCTCAAACACCTTAGCCAAAGCATTACGAAACAACCCAACGCTCAAAATTTGCTTCTTTGGTTAGCGTCGCTGCGGTAGACATACGGAACAATAAAGTGGGGCACCGGCCGGCAACCGATCCGACATTAACGCCCATGCAATTAAACCGAAAGAAAACTCAATCGAAACAAAGAAGAAGGCGTCACCTGTCTTGCCTCCTTCAGGAATTACTTTATACAAAATTTACGTGTCGATAACTTCGAGTAGCATTTCGGTGGTATTTTCTCACATTGGTCAACTCAAGGAACTTCCACTTTGAATGGCGAAGCCTATTGCGATAAGCACTTCAATCAACAAACTCAGCCATACCTCTGGAAAGAGTTTTCTAGCCGCCTGCTAGTCTAATTTTAGGACCTGGAGATTTCTTTCAGCGAGCCTCTCAATATTGATGACGCCGGGGGTGCGATGTTATCGAAGTTTCGTGTTTTGGATTTATGTGACAATCGTGGGGATTTTGCAGGATTTTTACTTGCCCAAATGGGCGCAGAAGTACTCGCTCTCGAGCCGGCTAGTGGTCAAAGTTCACGACATGTAGGCCCTTATGCTGATGGTGTAGAGAGCAGCGAGACCTCTCTACTTCATTGGGCCTACAACCGTGGCAAAAAATCTGTTGTGATTTCTGATCCGACAGAACTGGAAACCCTTGCTCTTTCGGCAGATGTCCTAATTGAATGTGGCGTCTTCGAAATTGATTTAAACCACCTCAGGGAGTTAAACCCTTCTCTAATAACCGTATCAATTAGTCCTTTCGGAGCCACCGGCCCGAAAGCGAATTGGCTAGGGACAGATCTCACCCTCAGTGCTGCTGCCGGACCAATGTCGCTCAATGGGTACGCAGATCGAGCTCCAGTCCGTATTTCCGCTCCGCAGGTTTGGGTGAACGCTGCATCAGAAGCTGTTTGCGCTGTACTGATAGCTCTCACTCACCAACAAAGTTCAGGGCAAGGACAGCACATCGACGTTTCTGCTCAGGAAGCTATGATGCTCACTGCGCAGGGCTGGTTATCGCCGTCCCTGTGCAATAATCCTCCTGCTCAGCGAAGCGCCGGCGGTCTGGAACTGCTTGGTAAAGTAAAATTCCGCTTTGTTTACGAGTCCAGCGACGGGCATGTCACAATCACGTTTCTTCCAGGAGTTCTAGTCGGTCCGTTCACGAACCGGCTCGTCGCGTGGGTCGACTCACACGGCGGACTCGATAATGATCTTCGCACCATTGACTGGTCCACTCTATTAGACAACTATGAGCTAGATGAAGTTAGCGAACTATGTAATCGAACATCTGCCTGCATCGCTAACGTTCTAAAAAAGTATTCAAAAGCAGACTTATTCTCGTTGGCGCGATCTAAGAAATTTTTACTCATGCCAGTCATTACTCCCTTAGATGTTGTTGGTTCAGAGCATTATGAGGAGCGGCAGTTCTGGGACGAAGTGCACGTTGAACAGATTAATAGGACAGTCAAGTTCCCTGGGCGTTGGATGCATAGCAGCGAGACTGGTCTAAGAAGACTCGGTCCACCACCCAAGCTTGGCGAACACACCGCCCTCATTTTGTCAGAAAAGCCCAGACCGCCCAGAGAGTTCCAAAAAAATGATGTTTCGAGACGGCCCTTCGAGGGTTTGAAAATTTTAGACTTTACATGGGTGTACGCAGGACCTTTCGCTACCAGACTATTTGCATATTACGGAGCAAAGGTCATACGGGTTGAATCTCAAACACGCCCTGATCAAGTGCGTACTTCAGGTTTGATGCGCGATATGGACAATGATGGCCCAGAGAATAGCCATCAGTGGCACTCTATTAATGCTGACAAACTCAGTTTGCAGCTGAACTTAAAGGTTCCAGAAACACGACAAGTGGTTCTTGACTTGGTGCGCGAGTGCGATGTCATCATTAACGCTTTTTCGCCAGGCGTACTTGAACGTGTTGGCTTAACAACTCAAGAGCTTCTATCTGTTAATCCAAAACTGATTATTATGTCCACCACTCTTTTCGGCCACACCGGGCCGTTATCTCCGATCCCAGGTTTCGGCAACATGGGCGCCGCCGCTGGCGGCTATTACGAGCTAACCGGCTGGGCTGATCGACTACCGGCTGGACCATTTCTTGCCTATACCGATGCCACCTCGCCGAGACTAACTGCGGCTGCGTTAATGGCTGCATTGCTTCAGCGAAAGAAAACTGGGAAAGGTCAGGTGCTCGATTTCAGCCAAGCCGAAGGCGGAATACATTTCTTGTCTGAAGCAGTTATAGACGCTTCGATAAATGGTGCGAACCAGACCAGAATGGGTAACGCTGACACTCGACATGTCCCGCACTCTGTGTACGCATGCGGACCCGCAGACTCTGATCAGTGGATTGCTATCGCTTGCGAAAGCGATAGCCAATGGGCTTCCCTGTGCGAACTGTTGGAACGACCTAACTTAGCTTTACTCAGTGTTTCACAACGGGTAAATCGTGAGCTTGAGCTAAACGAACTAATTTCGCTATGGACAAAAAATCAAAACCCAGAATTTCTTCAAGAGCTACTCCAAAGGAACCAAATTCCGGCACATCAGGTACAGAACAGTCCAGAAGTAATTAGAGACCCTCAGCTTGTGCACCGTGACCATTTCCATCAGGTACCGCATCAGATATACGGGCACACTTGGGCAGAACAATACGGTTTCAGGCTTTCCAAAAATGATGGGACACCTCGAATGGCTGGCCCACTTTGGGGCGAACACAATTTTGAGATACTCAGCGAGCTACTTAGATATAGTTCAGATCAGATAGCGGAACTTGCCATTGCAGGCGTCTTGGAATAGAGATTACGATAAGAATTATGTCAGTGAGAGAGCCGCGAACGAAGCTCACGCATGGCAGATGCACCTTCTTCACCTGACATCCATGTGATGAAATCGCTTCGACCTCGATTCCTGAACATAGGAGTAGCAAATGTTGTGGCCCACCATTGAAGTGGCTGCAAACTCCACTCCATATCTTGGTCCCAGTCATGAAACAAACGAGCTTGCTCTTCTGCACGGAAGAGGTTCATTCCGCCTCACCTAAAAGGCCGGTTGGCTGCTTCACCACCGACAGGGCTGCGCGTGTACCCAACAATTGTGTTTGGGTCAACGAGCAAAATTTCTTCATCTTTCATCTCGATAGTTAACGGTTCACCTCCTAATAAGCAGGGAGCGTCGATTCGAACAGTTTTTCCAGGGAACAACCACCGGCATGCTAAGGCCTCGAAACCGCATTGAGCAAACCACTTCTGTTCGCCATCAACACTGATGCGGTATTGCGTAGGCTGATTGTTGAATGGCGGGAACGAAGCAATGTAATCAGTTTCCGGGTGCATCCATCCTGGAGTGAGCTCAACAATATTTCGTATTCTGCCTAACGCTTCGTTTGGGCTAATCGCGAGCAGGGTGCTTAGCTCCGCATAATGCGGAACAACACCTGTCTTCACCACTTCGCTCATTAGAGCTTCATATGCTTTGTCGAGATCAACGAGACTGAATTCCATAGTTCCTCTTTCGTTACCACCATTGTTGAGCGACAAAGACATGGGTAATTGCGTAATGTAGTTCTATTGCTCGCTACATGGGAGAATCATGAGCCAACGTTTACAAGATAAAGTCGCCTTGATAACAGGAGGTGCATCCGGCATCGGACGTGAGTGTGCCCTAAAGTTTGCCACTGAGGGCGCATCTGTAGTTGTTGCAGACCTTAATCCAGAACGGGCAGATGCCGTTGTAGACGAAGCCATAGCAGCAGGCGGTCAAGCAATTGGGATTGGTGTAGACACCTCACAGCCCGAAGAAGTTAGTTCGATGATCCAAGGTGCTGTAGAAAAGTTCGGGAGAATAGACGTGTGCGTTGCCGCCGCAGGGATTTCGCACGCTGCCTATGTGAGCAGAGAGCCCGATGAGCAAGCTACGGCTGATCGTTATGACAAGGGCGACATGCTCCTTCTAAATAAGTCACTCGAGAATTGGCAACGAGTTATCGACGTGAACCTCACAGGAGTGATGCTCACGAATCAAGCGGCCGCAAACCAAATGGTCAAGACAGGCGGTGGAGCTATCGTAAATATAGCTTCAGTGGCCGCTCGAACTGCACTGATGGGTTCCTCCGACTATTGCGTATCAAAAGCTGGAGTTTGGATGCTCACCAAGTGCGGAGCGATTGAGCTAGCTCGACACAACATAAGAGTCAACGCAGTTGGACCGGGCTACATCAGAACTTCGATGAGTGGTGCCGCCACAAACAGTGAAGCTTGGGTAACAGCAAGAACTAGAGAAACACCATTACGTCGCCTTGGGGAGCCATCTGACATCGCTAATGCTTGCCTTTACTTATGCAGCGATGAGTCAAGCTTCGTGACCGGCGAAATAATTTTTCCAGATGGTGGAATAATGGCCGATAGCCGCGCCTAGTAATACATTGGAAATACAGGCTGACACGACCATCATCGGTCACCAGCATCTAGCATTGTTAGTAGATTCTAGTCTCATGGGGGAAACATGACCGACGTAGCGCAAACAAATGAACTTCTTAGCCAAAGTGCCACATTTGGCGCAATGACTGAAGCCACAAAACTTGATTGGGATATTATCGCAGCCCATAACAAGGTTTTTTCTGCCAGTCTTACAGATCGGGTCATCGATCACCTTCGACTACTAGACGGAGATTGTGGCGGATTTTCGGTTGACCGCTTAGAGCACAGTGTCCAAACCGCTACCCGCGCTGCGAGAGCGAATAAGTCTGATGAGTACGTTGTGTGCGCCTTACTGCACGATATCGGCGACACATTAGGCTCCTATAATCATCCTGATATTGCAGCAGCAATTCTCAAGCCTTTTGTGTCTGAAGATCATCTATGGATGGTGGAGAAACACGGAATTTTTCAGGGTTACAATTTCTTCCACCATTTTGGTATGGACAGAAACATGAGGGATGATTTTGCTGGACATCAGGCCTACGACCTAACGGTAGAATTTTGCCAGGAATATGATCAGCCTGCTTTCGATCCGACTTATCAATCCATGCAGCTGGAAGAATTTCTGCCCGCTGTTCAAGAGCTCTTCAAAAGTCCTAAGAACTCTATTTATCTGAAATCAGATGGGGCGATGATGGGCGAAAGTCAGTAATCTTGTTTCCGCGTGTTTAGAAGGTAACGACGCGTAGATAGTCATTTAAGCTTCTTTATCTATGGAGAAAAGTTGTCGGATTTTGCTCAGCTGAGACAGAAACTGGGTCAGGTCGGCGTGTGGTCATTTAGGTTTGATGACCTCACCCCATCTGAAGCTACTATTGCTGCGCAAGAAATTGAACGACTCGGTTACCCGTCCTTATGGGTTCCAGAGGTCGGCCCAACTGAAGCTCTGTCTCTCGCGTCACAACTTTTAGAAGGTACATGGTCACTAACAATCGCCAACGGAATCGCAAGGATGGGTGACCGCTCCCCTGGAGCAGCTGTGGCGGGACACAGATATTTACAAATGAAGTCCGGCGGTCGTCATGTTCTCGGTCTTGGCTTAGGTGGCGCTTTGAGCAATAAGGCAGAACCGCTTTCCATTGCCACTAGCTACCTTAAGGAATTTACCAATTTGTGGGAAGAGAATAAAACTGACGATACGCCATCTCCGCTTGTTTGTCTCGCAGCTTATGGACCGAAGATGAGCGCATTAGCTGGAAGTCTCACTCTCGGCGCTCACACATATTTGGCGAACCCGGAGCATACTAAGCTGACGCGGTCGGCAATAGGACCCGACCCAGTCATTGCAGCTGAGATGGCTGTGGTTCTAACGCAAGATTCCCAGGTGGCTATCGAAATAGGTAGAGACCACTTGCGGAAGTACACCGGCTCTAAGAGCAACCAGCGAAAGTTTAAGATGCTGGGT
Organism: Actinomycetota bacterium; assembly: GCA_002731665.1. The sequence goes on along the minus strand of PCCJ01000004.1, from coordinate 22,831 downwards.
TTTGAGGATAAAGATTTTCTTGACGGACCGAGCGACAGACTAGTTTCAGAACTCATCACATTTGGCTCTGATACGATTAGAGACCGACTGACCGCTCACCGCGTCAACGGTGCAGATCACGTTTGCATTCAAGTTCTCGGAACTCAAACGCTTCAAGAAGACTTGGAGAGTTGGGCTGTTCTTTCTCACTTAGTTCTTTAGGGAAATAGCTTCTAGCAGTCACTAATCTTTGACTCGGCAGACAGAGCCAGGCCGGTGGCTTTATATTCCCTAAAAAGATTTTCAGATAGGGCACACAACGGACACTTACAGCTTCCATAGATTTAACGCTAAGTAGCAGACCGCGATAACTTTGTTTCTATGACATCTCTTAACGTCGCCGTAGAGCCTGCTTGTTGGCGACAGCAATCATTAGCAGAGGCCGTTCTTTCCGGAGGTGGACTTATAACGAAGCCTTCCGAAGCTCAAGCACTTGTTTGGGCAGAGCCATCACGAGCAGACTTACTACCCAAAACGTTAGACGAGAACCCGGGTATTCAATGGGTTCAACTTCCATATGCTGGCATAGAACCTTTCCTCCCAATGCTTCAATCAAGACCAAACCTTATATGGACATGCGGAAAGGGCGTGTATGCCGAACCAGTTGCAGAGCACGCTCTCGCTCTGACGCTTGCAGGTTTAAGAAAGCTGCATATCTACGGCAAAGCAAAACAATGGGGCAAGCCCCAAGGAAAAAATTTATATGGCGCACGTGTAACGATATTAGGTGGGGGCGGAATCACAGAGTTTCTTCTGAAGTACCTCCAACCTTTCAAATGCCGAATAACTGTCATCAGAAAGAATATTCGGCCAATGCCTGGATCGTCAGATGTAACTTCGCTCGCTAAACTTCACCAAGAGTTACCCGAAACAGACGTACTGATACTCGCGCTTGCGTTAACTCCTGAGACGGAGGGAATTATTGGCGCCACGGAACTCTCTCTATTACCGTCGCATGCTTGGGTAATCAACGTTGCTCGAGGCAAACATGTGGTGACCGATGACTTGGTCGAGGCGCTAGTAGCTGAATCTATTGGCGGGGCTGCGCTCGATGTTACTGATCCTGAGCCTTTGGACCCCAATCATCTGTTGTGGACGTTAGATAACTGCATTATTACCCCTCATGTCGGCAACACACCTGAGATGGGTCTGCCTCTCCTTGCAGAAAGAGTTACACAAAATGTTCGTGCGAGAGTAAACGGAGATCAACTGATTGGCTTAGTAGATACAAAAGCCGGATATTAAACTACCTGAGTCGAGCATCATGAGTTGTCTCTACCGCTTGGATACATCGCTCTTGGAGACTGGCTAACTGGTCATGGCTCAGAGTTCCCTCTGCTGATTGAAATCGCAATGAAAACGCCAAGGATCGATTTCCTTCACCCAGTTTTTCACCTCGGAAAACGTCGAAGAGTTCAAGGGACGCTAGTTCTGAGCCAACCAAAGATCGGATAGTTCGTTCCACATCCGATGCTTGGATTTCGTCTTTGACAACGAATGCTAAATCCAAGTCGCTTGAAGGGTACGTCGAGACTGAATCATATCGACGAGTCGCATTTTGACTCATTGATTGAATCAACCGGTCGAGTCGTAACTCTAACCACCCGCAACGATTAGCGACGCCGCAATTCTCTAGAACCCTTGGATCTAGTTCACCTAGCACTCCTATTTCTTGACCTTCAACAATTATTTGCCCTGCACGTCGAGGGTGAAGTCCAGGAAGGTCGGTAGCGTTACGTAATTCTCCATTAATTCCTAGACCAGCAGCGATCACGTCCCAAAGCTGCTTCGCTACGAAGGCATCGTTGTCGCCGAGAATGACTCCGAGCATTTCGTGCTCATCTGGTAATCCAGAGCCCTCCGAGGGAAGAGCAAACACCGATCCAATCTCAAAGAGTTTAACATTTTCATTTCTGTGCGACTGGTTGTAAGCAAGTGCCGTCAACAGCCCAGACCGTAACGACGGTCTCAGAACTGACTCTTCGATAGCTAAAGGGTTAAGCAGCTGAACTACATTAGCCGACGAGAGGCCGGCTTTGGCAACCGCATCTGGGGCTAGAAACGGGCTCGGCATTGCCTCATCTAACCCTGCACCGACCAATACCTGACGGATAAGCCGGCGAGATTTTTGATGAAATGTAAGATGACCAGCATTAGGAGATCGGGGTACAGTCGCTCCTAAACGCCCGTACCCGAAATGGCGACCAACCTCTTCAGCTATGTCTGTTTCAGTCTCCGAGTCAGGGCGAAAACTGGGAATTGTCACAAGTTGAACATCAGGATCATCTGTCTGTATAACTTCGAAGCCAATAGGAATAAGCAAATTGGCTATATCTCCGCTGGAAAACTTTTGCCCAAGTAACAGATTGATACGTGAAGTGCGCACGCTGATAGTTGTTTGCTTGTCTTTAGCAACTTGCACATCGCTTATCTTCTTTTCAATCTGAATACCGCCTGGCGTTATCTCATTTAGGAGATAACAAAAACGTTCAACGGCCGTGACGCTTAAATTTATATCAGTGCCTCTTTCAAAGCGTGACGAGGCTTCAGAACGAAGACCCATCCGCTGCGAAGTTCGAGCGATAGCGGTCCTGTCCCAGCAAGCCAATTCAAGTAGAATGCTGTTGGTTGAATCAGAAATTTCTGTGCTAGATCCTCCCATTACACCGGCTACTCCGATCGCGACGTCAGACCCGTCTACGATGACCCCATCGCCCGGAGCTAAGGATCTCTCTTGCCCATCTAAAGTTGTAATCGACTCATCAATCTTTGCTCTCCGCACTCCTATCGCATTTCCAGCCACTAACGATAAATCGTAAGTGTGGTTTGGTGTCCCTAGTTCGAGCATTACATAATTCGATACATCGACTACCGAATTGATTGATCTCATGCCCAGAAGCTGGAGACGCGTTTGCATCCACAAAGGAGACACGCCAACGCTCACTCCCTCAAGCACGCGAGCTGTGAAACGAGGGCAGAGTTCTGAGTCAGCGACGCTAACCGAAGTTTCCGAAATTTCGCTCGTAGCCATATGATCGACAGACCATTTAGGTATCTGAAATGGAATGTTTAACCGAGCTGCCAGGTCTCTTGCCACACCTGCGATAGACATAGCGTCAGGGCGGTTCGGATTAATTTCTAGGTCCCACAGAACATCAGCCTGTGCACCTAGCTGAGCCATCGCTGGCTGGCCAACAACTAGCTCCGGAGACAAAATCAAAATGCCTTGATGGTCGCTACCAAGGCCGATCTCAGAAGCTGAACAACACATTCCGTTCGAAAGTTCACCACGCATTTTGCGTTGAGAAATTTCCATTCCATCCGGCATGGTCGTACCAATTGTTGCGAATGGAATTTTATCTCCGACGGACATGTTAAAGGCTCCACAACACACCTGCAGCGGATTGCCGTCTCCCGGGTCTACATCTACGATCTGAATTCGGTCAGCTTTGGGATGCGGTCGCAATCCGACTACTTCGGCAACAATAATTCCATCGATCAACTCGATAATCGTCATCTCTTCGACGGCCATGCCAAGGTCACTCATATGATTGCCCAGCTCAACGGGATCACCCTCAATTGGGGCGAACTCACGTAACCAGGAAAGAAGTACTTTCATCAAAATCCCGTTCTAGAACTGACTCAAAAAGCGAACATCATTGGTGTACATATCTCTTAAATCCTTAATTCCGTGTCGCATCAGAGCTAAACGATCAATACCGAAACCGAACGCAAATCCAGTCCATTGTTCACTGTCGATACCGCAATTTCGCAATACGTTAGGGTGAACCATGCCGCATCCGCCTAATTCTATCCACCCCGTTCGCTGACAAGTTTGGCAGCCTGAGCCCTCACATATGACGCAGGTTATATCGAACTCTGCACTTGGTTCTGTGAATGGAAAGTATGAGGGCCTCAATCGGCTTTTAATTGCGCCACCAAAATACGCGGATGTGAAATCATTTAGAGTTCCAGCCAAATCTGTAAAGCTAATTCCTTCGTCGATAACGAGGCCTTCTATCTGATGGAAAACTGGCATATGACTTGCGTCAGCTGTATCTCTTCGGAACACCCTTCCCGGGCAAACCGTATAAATTGGTGGTTCCTGTGACTCCATGACTCGGATTTGGACTGGGGAAGTGTGCGTCCTGAGTAAAAATTTCGTAGATTCTCCACCCTCTCCATCACCAATCTCAGTTCTTTCACCTAGATCAAGGTAGAGGGTGTCAAACATTGACCTCGCGACATGAGCCTCGGGTAAATTCAGTGCTTCGAAGTTGTACCAATCGGTCTCAGCTTGCGGCCCCTCAGAAACCGTGAAGCCCATGCCAACAAAGACATCTTCAAGACGTTCCATGGTCTGAGTTACAAGATGGAGATGGCCCCTATGGTTAGGGTTTTTAAGGGTTTCCGTTAAATCTATTCCTTCTGCGCCGAGCTGAAGGTTTCGCTCGTGTTCGAAAAAATAGTTCTTAGATTTTTGATGAGCTTCCTGCACTTCTTTCTGTGCTTGGTTTAAAGCTTGACCGACTGAGGCCCGCTCTGATGCATCAAGTTTACCCATAAGCCCTTTGAGGCTCCCCAAGGCTGATTTCTTACCAAACAGCGCCGGCTCCAGGTCCACGAGGTTAGAGAGATCCGTCGCACTCTGGATACTCGATAAGGCCTGTTCTCTGGCTGAGACTATTTCTTCGTAAACGCTCACGACTTCCAGGATAGGTGACCAGCAGCATAGTTTTGATGACTTACCGCCAGTTGTCTAGCAGAGATACTTTCACCGACCATTAAAGCTTCCGGACATCTGATACATCACTATTCCTGCGGTTACCGAAACATTAAGTGACTCAACTGGGTAAGCCATTGGCACGGCAACTTTTAGTTCGGATCTTTCAACTGCCTCATCCGAAACGCCATGCGCTTCGCTACCTAAAATCAGGGTCATCCGCTCATCGGCTTTCATCTGATCAAAGGTCGTAGTTCCAGACGCGAGCGTAACTACTCGAGTGTGTCCAGTCTCGGCAACGCTTTCTAGAACCTCCACAAGGTCTGCCTGCCGATGAACGTTTAAGGAAAAAATCGTTCCAGCGCTTGCCCGCACAGATCGAGGGCTCCATAGATCCGCTGTTCCTAAGCAACCGACTACTGCACCAAAGCCAGCCGCTGCGGCAGTTCTGATGATCGCTCCTACGTTCCCTGGGTCTTGAATCGCGTCCATCACGACAACTCGGTGCTCCTGAGCCAAACTACTAAAGTCAGCATCTACAAGTCGAGCGATGGCTAGAACTCCTTGGGGAGTAGCGCTATCAGCAAGCAAATCAAAGGAACGTATATCAACCTCTGAGACCTTGGTCTCAAGGCCGTAGAGATGGGAGAACTTCTCATACTCATTCTCGCGAACGAAAATTTCCTCTATCTCTGCACCACATTGCACAGCAGTCGCGAGCGAACGCGGCCCATCGATGACGATCGCCCCTTCAGCGTCCCGATACTTTCGGTCGCGCACCAGCCGACCAAGGCGGGCGAGGCGTTTGGAACTCGGAGAAAGATTCAGCTCGCTTTAGGGGCCATCTGAGCGGCCTCAACAATTTTAGTAAACGCTTCTGGATCAGAAACGGCTAAGTCAGCTAAAATTTTACGATCTATCTCTATACCAGCCGCATTCAAATCACTTACTAGTTTGCTGTAGGTCGTTCCGTTTAGTCGAGCTGCGGCATTAATACGTTGTATCCACAATCTCCGAAATTCACCTTTGCGTGCACGCCGGTCCCGAAATGCGTAGTTGCCGCTATGCATAACTTGCTCATTAGCAGCTCGATAGGAACGGCTCTTATTTCCGTAATAACCCTTTGCTTTTACTAGGGTTGCCTTGCGACTCTTGCGACCCGCTACAGAACGCTTGACTCTCGCCATAGTTCAATCTCCAGTACAGATCGTAATAATTATTTGCCCAGCATCTGATTGATGCGGGGAAGGTCAGCTTTGCTAATTTCGCCCTCGAGAGCTAGTTGACGCTTTCGTTTCGAGGACTTCTTCTCAAGAATATGATTCCGGCCTTGCTTGCGCCGCACGAGCTTACCGGTGCCAGTAGTCTTGAATCGCTTCTTAGCGCCACTATGAGTTTTCATCTTGGGCATGGGCTCTCCTTGTCGAAGATGATGGATGGGTAAATACGGATAAAAATTATAAGAGTCTTACTGAGACTTATTTTGAGTTTGACTTGTCAACGCTTTCGGCGTCATTATTCTTATTTTTTAACTGAGCCTGCTTATCTGGGCTCAAAACCATGGTCATATTTCGACCATCTAACTTTGGGAATTGGTCTACCTTTCCCACATTTTCTATAAGTACTGCTACTCGCTCTAAAATCTCTCTACCTAGCTCTGGGTGGAAGACCTCGCGCCCTCTGAACATGATTGTTATTTTAACTTTGTGACCTTCTGATAGAAATTTCCCGACCGCCGCCGTTTTAGTATCGAAATCTCCTTGGCCAATTTTTGGTCTATATTTCATTTCTTTTAGGGAAACGCTCCCTGATTTTTTTCGAGATTCTTTCGCTCGTTGAGAAGTTTCGTATTTGAATTTTCCGTAGTCCATAATCCGACAAACCGGAGGATTGGCTTGAGCCGCAACCTCTACTAAGTCAAGATCTAAACCTCGAGCTATATTGAGCGCTTCTGGCAATGGTTTAATACCGATTTGCTCCCCGTCAGGGGCTACAAGTCGTACTTCCCTTGCTCGAATCTCGTCGTTGATTCGAGCTTCGCCTTCTTCTGGGCGTGCTATGACCTTACTCGCTTAACCAAAGGACAGTCTCCTGGTCCGTAGTGGCACCTGACGCAGAATTACGAAAGGCGGACACATTGAGTAATCCGCCCAAACTTTCGCACGTATACAGGCGCTGAAAGCCGATATAATTGCTAGGAGTTACCAAGACGCGCTATGAAGCGGCTTGGTGGAGGACGGACCCCGCTTGTATCTGTTGTAGATCCAATAGGGTATCAGGTAACTGTGGGAGCCTCCACCTTCTATATTATTTTCGTACATGAATAGTGAGGTTAGTGTGAGTAGTTTTTGGACACCTTCAGGCGAACATAAAGTACCGGGTGCGGAGTCACCGTCGTCTCAAGCCCCGGAAATCGCTGATAGCGAAGCGATGGATAACCCATATGGCGCCGACGTCGACCCTGAAATGGCCGCTGCTATGGAACAGCGAATGAGAGAGGCCCAAGAACAGCTTCTATCGGTCCCAGCTAGTCAAGTCGTCGCTAATCATATGATCGGATTATTTGAGTTGGCAGCTCTTCATCTCAGGGTTGATCCACCGAATCTTGAGGAGGCACGGCTTCCTATAGACGCTATGGGGTTAGTCGTGGACAACCTGGGGTCTGAACTTCCCGACGCGGACACTATCAAAATGGCTCTTCAGCAAATTCGACTTGCTTATGTAGAAGTTCAAAAAGAATTTCAGTCAGACGTTGACGACGACTAGCTACTGCTTCTTTGATTTATGGCACGATTTTAGATATTGGTAGCTCGATTACGTCTGTAGCTCCGAGTTCTAACAGTTCAGGAATAAGCAAGTTTATGTCTGCTTTATTCACGACAGTTTCCACTGCAAAACCTCCGCCTCCCCACAATTCATTCACGGTCGGAGATTTCATAGACGGCAAAACTTTTATTACTCCATCTAGATTTTCTCTCACCACATTAAGTTTCATTAAAACCCTGCCGCGAGCATCAAGCACACCATCTAGCAGCGTTTTGATCTGTTCCATTGCTTTTCGCTTGATCGGGTCTTCATACGATTTTCGATTAGCGAATAGTTCCGTGTAGCTAGTCAGTATCTCGTCAATGATTTTTAGACCTGCTGCCTTCAGCGCACTTCCAGTTTCAGTCAAATCGACAACTGCATCAACAATGTCTGGAGCTTTCGCCTCTGTTGCTCCGTAGCTCAATCGAATATCAGCCTGAACTCCTGCAGCTAAAAAATGTCGGCGGGTCAATTCTGGGTATTCACTTGAAACCTTAACGCCATCAGGTAATTCAGAAATTGATTCATAATTACTGGCAGCAGGCACAGCCACCACTATTCGCACAGGACGCGCCGTTGCTTTTGAATACTTCATTTGCCCGAGAGAAACTACATCGCTGCTTGTCTCCTCGATCCAATCACGACCAGCAATGCCAATGTCAAAGAGTCCTTCAGCTACATAGCCTGGAATTTCCTGTGGACGCAGTATCCGAACGTCATCGACACGTGGATCATTGATTGTCGCTCGATAGTCAACTTGAGAGCTTCTACTAACAGTCAGGTCAGCCTCGCCAAACAATTGCAGAGTGGCCTTTTCAAGAGAGCCCTTGGGAAGTACAAGTTTCAACATGACTTTGACCGTAGCGGCCCAAGAAGCAGATACCCAAAGTTAATTGCGATGACTTTGACTATTTAGAAAACAAACTCGAGATGTTTACTCTTTAACCAGCTCGTCTAGGCCCTCTATTAGATGACCCATTCTCAATTGTTTAGTTCGAAGATACGCTACGTTTTCTGGGTTAGGGGCCGTAACGGTAGGAACCCTCTCAACAATTTCGAGACCATAGCCGGCTAAACCACCGATTTTCTTTGGGTTGTTAGTTATTAAGCGCATTTTAGTGACACCAAGTTCTACAAGTATCTGAGCGCCAATCCCATATTCTCTCCCATCAACAGGCAGACCCAATTCTAGATTCGCGTCTACGGTGTCATGACCTTGATCTTGTAAAGAGTAAGCAGCAATCTTGTGACCTATACCTATCCCACGCCCCTCGTGACCACGCAAATAAACTAAAACTCCAGCTCCTTCTCGGGCAATCGTCTCCAAAGCCGTATGCAACTGAGTTCCACAATCGCATCGAAGCGACGAAAGAATGTCTCCGGTGAGACATTCGCTATGGACACGAACCATTACAGGGTCGCTACCCATTATTTGCCCATACACCATTGCAACATGCTCTTGTCCATCAAAATCACGGAAAACATGCCCTGTGAAGTCGCCATATATAGTTGGAATGCGGGCCTGTGCTATCGGGTCGACGAGCCGTTCGTTGGATCTTCGGTAGCGAATCAAATCTGCTATTGAGATGAGCAATAAGTCGTGTTCACGACAGAACTCAATCAACTCTGGCATACGCGACATAGTCCCGTCATCGTTTACGACTTCTGCAAGCACACCTGCGGGCTCGCAGCCAGCTAACCGAGCTAAATCTACGGCTGCTTCGGTGTGGCCGGCGCGTTTCAGAACACCACCAGGCCGATATCTTAAAGGAAGGACATGACCGGGCCGAACGAACTCATGAGGTTCACTTGTTTTCGACGCTAGTAGGTTTAGAGTCTTAGCCCTATCGGCAGCTGAAATTCCGGTGGTTGTCCCCTCGGCTGCATCCACCGTGATTGTGTAAGCGGTTCGCATTGGCTCGGTGTTTACGCTAACCATTAGAGGTAACGCTAGTTCGTCTAACCGCTCACCAATAAGCGGGGCGCATAAGACTCCCGATGTGTAGCGGACAAAGAACGCGATCGTTTCTGGAGTCGCATACTCAGCTGCCATTATGAGATCGCCTTCATTTTCGCGATCTTCGTCATCTACAACAACGACTATTTCACCGCGCCCTATGGCAGAAATAGCGTCTTCTATGGCCGCTAGAGGCGAGTCTTGTTCACCGGATTCGAAGCTTCTCATTATCTTTGGCCTTCCAGGGCAGGAAAAAATTATTTAACTTCACTATTATGGGGTATCAGCAAGCGTTCCACATATTTTGCGATTACGTCCACCTCAAGATTAACCCGATCTCCAACATTACGGCTACCGAGTGACGTCACATGCATCGTATGGGGAATCAAAGCAATCGCAAACGAATCATCTCGGACATCGAAACAGGTGAGGCTTACCCCGTCGACGGTAATCGAACCTTTCTCCACTAGATACCTTGCCATTTCCTTTGGCATGCGAATTCTCAAATCAGGTCCTGGAGAAACGATTGTGCCGACTCCATCTACGTGTCCTTGAACCATGTGGCCACCGAGCCGATCAATCGACCTGACAGCTCTTTCAAGATTTATTGAATCTCCTGGTACAAGGTCCCCTAATGATGTTCTCGAAACTGTTTCTTCGACCGCATCTGCTTCCCACCAGCCGTCCCCAATATCAACCACTGTTAAACAGCAGCCGTTGACGGAAATCGAGTCGTCTATTTTGGTTTCTTCTAAAACGAGGTTGGCTTCGAATCGGAATCTCTTACCTTCTCGATACAGAAACGAGCCAAGCTCCTCGATCAAACCTGTAAACATCAGATTTCCTCCGTGGAAGTATTCGGCGCAGCCATTCGAAGATCGATTCGAAGATCTTCTCCTACCATCTGCGCACTCGATATACTACCGCGCTGAAGATCGCCAATTGTTGGAGAACCAGCACCAGCGAATAAGGGTCGGCCGTCATCGCCGCCCATCAAAGCAGGAGCGAGATAAAAAACGTACTCATTTACTAGGCCTGCACGGTGCATATTCGATGCCACATTAGCACCGCCCTCCACGAGCAAATCTACTATTCCTCGCCGACCTAGTGATTGAAGGATTTTTTCAAGATCTCCATCAACTTCCCAACATGGGTGCACCGCTGCATCCGGAGGCGCTATGCCTAGGACTATACGAATTGGATCTTTCCCAGTTACTCGACGAACAGTAAGTGAAGGATTATCAGACCTCACTGTTTGTGCCCCCACTAGGATGCCATCACAACGCGCTCTTAGTAGATGGGCATCGGTTCGAGCTGCCTCTCCTGTTATCCATTGAGAGCTCCCATCTGCCGCCGAGGTTCGTCCGTCTAACGTCAAAGCCATTTTCAAAACCACCCACGGCTTTCCAGTTCTTCGATGGTGGAGGTAGGGCGTAAGTTGCTCAGTTACCTTGTCTTCCAGGATGCCTTCGATGACTTCAATCCCTGCTCTTCGAAGTTCAGCTATGCCCTTGCCGTTCACGTTCTCGTCCGGGTCCGTAAGGCCAACTACGACTCGCGCTACTTGCGCCTTTATCAGAGCTTCGGTGCACGGAGCCGTTCTACCTTGATGGCAACAGGGCTCAAGCGTTGTGGCTATTGTTGCTCCCTTAGTCTTCGCAGCAGCGATTTTCATTGCTACCCGCTCTGCGTGATCTTCACCTACTGGCTGAGTAGCACCGTCGAAAATTTCACCATCAACACTCTGCAACACTGCTCCAACCCAAGGATTAGGAGCGGTAGATCCCCTTACTTCATTAGCATTCTCTAACGCTCGCTCCATGAGAGCTGTATCGGACAATAATTTAGGTCTTGATTTGGTCAATGCAACCTCTCACCATTAAGAAGACGAAGCGCATGAGGAACAACATCTATGACAGCATTTAGACACTCAACACACCCCTTGGTAGAACCAGGAGTATTAAGAATTATCGAGTTACCTTTGATTCCAGCGACTCCCCGCGAAAGACGGCCGAGCGGATTCACTAGTCGCATTGCTTCAGCTAGACCTGGAGCTTCTCGCTCGATCACTTTACGAGTTCCCTCTGGCGTCAGGTCACGTTGAGTAAATCCGGTTCCACCGGTTGTAACTATTAAGCCTGCAAAGTTTTCAGTCATCTCTCTCAACGCCGATGCAACACTTTCCACACCGTCAGACACGACTCTTTGTTGAGTGACTTCAAATCCCGATAATTTCAGAGTCTCGACCAGAGCGACACTGCTTAAATCTTCTCGCGTGCCAGCTATAACCCCATCGCTAGCGGTCAAGACTTTGGCGAACAAATGAACCTCATTCGTTGAATCCGCATTTTTTGTTTCAGCGCCCATATCTAAGAGGCTAGCTGTTACTAGCTCCTCAGCATGAGGCGTTTACTCCTAACTGGATGAGAATCAATAGAACCCCCTTAACTTGCGCGGTTTACTATCAAGAACTTCGGTCTAACCTGTGATTTCCGAGCCTGAACTCTGTCGTTCAGTGCGTAACTCTCTACTTAAGCCCAAACTGCGTTTTTAGCTACATGAATCTCATCTGGGTCAATAGTTACTTGCTAGTATTTCGCCATGACCCATGCGAAACAAAGACGTTACTTAGACGCCGATAGCCACTTGATGGAGTTACCGGATTTTTTAACGGCGCACGCAGACACTGAACTTAAGAAGCGCTTGCCTGAAATTAATTTTGATGGAGGTGGCCGCAGCAGCGAATCATGGCGCGAAGCAGCACTCTCGGGAGGTCATTCTCCAGAGAAAGTAGCTGAGCTAGTAGCGCTTGGCGACGACTTACTATCCGGACCAAAGGGGTATTTTGCATTAGGAGCGTTCAATAAAAATGAGCGGACAACAGCTCTAAACATGCTCGGCTTTAATCAACAATTTGTTTTCTCGACTTTTAGTGCAGGAATCGCCTTTGACGCAACCGCAGATGATGAGCTCCGTTATGGTGCCACGCGAGCGCACAACAGAGCTATGGCTGAATTCTGCGCAGACGACGAACGGCTTATCGGAGTTGCGCTTTTACCACTGGATAATCCCGATAGAGCAATTGCAGAGATGGAGGCTGCCTTGAGTATGGGCTTAGGGGCAATGTGGGTTCCTCATCGTCCCGCAGGTGGTCGCTCTCCCGGCCACACCGACTTGGACCCTGTTTGGGCTCTGATGGCCAACGCTAAAGTACCGTTTGTCCTTCATGTCGGCGGTGATCCTCTACAGATAGAACCTGATTGGATGAACACTGGTCGACCAGAACCAACAGATTGGTTAGGTGGCGGTGAAAATGTTCGAGGTAAGGACATGATCGCTCTCCATCAAGCTGCGGAAACTTTCGTAGGCAGCCTGGTTCTTGATGGAGTGTTGCAGCGTCACCCAACTCTTCGCGGCGGTGTAATAGAATTAGGGGCTGGTTGGGTTCCGGCTCTTCTGCGGCGGTTAGATCTAATTGCTGAAATATGGAAGAAGTCTGAACCTGATTTAGCCTCTCTGAATGAGCCGCCTTCAGAACAGATACGACGACAAATGGCGTTCACGCCATACCCCTTTGAAGACGTCGGGGCAATGATTAGAGAATCGAATGCCGATCTGTATCTCTTTTCATCGGACTACCCTCACATAGAGGGTGGACGAAACCCCCTCGGCCGATTCGAATCGTCTCTACATGGCATGAGCGAAGAGGTTCTCGATAAATTTTTTGAGCACAATATGGCGGATCTTCTTGAGCCGTAGAGAGAAAATAAGTTACCTGACCTGCCTCAAGTGACTTGATGATCAGNNNCACAGGCTTTTNGTTGTTGGAGGCAAGAATGCGTAANGCAAGAATCGANGGTGAAGATTTCNGGATTATTCTTCATGTTTTGTCTGTCTCAGTTTGGCTTGGTGGTCAAATTGTNATGGGCGCGATTGTTCCGATGGTAAGNAAAACTAACCCNGAAGCCCTATCTGCTATTTCNCGCGGGTTCGCACGAGTAGCNTGGCCATTCTTTGGGTTAGCAGTTTTTACAGGAATATGGAATCTGACTTCTATTGACTCTTCATCGACGACAATAGGATGGCAGGCCTTACTGGGAATTAAGATGCTTTTCGTTCTCTTTGCAGGAGGCGCAGCATTACTACATCAAAATACTAGAAAGCCGGCGGTTGCCGCAGTTAGTGCCACTATCGCACTCGGCGCTTCATTGGTAGCTCTTTCAATGGGCGTAGCACTCTCCGCGTAGATAAAACCATGAAAGTGCTAGCTTAATGATTACAGAGAGCATAATATGTCGGCGTGAATTACAAATGTTTTGACGTAGAAATCACCGACATGGTCGCACAGGTTCGAATGATTCGGCCCGAAAAAGCGAACTCGATGATTCCAGAATTTTGGAAAGAATTACCAGAAATCGTTAACGATCTCTCAGATCAAGGAGAGGCTCGAGTCATAGTAATCTCGGCAGAAGGTCGCCATTTTTGCTCAGGTATGGACCTTTCGGTCTTCGACGGCGATAATTCCGTGACTATGGGATCTTCAAAGTTCCCGAGCCGCACGCGTGCCAGCTTCAGATCAACAGCTTTACGATTACAGCGGAGTTTTAGCTGCATGGAGGAAAGTAGACTACCTGTCCTCGTCGCTATCCAGGGCGCATGCGTTGGAGGCGGCATCGACATGATTTCAGCAGCTGATCTTCGTTACGCCACCAGCGACGCTTATTTTTGTATTGCGGAAATCAACATTGGGATGACTGCCGACGTTGGCACTCTCCAAAGAATGCCAAAGTTAGTGCCCGAGGGTGTGGTTCGGGAACTTGCTTACACCGGTCGCAAGATGAACGCTGCTGAAGGCAAAGATCGCGGTTTTATTAACGAAGTCTTTGAAACCCATGAGGAGCTTCTTGCTGCCGTTAACGAGGTAGCTAAAGAGATTGCAAGCAAAAGCCCGATGGCTATTTGGGGAACAAAGCAAAGCATGAACTTCAGTCGCGATCATTCAGTAGCTGACGGCCTCGAGTACATTGCCACATGGAATGCAGCCATGTTTGACATGGATGATATGGGCGAAGCATTCGTGGCAAGTAGCGATAGAAGGAACGCCGAGTTCCCTAACCATCTGCGAAACAGAAGCGATATATAATAATAAGTCACTTTGATATTCAAAAATTTCTCGTGTCAAAGGCTACATCCGGAATTCCTTCCAACAATATTAGTCCTAAAGAGTTAGCTCGACTAACGACCTTCATTCCTGATGCACATATCCAGGTATCATCTCTGGGATTGTTGGAGAGATTAACTAACTGTTGGACATTCCGGAGAAATAGCAACTACCGTCGAGAATATGTCGAAGCTACGTCTTGTTCCTCTCGAATGCGGATGGCTTTCCACTTCCGCGTCCTCTGTAGTCGCTGGTCTAAGTGGTAACGTAAATCTTCCGATCCCCAGCTGGTTAGTCATACATCCAAGTGGGCAAACTCTTCTTTTCGATACCGGGCTTCACCATGATTTAGTCGACGGCGTGGCAGCACGATATCCGTTGATGGCCCGACAATTTGAATCAACGTTTAGTTCTGAAGACAGAGTCTCATCTCGATTAGAAAACATCCAGATTGACTCATCGTCAGTTGACAAGATTGTATTTAGCCACCTTCACTTTGATCACTGTGGAGGAACTGGGCTTATACCTAACGCACAAATCATTGTTCAACGCTCAGAGTGGGAGTCAGCTCACCTCCCCAAACTTATAGAACACGAAGTATATAACCCCGCGGACTTCGACTTAGGCCACGATGTTTTGCAGGTTGAAGGACAACATGATGTCTTTTCGGACGGGTCGGTTCTTTGTATACCTACGCCTGGCCACACTGCAGGGCATCAGTCACTAAGAGTGAATTTAGAAAGCGGTCCTGTGGTTCTTACCGGTGACTGTGTTTACTGGCAAGAGGTACTCGAAAAGATGCTGTTACCGCCATTTGGGTTCGATCACGAAATGCAATTATCGTCTATGCGACACCTGAAATCGTTGCAAGACATCGACGGCTGCCGACTTCTCTTTGGACATGATCAAGCTCAATGGAAAAAGCTGGAACTCTCGCCGATGGGCCTATCTTAACGCGCCCAGCGAGCTGCCGATTTGAGCAGCCCATGCTTCAAATCAAATACGATAGAGAGCATGTGGACCTGACGCGTTTCCGAGCTCAATTCGCCGGTGATCGAAATCTCCGCTGACCTCACGAAACATGCCTAGCCGACTCATTTCTCCTAGCGATCTTAGTTCTAACAGTGATACACATGAGACTATTTCAACTAGTCCGACTAGCCCGAAACTCTAAGCAAGAGCTTCAACCACAGCTTCAGTTGCTTATCTAAAACCCCAATATGTTCGGGCCGTGATACCTGCCGCCTTCGGTACATGGAGTGAAAGGCGCCTTCCGACTTAGCTCAGACAAGTCGACAAAACTTATAAACGTTCCATCTTTAGAACCTTTCGCGTCTTTTAGCTGTAGCGCCCATAACCCGTGTTTTTTGTTCAAGAGTAATTTGCATGCTCTCCGCGAATAAATCGCTTTGGGTGCTATTAAGCATCGAAGGAAAAATGCATGACAAATGGGTCAGCATTCATCGACGCTATTGGTTGGTAATATGCCGAACACCAGCACGATATAACCGGTCTTGAGCTAGACAGAAAGGCGAAGACAGGAGGTCAGGCTTCTAGCCGGTAGAAACGACGCGCTGTTCCAGAGAACAGTTCAGCTCTCTCCGAACGGCTCCACCCAGCTTCATCTGCAATACGTTGAAAGGCATTGAATAAAATCGTGTAGGAGCATCCCTGTTTATCAACAGGAAAATTACTTTCAAACATGCATCTTTCGGGCCCAAAGGTTTCCACACAGTGTCTTATATCTTCGCTCCAGAGGCTCGCTACGTGTTCAGACGTTGGAGCTTCAGGCAAGCGATTTAGACCAAGCCCATAAATGCTCATTCCTATTCCACCTACCTTGACCACGACCTGCTCATGGAGCGCCAGCTTTTCTAATGCCGGTCTTAATATCTTTCGGACTTCATCGCGATTATCTGCGTATGGACCAATACCCAAAGGGCCTCCTAGATGGTCTAGCACCACAGGGGTACCGGGCAATTCAGCTACGAGGTCTACTAGGTCTGTTAATTGCGGGTGGAACATCCATGCATCAAAGCTAAACCCCATTTCTCCTAATTTTTTAAAACCTGCGCGAAAGTTGTCATGTCGAAGTAATTCTTCAGGTGGTTTAGTGTGTGATTCGCGTATGGCCGGACTCGCGTCCCATGCAGCTGCATGCCTAATACCGCGAAACCGTCCACCGCCGGCCACGTCGTGCGCTTCCAGCACGCCCTCAACCTTTTCTCCCAGCGTCATGTCTGCGAAACTTACGATTCCACTGATAACCGCGCCGCCTCTAGCCTCTGACTCCAGTGCTTGACGCAGTACGAATTCTGTTTCACCGACTGGTTTCATTTCGTCGGGGCCATCTTCGAAGTAAGCCGACCCGCATTCAACAAACACCGTCTGAACTACATTGTGCCCTGCACCTGTGTCTTCGTGTAACTCTGGCACCAAATAAGTTCCTGTTGGGAAGTCCCATAAGTGGTGATGCGGATCAACAATGACCTCTGCGGGATCAATCGCTGCTTCTATCGTCGCATTCAACCATTTATTTTTATCTGTCATTATTATCCTCTCCTATTAGTTTCTTTAAATGCGTTAGTTCGATCCGGTGACTATTCACCAAGGCCGACCCCAGGTATTCCAATCGAAAGACTCTATCCCTGTTTCGTTTAGTCTCCATATACTCGCATCCACAGAACGATTATTGATCTCTAGAAAACCAATAGTTCCGTATTGGACCTGTAAATTGTGGGGAAATGTGGGCGACCCTGGGTTCACGCAAAGCACTCCACCTATTGTCGCAATGTGCTCAACGTGGGTATCTCCGTAGACCACAACATCGAGTTCCGCTCCATCGAAATGACGGTTTATTGCATCTTGAACTCCATAGTTTTTAAGTTCCGGAATTGGCATATGGTGAGTTAAACCGACCTTCAGTCCACCAAAATCCTTAACCCATGCTGGGGCAAGACATGCATGGTCCGGTTGAATGTCTCGACCCGAAGAACCATCGTCTCCGTTACCACGCGCTCCCCAAGTCGGGGCAACCATCATTAAACGGTCGATTACGTCTATATCGTAAATATCCCCCGCATGGAGAATCGCTTCGCAACCCTCGAAAGCTGTATACACGTGGGGCCACAGTTCAGGCATAGCCTCTGGAATGTGAGTGTCAGATATCAAGCCGATTCGCATCATCAGACAATAGGTCGGAATCGCTCAAGAGCGCTCACTAGTGTGCGATCTTTAAGAAGACTATTTCTTTGAGGTTTCGTATCACTTTATGGTTCTCCACGTATGAAGCCGTGGCCGAATAGAAAAGCCTTCTACAAGTCCCATAAACATTGTCACATTCAAAAGCGGAGTCACGACACAGATGGCCTTTATTGTTCGGGTAATTACTTCTTACCGATGACTTGCTCGTGGTTATCCGCGTTGCGATTCGGCCGCCGGTCTTGACCACTAGCTATAAAGACTGGCCGTCAGGTAACAAAAATCTTAAGCCAGTCTCCACTGAAATACCGCCATTCCATCTGTCCCATAGTCTTGCGGCAGAACAATGGCACCTGTTCCCAGATGCCGCCATCGGTGACCGTCTAAAGCAACTGGCTTCATATTTGTGTTCTGCGATGCGAAAGCTTCAGATACACCGATAGTTTCTTTTTTCGTAAATGTGCAGACACTGTACGTCAGTATTCCGCCGGGTTTAAGAAGCTGACAAGACGCGTTGAGTATTCTTAATTGCTGCTCAGCGAGGCGCTCCACCGCTGCTTTCTCAATATGCCAACGCGCATCACTTCTTCTTCCCAGAGCGCCAAGCCCAGTGCATGGTGCGTCAACGAGCACAGCATCAGCGCACTGAGATCGAAATGGTGGGAATCCAGCATCTGCTTGCACGGCTCGCATGGGGGGATTCAATCGCTGCTGTAATTCTGCTAGAACGCTCGTCCTAACGGCCGAATGGTCCGCCCCTACAATTATCTCCCATTGATTTCCGAGACCAGTCGTTTTCCCACCCGGAGCTGCACAGACATCTAAAAGCAGTCCGCCGTCGGGAGAAGCAGCATCTACTTCTCCACAGACCCATCTCGATGCATTACCTTGTATATATCCGTCTGGTCTTTTCTCGGGACGCTCAGCGCTATTCATCGCTACAAGAGCCGCTTGACCATCCAATCCCCATTCTTTTTCTGCCCAGTCCCAAATCCAATCTGGATAGCTATTTTTTACCGCACCTGTAGGAAAATTTGGTTTAGTTTCCGAAATACGTCTTAGGACGGCGTTAACTAAACCCTTTGCACGCCGAGGCACAATATCTACTGTTGCATTTAATGCTGCATGAGGAGGCGTCCCAAGAAAAACGAGTTGATACACCCCAAGGCGCACAGCCACTTTCACTTCAACATCAAGTTCTCGCTTAACAAATGGTGCCCATAGATGGTCCAAGGCACGCCTCATACGGGTTGTTCCTTGAACCAGTTCGGTTACAAAATTTTTGTCCCTAGAACTTAACTCATCATCGACCCTGTTGAGAGCATCTACCAGAGCGGAATTCGCTTGTCTGCCTTTCTCAATTTCACACAAAGCTGCTAACGCAACTTGGCGACTCGACAGTACTTCACTCATTCGCCAAACATTTCTTCACCCGTTAATCTGGCCCCATTTAGCCAGTCTTTGGCTGCTACAGGACTTTTACCCTCAGGCTGAACTACTAAATATTTCAGATTATCGGTAGCGGTTCCGACTGAATCCCTCCGCACCACGCCTGGCTTGAGATCGCTCACGGCCTCCACTTCAGCCTCATGGATTTTCAAGACATGACCTCGAAACGTCGTCCATGCTCCTCCCACTCTGATGACACGATTCAGGTCCTCTGCTGAGGCCGTCCACTTCAGTTCTAGATCCAATCTTTGTATTTTCTCCGCGTAAGTAATTTCACCGGATTGCGGCGTGGGATTGACTAATCCAAGCTTGAAAGCTGCTATTAACTCGTTGCTTCCTAATGCGCTGAGTCGTTTCCTCAACGATACGGCCGTCTCTTTTTCTCCTATAAGCGTTTCGCTCAGTCGGTAAATTGGTCCGGTATCAAGCCCTTCTTCTAAGCCCATCACGCA
Organism: Actinomycetota bacterium; assembly: GCA_002731665.1. The sequence goes on along the minus strand of PCCJ01000004.1, from coordinate 3,041 downwards.
AATCCCAGTTTGAAGGTCACCGGCTATGATGGCTCTCTCTACTGGGGCAGCACCTCGCCACCGAGGTAAAATTGAAAAGTGTAAATTGACCATTGGCAATTGCTCTAGGACAGCCTTCGGGATGAGCTTTCCATATGCAACAACAACACCGCAGTCAGCTCCTACTTTCAGCGCGTCTTCAATTTCAGTCGAAACCTCCAACTCTAACTCTGCTGCCGCTCTGGCAACAGCGCTTACCGATGGCAACTCCCTACGCCCTCTCCGACGTTCAGGTCTAGTTACCACCAACGCAATATCAATACCGGAAATGTTGAGCGCTCTCAACACAGGCACAGCATCTTCAGGCGTTCCGAAAAAAACTATTCGTTTAGGGTGCAGCGGCGGCTTGGGAAGAGATCCGCTCATGGAAATAACGATGTAGGATCACGTAAGTCTCCACTATCAGGAATAGTGCTACGCATCTCACGCCACCGGCGAAGCGCCGCTTTTCTTTCAGGCTTGTCAAGATGGTCTAGGAGCAGAACACCGTCTAAATGATCAAGCTCATGCTGGAATAAACGAGATAACAGTTCGTCAGCTTCAATAGAAACTTCGCTTCCATCTAAGTTTCGACCGATTATATGGATCTCTTTAGGTCGGACTATTTCGAAAGACATTCCTGGAACAGATAAACAACCTTCTTCAAATACCCACTCGCCATCTGACTCTAAAATTTCTGGATTTATTAAGACTTCAGGGCCCTCTCCGATGTCGTATACAAATAGCCTCTTTTGAATTCCTACCTGTGGCGCTGCTAATCCAATACCCTCTGCTTGGTACATCGCAGGTACAAGGTCAGTAACCATCTGAGCTATTCGCCCATCGATTTCCTCGATTGTCGCCGCAGTTTGACGCAGCACCGGGTCACCGAGGACTCTTATTTCGAAAGTCATACCTAAGTGATGATACCGCCCAAAAGCCTTTAGGCTCTCAACGGATCAATCTCTATTCTCAAACGACCTGGTGGCCTCTCAGTATGTTTGAGCAGATTAAGTAATTTTTGTCTATCTTGTGACCGGAGTCGCCAAGTACCTTCAACTGTCGACGATGTCTCCACTCCATCAACGTTGTCTATACGACTCATAAACTCTGCCGCGGACGCTCCTGATACGATCGCCCAGTTCACAATTGGCGGCTGTTGCAACATTTGTCGGGTACCTAGCTCGCTTCGCGCAAGCCGGCCGGGATCAGAATGGTAGGCGGCATCTAAAACTGGATGGTCAGGGACACGAGTCTGAACAATGATGCGCCCATTTTTTTCTCGCCGTCCGACAAGCCGTGCAGCCTTAACTAATAAGGCCATGGCCTGCTCCGAGGCGCGATATCGAGGTGCTAAAAGTTCTTGGTCGAAGTCTAGAAAAGCGACGATATCCGTTGATTCCAATCGATGAAGAACAGCTTCGGTCCCCACGTACAGATCTGATTTTTCTGGAAGCGCTCCGTCTTCACTAGTCACTTCAACAACTTCACGTCGCGCCACAACAGCGAGCTCTTCCGCTATACCCTTTACGCCAAGTTTCACTCTGCGAAAACGAGTCGAACCACATTGGGCACAAACCGCCGGACGGGTTTCGCCGCTCAGCGCATCAATAAGGAGTTCTTTGTCTAAACCCATTATTTGGCCGGTTGTTTCTGATCTAGCCAGCTCGCCGCACTGTCCGCAATAGGCAAATCGTGCTCGCCCTTTTCGGTTGACGACACAAACTACTCGTTTCCCTTGCCTCAAAGCGCGAGTCAGGGGCTCTGAACACCATTCACCGGCCGAGGGTGCCTCTACCCGCCGGTCGGCAATCTCTATTCTTGGCCAGCTAGCACGTTCAGCTTGACGGTTCATTGTCAGGAGTGGAGCTCCTGATGTAAGCATTTCCAATGAAGGACAGGAGGAAGCTACTACCCAAGGAGAACCGTCTCTTTTTGCCCGTTCAATTGCTACGTCACGAGCATTCCACGTTGGGGCTGCTTCTTCTTGGTACGACTCATCGTGCTCATCCAGAACCAACACAGAATCGACTTTAGGAATTGGGGTCCACGCAGCCGCTCGTGCTCCAACCGTTACATTTCCCGCCGCAGACTTTTCCCAATCGCGTGGAGCTAGCGCCGCATCGAACCCAGCTCTTTTGAGTTTAAGAAGCACTGTTTTTGCTTGAGCTACTGTCGGCGTCAAAATTAACGCGCTTCCAAATGATGCAGCAGTAGAAATCAGGGGCCAGTCATCGCTGTTGGGCCCCATCCTAACTACGGCATTTTTCCGACTGAACGCTTCAACCGAAAGTGAATCTAACGCTGCTATCTCCGGGCGGTTCCCCGTTGACGAAGGGACAAATGAGACTATTCGGTCAGCAGTAGCGGTCCGCAAGAATTTAGGTCTCGTGCCAGCCCATCTGATGCTCGCCCACTCGGCTAATGCTAGAACCGAGCCGGGTGGCCCGATGCCACTAATTTTCGTTACTGATTGAAGTTCAACTCCACGAGGCGGTTCAACGCCAATACCAGTTACCCATCCGCGAACTTTTCTGCCTTTGAGAGGAACCCGAACAATGGTTCCGACCTCAACACTAAAACCGTCGAGAGCGTCTATCAACCGGTCAGGGATCAGGTATGTAAACTCTCTGTCAATCGCGGGCTCATCTGGCAAAATTCGGACGATTAAAGGCACTTTGTTGAACTGATTAATCTGTGATCGTTTAGAGACCTAATACGGACCGAATGTTATCAACCTTATCTAGTCTCTCCCAGGTAAAGAGTCCGTCAGAAGCCTCCCGCCCGAAATGCCCGTACGCTGCGGTCTGCTGATATATCGGCCTACGAAGATCTAGATCTCTAAGTATTGCGGCCGGCCGAAGATCGAAAACCTCGCTGACGGCTGCCGAAATAAGATTTGTGTCTACTTTCTCAGTACCAAATGTTTCGACCAACACCGAAATTGGTCTCGCAACACCTATCGCATAGGCAACTTGAACTTCACACCGATCAGCGGCGCCCGCTGCCACTAAATTTTTCGC
>PCCJ01000003.1 GCA_002731665.1 Actinomycetota bacterium | reverse complement strand
TGTGAACTCGATGCCTGGGGCACCCTCAACACGGGTAGTGCCGTTTCGTCTAGAGTTGTAAGGGTTCGTTTCAAGGGGTGTTTAGGTGTCTGAGAATCTGCAAAAATTTATTGGTATCGCAGTGATGGCCGTGATCGTCGTTGTTGGCGTTGTAGCAACGAATAATGATGATTCTGATTTCGATAGGACTAGGAACGCTGCTTTCGTCAAACTTGGAGACATCAAGGGCGTAGTCGAAGATGATGGTGCCGCATCTGAATTCATCAAAATTGGAGACATTAAGGGCGAAGTCAAACTTGGTGGGCAAGAGGGTGAAGCGGTGGTTAAAGAAAGTCGCATCGAATCGGCTTTTGAATCGAAGCGTGGCGACGTCACCGCTTTAGGTGGAGACTCTGTGGCAAGCGTCATCGTTGGCGACAACCACTTCCGTGGTGTCGGCGATGCTGTGTCTGCGCTCAAGAAGCTTGCCGCTGGTGCGGATTCTTTGATGGTGGAGAACAAAAAACTTGGAGTTCGTGGGCCTCTCAGTAAAGTTGTTAATTCTGATACGCCAACGCTCATGCTGCAGACCGATGACGGCCTCACCTTGGGTCCACTCGGGGGTGAGGGAGTTTTCATTCACATAGAAAATGATTGGCTGAGTAGCGTGGATACAAGTGAGTACACCGAACCCGAATGGACTTACTTGAGAGAATCGCTTTTCGAGGCCAGTGAAAACTTGCAACGAATAGCTAAAGAATTAGATATCTGGACTACTGGTGGAACCACTAACTAAAAATAGGGTCAATGCCTGAACTTGACTTTTGTGTAGAGTAGAGGCTTCAGTTGGTCTTGCTCAGCGATTCGTTTATCTAGCGTTTTTTATCTTCGAGTTTGAAATCAGAGGCTCGGTTATCGGATTCGGAATCGAAAGATGCAGGATCATCTTTTTTCGGTGTTTCGCTTTTGCTGTCTCCGAGTTTGAAATCAGATGCTCCTTTGTTTGAGTCTGTGGTTTCTTCTTTTTTTCGTTCAGTTGTGTTTTTGTCGCTGGTGGTGTCAGCTTCTTTTTTGTCGAGGGGCTCATCTTTGTTTGAGTCTGTGGTTTCTTCTTTTTTTCGTTCAGTTGTGTTTTTGTCGCTGGTGGTGTCAGCTTCTTTTTTCTGTTCGTCTTTGCTCGGTTTAACAGTGATATCCACAGTTCGACCATCCGAAGTTACTACGTCTCCATTGGAACTGATTCGAACTTGGATCTCGGACCCGTTAGCAAGAATCAGCGTCCCTGAATCACCAGCTTCGTTTACCCGAATACCTGTAACGTCGTTTTCAGTAATGTCGGCAGGAAGTGTTCTCTCTTCGTCATCTTTCGAGTCGGTAGAGACAGCTGATCTTTGATCAAGAGTTGTTGTGGTTTTTGCTTCGTCAGTAGTATTGATACCTAAATCTTTAATTTCGACCTTCTCCGCGACGATGCTGCTTACTTCGACTGTTCGCGAAGTGACGTCATCTCCAACCAACAGTTCCTTCGATTCCTCGATGGCCTCAATACGTTCTTCAACAGAAATTGATTGAGGTACGTAGGTTTCAATATCACCGTCTTTATCAACGACTATGTCCAGTCTTTCGTCGCTGCGAGGTACTTCAACGGTGACAACATTTATCCCTTGCGTGTCGGTGACTTCAATTCTTGTGCTGCTCGTAGCTAACTGGACTGAGGTTCGTCGATCAGCTTCAGCCTTCACTTGAATCCGCTCAGTAGCAGATGCAATTGTCACCGTTGCTTTGGTTTCTTTTGCGACATCTACTTCAATTGTGAGGCCAGTTGTTTCTTCATCGGAGTCTGTACTTGGTGGCGCTTGGACTTTGATAGTTGCCGTATCAGACACAACAACTGAACCCGCCCCAGCTTTAGTGAACAAAGACAGTTTCGCAGCGCCATCTTCTACTTGTAATTCAGCGTCTTCACTCCACTCCACCAATACCAAGTGAGTTGGCTGAGATCCCCGATCAAGGGGGGCGCCTCTCGTTACCGCTACCACTCCATCACGGCCAGGGACCACCGACTTTGCATCGAGTACACCATCAGCGCTTGTTAAGGTCCAGTTCCTTGCGCTACTTGAGATCGCCAATAACTGCTTAACTCCTGTTCCTGAACCTTTGAATGGTTCAGAAAACGGTGCCTCTCGAACAGACAACGGTGTGAGATCTATCCGGCCATTACCACCAGTCCAGGCCTCAGGGTCAGTCACCTGATCAGCTGCGAAATAAGAGAATCGCCACCTATTAGCCTGCGTATCAACTTCTATATAACGCTTCTCACCAGGCCAATTCGGGTCATACACAAAAATCACACCACGACCCTGGCTATCTAAATCCACGGCATAGGGCAACACACTGTGTCCACCAAATTTGGAGTACACACCTAACGTGTACTGCTCGGCAAAAGGATCAGCCAGCGAAGCCTGCAACTCCGAAACGATGTCCGTCACTGACTGATCACGCCAGTCCTTGGTGGCGGCGATCACATCATGAAGGAACTGCGTTGCAAATAATCTCGCTATTTGACGCTCAAGTTCACTGGTCAAAACCAGAGAACCTGTTTCAGGCGCAGCGCCAACTAAGAAACGGTCAACACTAGCAATGGTCAAACCCTCACAGACTCCGTACTCCATCGCAGACGCAACCATGTCAATCCACTCTGCCGCCGCAGGTGTTGGAGTGCAATCTCCGCTGATTTCAACGCATACAGCAGCATCACCGAAAAGAGCAACCGCATCAGTTACACCAAATAGCTGAGGCTCCGAAGCCTCATAATTCTCGAAAAACCAGCCATGCCGATTAACATCGAAACCCAACGAACTAGAAGCATTTTCCACTGCCACCACAGAAACCGCTGCCTCTAACGGCGGATTGGAGGCCCCAGCGCAACTGGCAAACAACAATGCTGCACTCAACAGCATTAGGCGTTTTCGTAACCTCAGATTCACAGTTCTATAATTACCACAGGTCACCTAAGACAAGTCGTGAACACTAAGGCGACGTGACCCTAACTAATACGATTCGACAGCTTAGACACTCAAAAATTTTCTAACGGTTCGATACAAGACTGCCTTTGGCCGAGCCGTAAACAAACCAACAAATACTCTCTACAGGTAATCAGAAAAATTCACGATGGCCGTTAGCGGTCTGAAACGAGGGCTTTTGACATGTGACTTACCTGAAGCAACCTGCTCTACTCAAAATCGCAGTCATCGATGTCTACACCAAAAAGTTCCGCTATAGCTTGCCTCTCGTCTCGGCTATTCGGAAGAAAACATCTTATGAATGTGGCGCAATCCCACTCCTCTGAATTCCTGGGATCGCAAGGCTTGTCATCTGTGGCGACTGCAGGTTTCCCAGGGTAGGTGAGAATCTGACCATTCAGATCGTTAAGAGCCCTCAACAGTTTCATATCAATCGCGTCTGCTTTGATAAGTTCACTGAGCTCATCAGAACTTAAACCCTCAAGGGTTGCAAGCACCTCGTCGAGCTGTCGATTAACGCGTTCGCCCATGCTCTCCTTACTTTCGGAAGAAGCTGACTTAGCGGGACTTAACGCAGCGTTTCTTACTTGAGTTTCAACCTCGTCGTCAGAACCGCATCCAGCGAAACCGAAGATAACCACAATCGACAAAGCCACACCAGTGACCAGAGACAACACATTTTTCTTCACGATGACAATCCTAATGCAACGATTCGTAGCCGTTTCCGTTTTCTCTGCTCGGAATTTTATGAGAGGCAGGTTCGCCAGATTGAGATGACTTGGCACTGAGGTGTTCAAGAAACACTTAGCTGAAAATGACAAAAGGACCTCCCCGAAGGGCGGCCCTTTTCGCTTAGGTAATCGATCCGTATTTAGTGGACGATCGCCAATCCTCGGGCAACAGGNANGAAGCCAGTCCGGGAAGCTCCCGCNATNAAGCTGGNGTCTNTNGTTAGCTCAGCCATCATTTCTGCCCAGTTATCCANTGAGTCACAATAAAAGACAGCAGTTCTTGTTCCAGNATTGGAACCAGCGGCCATGTTGTTNANCATACGAACAGCAGTGATTCCATTTTTGTCGGCGATAGCAGTGATATTCGCGAACTCTTCGTCGTTTACAGAATCACCTTGAAAACTGGTCCATCCTGCGTAACCAGGACCAGGGTTTCCATGCTCGCGTTCTAGTTTTGTCACATTGCGACCGATCGCAGTTGGGGAAGCTGCCGAAGTTGCTATTTGTTGAATCCTTGGGTCGGCGTACATGGCGGACAAGCCATTCCAACCACCCTGAACGCTGTCCCACATGCTGGCTGCTACGCACAAGCCCGTCAGTTCACCTGCTGCAATTTGCTGAAAAAGAAGCATTCCTGAAGAGCCTGACCCTTGAACTAATTCGTTAAAAAGATCCATGTTGTCGATTAAGACAGATGGGTCATCTCCTTGATAATGAGTTTGAAATACGAAGCTCACTGTTCCACCTTTACCTTTCGTGATGAATTTGATGCGGAGCTTAGCATTCTTTCATGAATTGTGAATGACCGTTTAGCATGCGACAAAAGGACCTCCCTTCGTGGAGGTCCTTTCGTCATTTCAGGTCGTTCTCGGAATAATCGCTATTATGGCTTCCCGCGCCACGAAAAGCCGCGGCATTAGTCGATTACTGACTAATGCCGCAGGATCAGGATAGAAAACAGGCGCTCAAGCCTAACAGTGACCTGCGGGAACCTCTAGCCTCGCTTTGATCAGCAAACGCAACGGAACCTTGATCGCAAGCTCAGAGCAGGCGTCAAGCAATAGAACGGCTAGATCGCACGCATGTTCACATCAAGAAAATTTTGCGCCCAGAACGTTACCGATGGTTTCATCATCCATTAGAGGCGTTATGTTGATCTCAATCATTCCGTTCCAGTCAAGCGCATAGTCTGCCAGGGCGCCCGCGTCTGAGGATTCGACAATCGCAAAACCGCCAGTTCCGTCAACATTGTGATAACGCGACACAAGTGTGGCGCCCTCGGGTGGCATGCCACCAGTCGCCATAAATTGTTTGATGGTGTTGTCTCTGGCTTGAGGCGAATGGGTCCAGGCAAATTTAAACAGCATTTTGAGCTCCTTTTAAAGGCAGCCAAAGTCGGCCACAAATTTAAGCTAACAACTCATTTCGAGCAGTTTTGTTGCCCAACTGTTAACTCTGGGTTAAGGCGTCCCACGTAAGGACAACTGCCTTGTGGCCTAAGCTCGTTCTATGGTCCATTTGCTTGGCGTCTTCGCTGCGTTAGCTCTGCTTTATGCACCAACCAAAGTCGACCTTTGCAACAGACAGTAAAAGTATGTGGGGAAATGGCTGTGCTAATGTTTCTCAGCTTTAAGGGGGACAGGTGTCGCACGAAATAAAATTTCAAGATGGCGAGTCTTACGAGCAGTGGATGGGCATTTGGAGTCAGCTAATTGGCGATCAGTTCCTAGAGTGGCTTTCCCCTGAAGAAGATCAGCGATGGATAGACATTGGATGCGGCAACGGAACCTTTACCGAACAGATCTATAACTCACATTCCCCCAAAGAAATTCAGGCTTTAGACCCATCGCAGGAACAAATCGACTTTGCTCTCCAGCGGATCCGAAGCGATAATGTCTCATTCCAAGTCGGAGATGCCATGAACCTCCCATTTGAAGCGAACCGTTTTGATTACGCCACCATGGCCCTGGTCTTATTCTTCGTACCTGACCCCGCGGCTGGAGCCATGGAAATGGTCAGGGTTACTAAGCGAGGGGGCAGTGTCTCTGCATACGTTTGGGATGTGCTTGAAGGTGGCCTTCCCAACGAGGTTATAAGTGCACAACTTCGGCAGTTAGACATCGCCTATCCAATGGCGCCTTCGGCTGAGGTTTCACGTATGGGCCAACTTCATGAAACGTGGGTAGACGCGGGGTTAAACAACATCGAAACGAAACAGATTTCTGTTCACCGCACTTTTGATAATTTCCAGGAGTTCTGGGACATCACGACCCTTTCACCGTCTATTGGGCCAATAGTCAAATCTCGACCGGATATGAGCAACCGGATAAAACTAATGACACAAGAGGCCCTAGAAGTTGACGATACTGAACCTGTCACGATTCATGGTTTTGCAAATGCAATCAAGGGAACAAACATGGGCAGAAGCGACAACCGCTGGTGAAGGTTTCTCCTCATATTTTTGGGTTAGTCCTGTGACCCGTGGAGACTTAGCTGCTGCCGCTAGTGATGATGAGTTTGAGCGGTCGGCTAGGACGCTGTTCACTATGAGTGCCATTGGGGCTAGCCCTATGACCATGATCTATATGCGGACAACCGAAGAATTGTTCGTTTGACTAGGGGATTTGGGCGATCGTCCGATTTGCTCATAGTTGTCACTGTGAGCCAGGTTCGACCGTTGACCACTAGATGAGATAGTCAGAACATCCTTACTTTGAGGGATATTTGTCCTTCTCGTGCAGTCTTTTAGTACTTAGCTAACTACACCAAGAAATTTGATTTTTGGAAACGCAAACAGTTGCATCGCCCTTTAAATTCCAACCCGAACCAAGACATCATCAAACCGATTCAGCTTGAAAAGCCTGTGGCCTAAGTAAAACTGAGGTACCTTTTCGCACATAGGCCAAACGAAGGAGAACTCGGTGGAACAGAAACTTCAACGCTACGGGCCCCTGGGCGCCATCGCAGGCATCATTTTGGTACTGATCTCCTTTGCGGTGCATGGCAGGTGGGCATCCACCGAAGAAAGCGCTCAAGAAATCGCAGACCTTTACGTCCAAAACCAAGACCGAGTCTTTATCGGTTCGTGGCTCGCCATCCTCGGAGCACTTTGCGTGCTCGTGTTCGGAATGTGCATGTCTCAACGAGTTCGAGACACCGGCCAACAACTACTTGGCATGCTCGCCGCCGGTGCCACTCTGATAGCTGTCGCGGGTATGGCAGTCGACTCAACCCTAAGAGCGGGACTATCGATTCAAGCAGAGAACATGTCCCCTGAATCAATGAAAACCATGCACGCCATATGGGACGCTTTCTTCTGGCCAATGCACGCAGGCATGGCAACCCTCGTATTAACGATTGGGCTTGCAGCCCTAAGTAGTGGGCTGCTGCCAAAGTGGTTGGGCTGGATTGGTGTTGTTGCTTTTGTTGTAGCGATGATTCCCGCACCAACAATGTTCGTCGGGATCATCCTCTCCTTGCTCTTCATGGTCATTACAGCACTCATGATGACCTTCGGTAAAAACACAATTGCTGCGGCTAGTTAGCAACCTTCAGGACCAAATGGTCCTTTAACTACCCAGTAACTCCAGCGCTTCCGACAGCTCCCAGTTCCTTTTGCTAGATGGATTCATAATTCACCTAATTTGCAGAAAGAGTGCCTCAACGAGCGGTATTGCAGAACTAATATGTTCTTGTGATGGGTGGAAGCAGCGCTCCTTGGTCTATTAAGCTTCCCCGAATGGATCACTACGTCACCGAAGAAGATCGTGCGGCCTGTGCCAGAGACGGCGCAGTCGCCCTCCGGGGTGTCGTCGACGGCGATTGGTTAAAAGTCCTGGAGGCAGGAATCGAGCGAGATATCAATCAACCGGGCCCGTTTGTGCACGGATATGTTCCGGACAACGGAATCGGACGGTTTCACGGGAACATTCGAATGTGGGAAACCGATTCAGAAATGGGAAGATTTTGCACTAACGGGCCTCTCGTCTCCCTGGCAGCCCAGTTTTTTCAATCATCAAAAGTCAACCTGTTTTATGACCAGCTCTTCGTTAAAGAACCGGGGACTGAGAATCGGACTCGTTGGCACAACGACCTGCCCTATTGGCCGCTGAGAGGCAGTCAAGTTATGTCGTTCTGGGTTGCCTTAGATGCGGTCACCATCGAAAGCGGCGGGCTCGAATTCGTTAGGGGGTCACACCTTTGGGACATCTGGTATCAGCCGGAGACCTTCGGAAAAACATCTGGCCATGGTGAGTATGAGCGAAACCCCGACTACATCGACATACCTGACATCGAAGCGACTCGCAATGAGTACGAAGTCATTTCTTGGGATCTTGAACCTGGTGACGTTTACGCGTTCCATGCGATGACGGTTCACGGAGCCGGAGGCAATTTACGTTCTGATGTGCGCCGTCGCGGCTACACGGTTCGATACTGCGGAGACGATGCGGTGTATGACTCTCGCAAGGGGACCCAAGGTCATCTTCGATCGGATCAACACAACGATGGCGATTCACTTGATAGCGATCAATACCCCTTGGTATGGGAGTCGAACTAATATTTTTTTATGCAAGAATAGGAGATTAGATGGAAGAATTGAGCAGCAGAACCAAACACGAACCTACGACGTTAAACATAATTTAGTAGAGGGGGAGTCTACTAACAGCACATAATTATCATTATGCGCTAGTCAAAAAGGATTGTGTCTATGAGATGTCTATGACAAAAATGGGGGAGTGACTACCTTAAGTAGCTGTCTATGACAAAACGCTAAGAACCTTAAGCTACGAGTTCTACCATTTTAGAAAACCCAGAGACTAAGACTCTTCGATTTTCTCAACAGCATCGCTATCGAGTCCCATCGCATGGCCGAGAGGTTGCGACACCTGGCCGTAGTTGCACCAGTAGGCGCCATCTGAAAGCGGGAAAAGAACTCCCTCCCCGAGTTCGCTGTCAGCACAGTCAGCAGAGGAGTAACCATCGAGGTCGCCGAAAGGTATACAAAGGAAACCTTGCTCGGTTCCGAAGCCGCCAACACCCCAACATCTGCCCTCGCCGGTTGAGGTCGTAGTGATCACAGCGACACCGTCGTTGTCGAAGGTGGCTATAGCAGGTGGGGAGCACTGCTGTTGGCCGGCCGGGGCGGCGAAGAAATCCCAGGCAGAAGTTGTAGTGCAGGCTAAGGCATAAATTGGCGATTCCGTGAAGTTCTCCAGCGTCAACGTGACCGAGAAATCGGTGCCTTCGGGCACATTAATCGATTCGATATCGGCTGAAACCCAGGGTTGGGTGTCCCAGTCCCAGCTTTGCAGGGAGTTGATGAGAGCCTGATCGATGTCACTGAGAGCGGCAAATTCCGGAGTAGTATCGCCGGCGATTGCTGGTCCGTCAGACTCAATCTGATCGCTTTCTTGGTCCTCTTCAACCATCGCCCCAGATTCTTCTGTAGAGCCCTCGTCTGAATCATCTGCGTCTGAATCATCTGCGTCTGAATCATCTGCGCCTGAATCATCCGGCTCTGAATCAGCTGCGACCGCCTCTTCAACTGCCTCAGGGGGACTTGCAGGCTCCGCAGTCTCAGATGTTCCACAAGAAGAGAGCACGCAAAGAGCAACGAGAAGCGACAAAAACAGAAGCCGGTATTTTTTCAGCACAAGACCACCTTGGATCGTTGAGAATCAGTGCATTGTATCAAGTTTGGTTGAGTCTGGAGTTCCCCCGCTTTGTGAGACGGGGTTTGGTTAGTTCGTCATGCTGCTGATGCATGCGTAATCTCTATAGAAAAACCGCTCTATGTTCACGGCCTAGTGTTCACAGCTAGAAATGCTAAAAATGCTCCTTCTGTGCCGGCTTCTGAGAGATTTCTACGGGAGCTAAGTGGTACTTCTACCTCGGTTTTTCATTGTAAATAGACCTCTTTCCAAGGAGGGGTCATAGGTTCGAGTCCTACAGGACTCGAAACGAGACCGCAAATAAAAATCCTCCCAGCTTCCTGAAACAAACAAGGGAGCACCGTCCATGTCTATAAGTATGGAAACCAATACCGCAGCCATTTACCTCCGGCGAAGCACTGAGGACGACGGCAAGTCCTACCTCTGGGACGAAGACACCACGACCTGGGTCGAAGCCGAGATCCCTAACGAATAGGGGCCAACATGGCTTAC
>PCCJ01000002.1 GCA_002731665.1 Actinomycetota bacterium | reverse complement strand
TTGCTTGGTTATGTCGCCTGTAACGGCGACGAGCATCGCGCACTATTGACCACATCTGGCTACGCGTAATCCGAAGTCGCACTAGGCCAAACCCCAACGACAGTTCCTTAGGCAATGCGCGTTGCCTATCTGAGATTGCTTTCTCAATGAGTCGAATCATCCGCGGATCACCCTTTACCTGTGCCGAGCTCAAGTCATCTGCAAGGTGGATACGAACCTTCGGAAATATGTCGCAGAACAGATCTGCTAGGACACTTAGATGAACACCTGCTTCGCCTAAACTCGGCAGCACTTGTTCTATGTAGCGCAGAAAAAGACGGTTCGGACCTACAACCAGGACACCTTGACCTTCGAGCGGAAATCGGTGCGTGTAGAGCAGGTATGCAGCACGATGCAATGCAACAACTGTCTTACCTGTCCCAGGCCCTCCCTGCACGATAATCATGCCTTTGGGCGAATCACGGATGATTTCATCCTGTTCGCCCTGAATTGTGGCCACGATATCGCGAAGCTGTCCATCACGGTTTTGATCAAGAGCGGCTAGCAGAGCACCTTGTCCCTGATGATTTTCGTCTAGCTGATCAAGGTCAAAAAGTTCATCTTCAATATTTAAAAGCTCTCTCCCTCGTGTAACAAAGTGCCGCCGCCGAACTAAGCCCATCGGATGGCGACCTGTAGCTCTGTAAAAAGGCTCTGCTACTGGTGCTCTCCAATCGACAACGACCGGCTCTTGATATTCATCAGCTACCGCCAAACGCCCTATGTAGAAACGCTCACCAGACTCTTCATCAATTCGTCCAAATATTAGCGAAGCCGAACCGAGCTGCAGTTGTCCAAGCCTATTCTGAATGCTTTCCTCCATTACGTCGCGTTCATACCGCGCTTGCGTCGTTCCGCCACGACCAACTTCCACCATATTTCGCAATTCAACCGCTCGAGTTCGCGCTTGTTCCAGCAATCGGTAAGCGTTGTCTATATGCGCTTGCTCCAGCTCTATTTCTGAGTCGCTCACGTCTCCATCACAATTTTTTGGGAGACATAGAGCTTACCGGCATGTTGGCGCGCATGAAAGACCTACTTCTAGCTAACGAGTGGTCACTAGCTGTCATAGGAGATAGCGTTTCTAAGCCAATGGCACTTCCTAAGAATCATCCCGCACATAAATTTACAGAAAGCGCGTATCTTCGCGCTTGCAGAAACCTCGAGACATCTCACACGCCAGTCTGGTTTCAACGCCAGGCCGGTCGTTCCCTTCCCGAGTATAGAAATATTCGGGGCGACGGAAGCATTCTAGAAGCTATTCACAATCCTGAGCTAGCTGCAGAGATTACTTTGCAACCTGTTAATCGATATGGAGTGGACGCAGCAATTCTTTTCTCAGACATCGTCGTCCCTATCGACGCTGTTGGTTTCAAGATTGATGTAGTGCCCGGAATCGGCCCTGTTGCGGCTGCACCGTTTCGGGAACGAAGTGATCTAAAAAGAATTCGAGAACTCGAACCTGAAAATGACACGCCCTATGTTATCGAAACCGTGAAAATTTTAGCCAGAGAACTTACTGTTCCCCTTATCGGCTTTGCTGGAGCGCCTTTTACAATTGCCAGCTATTTAATCGAAGGCCGCCCCTCGCGGGACCACGCAAAAACTAAATCCTTAATGCACAGCGATTCCACACTTTGGCATGAGTTGATGGAGCGATTAGCAGACATATCAATAGTTTCTATGCGCTCTCAAGTGGCGGCTGGTGCTAGCGCAGTTCAACTTTTCGATTCTTGGGCAGGCGCGCTTACACCTTCAGATTATCGAAATTATGTGTTCCCTCATAGCCAACGAGTTTTCGCAGAACTTGCTGACCTGGAAGTACCACGAGCCCACTTCGGTGTCACAACAGGGGAATTACTAGATCAATTCGGCGAAGCTGGGCCTGAGGTCGTTGGAGTGGACTGGCGCGTGTCGATTGACCAGGCGCGTTTAAGAGTCGGCGAGAACATCGCTATACAAGGAAATTTAGATCCAGCTCTTTGCTTAGCGCCTTGGGAAGTAGTGAAAAATCAGACGCTTGAGATATTGAAGTCAGCTGGGAACAAACCGGGGCACATATTTAACCTCGGCCACGGTGTACTTCCGGAAACGAATCCTCTAATTTTGGAAAGAGTCGTCGAGCTGGTTCACAGCGAAACCTCAAACGGTTCTAAATCCCGATCATGAGTAAAAACATCGTCATCATCGGAGGAGGTATATCTGGTCTTTCCGTCGCATACCGCCTAGAAAAATTGTTCGTTAGTGACCCTCCCAACATAACTCTTCTCGAAAAATCTGATGAAATAGGGGGGAAAATTCGAACCTCAAGTTTTCTCGGACATCAGATTGATGAAGCAGCTGATGCTTTCCTTACCCGGGTGCCTTGGGGGCTGGATCTTTGTAGTGAGTTAGGAATCGCGGCTGATTACATTAGCCCGGCTTCATCCAAAGCATACGTGGTTGTCAATGGCCACCTACGGCCATTGCCATTAGGTTTGGTGCTTGGTGTTCCGACTAAGTTTTTGTCATTACTTAAGTCTCGGATAGTAAGCCCAATATCAGCTATTCGAGCCGGTTTAGATCGAATAAAACCTGATGACTGGCCTGGCCACGATGAGACTGTAGGAGAGTTAATTAGGAGACGCCTCGGTCCTGAAATAGCGGAGAAGCTAGTCGACCCTCTTATAGGCAGCATTAATGCAGGGGATACAGACTTACTCGATCTAGGTCTTGTCGCCCCTCAACTCGAAACAGCTGCCAGGAAGAATAAAAGTCTCATAAATGGCCTACGAAACCAAGCTGCTCAAGGCGGCGATAAGACCGGTCCAGTTTTTTGTAGTTTCCCTGAAGGAATGAGTCACCTCACTAACACCCTTCGGAACCAACTTAAATACACAGATATTCAAACAAACATCGAGGTTAACTCTGTACTCAATCATGCAAACGGCGTTAAGGTCTCAGCTCAAGGAATTCCTGATGTTGTCGCCGATGCAGTAGTTATTGCTACTCCTGCTAACGTTTCATCAAAGTTTTTTGACAGCGTTCCAAGCGTTATTCCTCTATTACAGCAAATTGAATTTTCTTCTGTTGCTCTAATCACTCTCGGTTATAGGCGTTCGGACGTACTCAACTCCTTAAACGGTTCAGGAATGTTGGTACCTAAAAACGAAGGACTACTAATCACGGCTTGCAGTTGGGCAAGCAGTAAGTGGCCGCACTGGGCTGACAACAAACATGTAGTGTTCCGGGTGTCCGTGGGGCGTTATGGTGACAATCGATTTAATGCCTACGATGACTCATCACTTGTAACACATGTGGCTGATGAGCTAAAAAATCTTTTAGGCATAGAGGGAGAATTTATTGAGTCGCGTATTTCTAGGTGGCCAAGTTCCTTCCCGCAATACAAACGGGGCCATGAAACACTAGTTGATTCGATTGATGATCAGATCAAGACCCACTTACCGGGGGTCTTCCTAACTGGCTCCAGCTACCGCGGACTTGGAATACCAGCATGTATTCGGCAAGGAAATGAAACCGCAAGAACTGTCACGGACTACCTAGGGCAATGAAGCCGCGTTATCGTTTCGCTGCTGCTGCTACATGCGGCGTCATGACAGCTTTTTCTCTACCTCCATGGGGTCTTTGGCCCATTGCAATCATCGGGCTAGGGATTTTTCTTAAACTCCTGGACGCATCTAGCTGGAAAAATCGGCTGGCGACAGCTTGGTTTTTTTGGGTGGGATTTTACCTCATAGGTCTCGTTTGGATGATAGATCTAACTCTTCCGGGCTGGATTCTCGCAACACCTATCGAAGCTCTGATTATGGCGCTACCATTTTTACTTCTTCCGACCTTCGGTATTTTAAAAAGGGTTGGATTCCCTGCAGCATTAATAGTTGGTGAATCGGTTCGTTGGGTTATTCCCTTCGGTGGAGTACCAATGTCAAATCTTGCTTTGGGTCAGATTGATGCGCCTTGGGTGTCGGTCGTACGAGTAAGTGGACCACTTCTTTTAATCGGAATTCTCGGCTTAGCTGCCAGCACCTTCGAAGCTGTTCTCGTGCGGCGGTTTGTTTCAGCTTCAATGTTTCTCGTAACAATTGTTGCGACAATGATTGTCGCTAGTTTGGCTCCTACATCGATTGTCGACTCCTTAGTGCAAGCTGGCGTAGTGCAAGCAGGAGGAGATTTAGGGACTCGTGCCGTCTCCAGCGACCAAGCAAATGTTTTCGACCGTCATGTCAGCGCTCTAGATAAACATAAGATGCCCATGGATCTAGTCGTTTGGAGCGAAAGTAGCGCTCTGAGCAATGGGCCTTTAGAAAACAGCGTTCACTTGAGTCAATTATCGACAATCTCTACCGCCCGGGATACAACAATAATTGCGAATTTTTCAGAACGAGATGGAAATTATTTTAAAAACGTGTCCGTAGTTGTTGCTCCCAAAGCGGGTTTGTTAGATCGGTACGAGAAAACCCATCTAGTACCTTTCGGCGAATATATTCCATTTCGTAAAGTCCTGGAACGGTTCACGGATCTCTCAATGGTTCCTCGGGATGCCTTACCCGGTAACAAACCAGGCGTAATGGATAGCCCTTTCGGGCCAATAGGAAACGCTATTTCATTCGAAATTTATTTCCCAGAACAAACAAGACGTTCAATCAACAATGGAGCTCGCATTATCACCAATCCGACTCTCGCCTCTTCGTATACAAGCTCGGCTGTACCCAGTCAATCTCTAGCTAGCGCACGTTTGCGCGCAATTGAGACGAGCAGATGGGTGCTTCAGGCATCTACTACAGGATTCTCAGCAATCATTGATCCCGATGGAAAAGTAATAGAAAAGACTGGGCTAAAGAATCAACAAGTTTTAAGTTCGATGGTTGAGCTGCGGTCTGGTAGGACCTGGGCGGTTTCGCTCGGAAAGACAAAAATCACTTGGTTTTCGATGCTCTTACTTGTGTTCATTGGATGTTTTTTCAGGCTTCAATCATTAACGTCACCGGCCCGTCGTTGATGATATGAACCTGCATCTCTGTTTGAAAACGGCCAAGCCCCAATTTCGCTCCATGGCTTTCTAGTCGCTGACAAAATAAATCAATTAATGGCTCTGCATGTTCAGGTCGCGCAGCCTCTACAAAAGAAGGCCGACGACCTTTACTTGAATCCCCATAGAGAGTGAACTGACTCACCACAAGTATTTCCCTACTCATTTCTGCAACGGAGAGATTCATTAAGCCAGCAGAGTCTTCGAAAACTCTCAAGTTCCATAGTTTATCTGCAAGTTTCGTGGCAGTCAGCTCTGCATCAGAGTGAGTAACACCAACGAAAGCGCACAATCCTCTACCTATTTGTCCGGTCAGCTCACCCTCGCTTACGACAGACGCTTCTAGTACTCGCTGCAATAGAACTCGCACTTCTCAACCTTCACTTTCTTAAACCTCTTATAAATTGATCATAAGCACCAGTCTTTGAATCCGACGGTTACCGGACGGTAGCCTTTACGTGGGTTCAATATTCGCAACACCCAGTCTGAGGTTCTATGTCCGTCGAGCGTCCGCTTCGCATCGCTTTTTTAACTTATCGGGGCCACCCATACACCGGCGGGCAAGGTGTATACACCCGTCACATGGCACGCGAATTAACTAAACTAGGACATTTGGTAGAGGTCTTCTCTGGACCTCCTTACCCACATCTAGATGACGGTGCCTCTCTTACAGAGCTACCCAGCCTCGACCTGTATAGAATGCCGGATCCTTTTCGAAGGCCCCGGCTATCCGAATTCAAAGACCGTTATGACGTTTTGGAATATGCAGTTACTTCGCTAGCAACATTCGCAGAACCGCTGACATTTAGCTTGCGCGCTAACCGAGAGTTAGCTAGACGATCTAATGATTTCGATATTGTTCATGACAATCAGTGTCTCGGGTACGGAATTCTAAAAATCCATAGATCAGGACTTCCAGTCCTCGCTACGATTCACCATCCAATTACCGTTGACCGACGGCTGGAAACCAAGCATGCAACCACTCGTTGGAAGCGTTTTACTAAAAACAGATTTTATTCCTTCACCCGAATGCAAACAAAAGTGGCACAAAAACTACCAAGAATCTTAACGGTGTCAACTAATAGTTTTGATGACATAGTTGCCGATCACGGAATTTCACCTGACCGACTTCACATAGTTCATGTTGGGGTAGATTCTTCTCAGTTCATTCCGTTACCAGAAGTCCCGGTTGTACCCGGACGATTGATGACCACAGCTAGTGCAGATGTCGCAATGAAAGGTCTTGCATTTCTACTTGAAGCATTAGCAAAAATTCGGACTGAAAATCCCGACGTCCATCTCGTTGTCATCGGAAAACCTAAATACGACTCAAAGGCAACGGCACTGATCAAAGATCTAAAGCTTGAAAACCATATTGAATTCATAAGTGGCGTGCCCGACGAGAAAATCGTAGAGCTATACAGCACAGCAGAATTAGCCATCGTTCCTTCGCTGTATGAGGGATTCTCACTCCCTGCCATCGAGGCCATGTCCTGTGGAGTTCCTCTGATCGCTACTACAGGAGGTGCACTTCCTGAGGTGGTAGGAGATGATGGGGTAACAGCTTTGCACGTACCTCCTGGTGATGTCACGGCTCTAGCGAACAAAATTCGCTGGGCTCTAAACCAATCATCACTTAGAGAAACCGTTGGGCAACAAGGCAGGTTGCGTGTTATCTCTAATTACTCCTGGCATTCCACTGCAGAGAAAACCGTCGAACATTATTACGCCTTATTGGATTCTTTGGAGCAAACGAACTCTGCAGGTGGAACAAAGTAATGCTCACAGTTGATTACAACCGGCTCGAAGCAGCAGCGGATGATTTAGTTTTAGATATGGGATGCGGAGCAGGGCGGCACGCCTTTGAGTTTGTGCGTCGAGGATGCCGAATAGTTGCTCTCGATTACAGTTTCACAGAACTTCTCGATGTCCGAAACACCTTTGCGGCAATGATTCACTCAGAAGAGATACCAGCAGACTCTTCTGGCCAACCGCTTCGTGGTGATGCTCTCAATTTGCCATTTCCCGATAACACATTCCACCGAATTATCTGCTCAGAAGTTCTAGAGCATATTTCTAATGACCAGCAAGCAATTGCCGAGCTCTTCAGAGTTCTACGCCCCGGCGGCACCATAGCTGTAACCGTGCCAGCATGGTTTCCAGAGACTATTTGCTGGAAGCTAAGCAGCGAATACTACGCTCCTAAGGCAGTTGGCGGGCACGTCCGAATTTATCGCCGTTCCATACTTGAATCAAAGCTTAGAAACGCTGGCTTCCGAAATGACGGTATCGGCAGAGCTCATGCGCTGCACTCGCCTTATTGGTGGTTAAAATGTGCAGTCGGCCCTAAGAACCATGGGAATTTCCTAGTACGCATATTCCATAAGCTTCTAGTTTGGGACATAGTGAAGAGACCTCGGATCACTCGAACTACAGAAAAACTACTCAACCCATTAATCGCCAAATCAATTGTTCTCTACGGTTCTAAACCAGATTATCGGTAGGTTAAAAATGTCTTCCGAATTTATGGGTGTCCTAGCTCAACAAGAGCTAACAGAAACAGCTGAATCTATAGTCAAACATCAGCAACCCAATGGAATGATTCTTTGGTTTGAGAACAGCCATGCTGACACCTGGAACCATACTGAGGCTGCCATGGCTCTAAGCGCCACTGGTTTTACGCGTAACGCTGAGAAAGCATACGAGTGGCTAAAAAGTGCGCAGAATCAGGATGGTACTTGGTATCACTACTATCTGAAAAACAGTATCGAGGATTCAAAAGTAGACACGAACTGTTGCGCTTATGTTGCCACAGGGATTTTGCACCACTTCCTGGTCACAGCCGACAGGTCTTTCCTCGAAGAAATGTGGCCTGTAGTGAGATCTGCCCTTGATTTCGTGGTTGGCTCTCAGACTGCCTCAGGTCATATCCCGTGGGCTTTGCATAGCAATGGAGCACCCTGGTCATACTCGCTCCTCACTGGTTCTTCCTCGATTTTTCATTCGCTAAGGAGCGGGCTATCCATAGCCCAAACTCTAGGGATAGATTGCCCTCAATGGGAACTATCCGCTCTTCGAATAGCTGACCTCATTGCTCATCACGAGGACCAATTTGAGCCTAAACATAGGTGGGCGATGGACTGGTATTATCCAGTTTTATCTGGTGCGGTACATGGCGAGAAAGCTGTCCGCCGACTTAACGAAGGGTCCTCAAAGTTTTTACTCGCTGACCGGGGAGTTAGATGTGTTTCGGACCAGCCGTGGGTGACCGCAGCAGAGACTTGTGAATGCGCACTTGCCTATCTAGCGACTGGAAATGAAGATCGCGCCCGCCAGTTATTTACGACGACCAGAGCGATGAGAGACGAAGATGGCGCATACTTTACAGGGCTGGTTTATCCCGAACACATCACTTTCCCTGATGGAGAGCGCTCAACCTATACGAGTGCAGCGATTATCCTCACAGCCGATGCTTTGGATAACAAATCAGAAGCTTCGCGTCTGCTGATTGGTGACAACATCCCAACGCTTAGATAATTTGCAAGATGTTACAAATCAATTTTTTGTAGGATACGCAGACTCCCGACAGCTGCATAATCTATAAAGCTCTGACTGTTCAAAGCCTTGAGATAAATCTCGTAAGGAGGCCGTCCTCCATCGTTAGGATCGGGGAAAACGTCATGTATCGCCAATAAACCACCGATACAAACTTTCGGCGCCCAGCTATCGAAGTCGGCATGAGCTGGTATCGGCCCATGACCTCCGTCAATAAATACTAATGAACATGGAGTTTCCCAAAAATAGCTGACTGTTAGAGCGTCTCCAACGATCGCCACAACTGTCGACTCCATACCAACATTTTCGAGATTTTTTCTTAGCTCCGGCAAGGAGTCCATTCGTCCAGTTTCCGTATCCACCAGACTTGAGTCGTGGTGATCCCAACCTTCTTGCATTTCTTCCGAACCTCGGTGGTGATCAATCGTAAAAACTGTTGCCCCTATCTCAAGTGCCGCCGACCCTAGATATATCGTGGACTTACCACAATATGATCCAACTTCGATTATGGGACCCTTGGCGCCCACGGCAGCCACAGCCTGGTAGAGGGCCATTCCTTCTTCATGAGGCATAAAACCTCTGCAGCTTTGAGCTGCTTTTTGATGCTCGGCTCTCACCCTACGTACCTCTTCGAAAAAGAAAATTATCAAGGAAAATAAATTTGCCTGCCCACAACAACCCGAAAGAGCCAAAATTGGTCAGCAGTATAAGAAAAGTCGAATCCGCTACTTGACTGATTATTGCTATAGCTCCAGTCGATAGAAACAAGCCAACAAGGTTGAATCCCCAAAAAAGAAGCACGTCGCTCCGTATTGAGTCCCTATTCTTCAGGTTCCAAACCCAACGGTAGTTCAAATAATAAGCAGGAAGAGATGCTATCGACACCGCCCAAAAATTAGCCCATAGCGGAGACCATCGCCCAATCTCAATTCCTGACCACAAAGCACTCTGGGTAATGATCAGCGAGACAATCGAAACGACTGAAAACTTTAATAGCTTCAACCGCTTCTCACATAACCATCTCATAGTGAGATCAATTGTATGGAAAGTCTCCTCTTAATCGGCTTTATTAGGTGGGCGGTAAAAGAGTATGAGTAAAAGAACAGCGGCCAAAACCCCGCCGCCAAGAGTGACTGCGAACCACCCTGCGCCGGTCCACTCTATGCCCATCAAGTTATCTAACGAATATTTGCCTGAACCAAGTAAAGGGACACATGCAGCTAACGCAGCGAGCACGAATGTGTACTCCCATCCATTTCGAATAACAAAAAATCCTTTATCGCGATGCCCAACCCAACCCGCTACACACATCACTCCTACATATGCCATTGCTGCTATCGGAGTAAAAAATCCAGCAGCTAGCCCTAGCCCTGCGCCTATTTCTGCCGAGCCTGCCATGTGGGCATGCAATAAACCCGGTTTTAGTCCTTCCGAGGTAAACCATTTCCCGACACCAGCTATTCCCCCCCTGTATTTAGCAATACCATGCAGAGCTAACACAATTCCAAGCGTTGACCGCATTAGCAGCAGTCCTAAATCGTAAGCATCTTGGTCCATATACCGAATCCCCTTGACTGAGACTGAAGAGTAGCGCCAACCACAAGTACTAAGTAACTTTTTGTATGGCTAATCGCTATTTATGAGGTGATCCGCTGCCATCTGAAAATAGTCGAGCATTTTTTTCTCAAGATCAACCTCTAGATTTGCTTCCAAAAGAGACGCTCTCATATGTCGAAACCATAGATCACGTTCTTGGATACCTACTTCAAGGTGCATGTGCCGCATCCGTAGTCTCGGATGCCCGCGTGTATCTGAGTACTGGGCAGGACCTCCCCAGTACTGGGCCAAAAACATCGCTAACCAGTAACGCGACGGTTCAAGATCATTAGGGTAAAGCTTCCTTAGATCCTCATCCTCAGCAACTTTCATATAAAATCGGGTACACAAATCTTGGAACCATTGCTCTCCACCTANTAGTTCGTAAACATTTTCAGACTCAGCTTCAGGGGACATCAATCAGCTCTCATACCTATAAACATTTGTNGCGCGNTCTTTAAACCCGAGCCGCTTATATAACCTATTTGCCGCTTCNCGAGATGGTCGAGAAGTCAAATCTATGGTTCGNACTCCTTGCTTNTTNGCAATTTTAATGGCAGCAAGATTCAATTTTTCCCCTACTCCCAAACCCCTGATGCTTTTGTCCACCACAACATCTTCTATCCATGCTCTTTTACCGGTAGGCAACGGAAATATTACCAAAGTCAACGAACCCACTATTTTCTTTTCCGCTCGAGCGAGCAACACATTGCAAGCAGAATGCCCAATAATTTCCTCTAAATCCTTGTGAGCGGGAGACTCTGATGTTTTTGACAATTGTGGCAGCAGGCGCGTAAACGCATTTATCACTTCATCATCAATTTTTGTACAGATCTCTATTTCTACAATCACAAGCTGTGCACTCACTTTCTATTATTGCCAATAGGGTTCATCGTACGGATTGAATCAACACCGGATAGCATTTTTATTGTGCAACATCTCCGGTGGATAGAAAAACCTATTGTCCATGACGCTATCTTCCTCGCAGCGTTTACTGGTTGGAATGACGCTGGAGACGCAGCAAGCGAAGCCGTTAAATATCTAACCCGCAGATTCGAAGGCAAATTAATAGCATCAATAGACCCGGAATATTTCTATGATTTTGCTTCCCTGCGCCCAAATGTCAGACTGGAAGGCGATGAACGTCACATTGACTGGCCCGCAAATGAGGTCCGAATAGCAGAGCTTGACGATGGTCGCTCCTTGATAACTCTGGTGGGAATTGAGCCAAGATTACGCTGGCAAACCTACGCGAAGACGCTTACAACGATTGCAAGCGAGCTAAACGTTAAAACGGCGATTACTCTTGGAGCATTACTGACGGATACACACCATCAAGCGCCTATAGAGGTAATCGGTGCTTCGAGCAACAAAATCGTTAACCGCGACGAAGGGCTCGAACAATCCTCTTACGAGGGCCCAACAGGAATTGTCGGTGTCTTAAATGAATCGTTTCATTCAAAGGGATTCACGAGTCTCTCATTCTGGGCTAAAGTTCCGAGCTACATTGGTCATTCTCCTTCGCCCAAAGCTGCGCTCGCACTTGCAAAAAGAACTGCCGATTTTTTGAGTATCACCTTAGGAGCTACAGATCTGCAAATAGCTGCGTCTAATTATGAACAACAATTAGACGCTCTAGTTGCTAGCGATCCGAACCTCTCTCAATACGCTGACCAAATTCTTGAGCATGAGGCAGGACAAGCAGCTGATGAAATAGGCGAAATGGCTGACAACCCACAAGAAATGATTGATGAGCTAGAACAGTTCTTGCGACAACAAGACGAGCAATAAATTTATTTAGAATTGTTCTCAATTCTACTTTTCGTTCCAGGGTAGAGATCGCGGTGGATCAAAAGTTACGGCGCGCGAAATACCATCAATTGCGGCAAATGCCGAATCCACCCATCGTTCAAGACCCGCTAATGGAACAGGTAGCGAATCTCTAGCGAACCAACCAGCATCAGACGTCTCCAACAAATGTCGGTCTAGTTTACCCCCAATAGCTCGACAGTGAAAGACCATCGAATACAGGGGAATCTGAGTAAACCCTTGACGCATCCCATCTACAACAGAGATAAGAGAAAGCGGCTCACACTGGATACCGGTTTCTTCATAGACCTCTTTAATCGCAACTTCTACCGGAGAATACCCCACATCAGCCCAACCGGTCGGATACAACCATACCCCACTATCGGATCGCTGAATGAGCAGAATATGTCCTTCGTCATTAGATACGACTGCACCTACAGCGCACTTAGGCGTAACGTAACCCGCCACTCCGGAACCGACCATGCGCATCCATTCATCGGCTACTAAGTCCGGATCTACTTCAACATGAACCTGGCCACGAATTTCAGCTGCGACTTTGAGAATTTCCTCATAGCGCTCTTTTTCGTACAAACTTTCAGTAAACCCAAGTCCGGTACGAGCTATACCTGACAGCATTTCGGCCCATTGAAGCAGATCTTGGCCTGTTACTCTTTCTGAAGTCATTTACACACAACTCTCAATCGATTTGGGATAAGGAGTGGCTGAGGGCTAACTCAATCTCAGCCTGATGACCAACACTTATAGCCGGCCCTTCTCGGCCGGTCACGTAAAATGAATCCACTACTTCATTCGATAACGTCTGTATTTTGGCGTACCGGATGTCTAATCCCATTTCCGCAAGCACTCGAGTCACGTGGTATAAAACTCCCAACCGGTCTTCTGTCCGAATTTCAATAATTGTCGCATCCGTCGCAAGTTCAGTATCAAACGCAATAGTCGTTGGTGCCTCCACAGCAGCTAAAGCGGATCGACGTTTATACACCTTTGATCGTTGAGCTATGCGAGCATCTATTGCTAAGCGACCAACGAGCGAACTTTTGACATCTTCGATAACGGGTGCCCAATCTTTTGAACCGAGTGGGCTAGCTATGCGAAATTGAGATGCCGCCATACCCGCGGCACTTGAATAAGCATCTGCTTGCAGAATATCTAAGCCACTTAACGCCAGCGCGCCAGCCGCTCGGCTAAAAACTCCTGACTTATCGGGAGCAACAATGGTAAGCACGTCTAATTCGGCCGCTATTCGTGTTCCACCTTCAGACATTAGTATTTCTATATCTTCGGTAACGAAAGAACGCCGGTTTAAGAACTGAATACCGCTGCCAGAAATATATTGGGCAGTCGATTTAGTCAAAGATTCTAGTAACTTAGCTTTCCAATCCCCCCAAGCTAGTGGTCCTGTGGCAATTGAATCAGCTTCAGTTAATGCATCGAGCAGCTCAAGAAACTCAACACTTTCGACACTTTCTGCGACAAGAGCCAAAGTTTGCTCATCGTCGATATCGCGCCTGGTTGCAACATCGGGTAGAAGTAAATGATGCTCAACTAAACGGACGAGTATCCGAACATCTGCATCCGGGAAGCCACACCTCAAAGCAATTTTTTCTATTAACCTCATTCCAACTTCTGAATGGTCACCCGGATATCCCTTCCCTACATCATGCAAAAGAGCTGACAGCAACAACAGATCTGGCCGCTGCACTCGTTGAGTAAGTCTCGCAGCTTCAGCGACCGTCTCTAATAAGTGCCGGTCGACAGTGAATCGGTGATATACGTTTCTCTGAGGCCTCGACCGGTTCGGCTCCCATTCAGGAATCAGTCGGGTCCAAACCTCATAAAAGTCAAGAGATTCGATTACAGGTATCGCTTGTTGTCCACTCCCCAATAGCTCGACGAAAAGCTCTTTAGCTCCGTGCGGCCATGGATCAGGAAGATCTTCTTGCCGCTCTGAAAGCCGTTCCAAGGAACTCCGAGCTATCGGCACACCTTGTTGAGCAGCTGCACGCGCAGCATGCAAGACAAGTAACGGATCAGTTCCAGGGTCTCCAGTAATGACTATTTCATTATTCTTAATTCTCAAACCCGCTACTGCTATGTCAGTATTCTCTTCATCATCTGCTTTGGTATCTATAAATCTCCATGCTTCATCGCTTAGATACGCAACCACTCTCGCAGATGCAGCAATCCTCGCGATCAATTCATCACCGTTAGAATATTGCAGTGCAGTGGCGACTAAATCTTGCTCTTCGAGTAACAGTACATCCCCACGTTTACCCGTAAGCCGATGCAACTCAACGCGTGCTTCTAACAAAACCCTATGTGCATCTTTTAACCGCTCATCATCTTCATTTCCTGCGATTCCCATATCTGCAAGGGCTAGCCACCTCATGGCTTGAATATCTCGGAGTCCACCCCGTCCACCTTTTAAATCAGGCTCCAGCAAAAATGCGACTTCTCCAGCTGACCGGTGTCTTTCTTTTACCGCTTTCGACAAATTAGGGAGATAAACATTTGCCTGATTTTTCCATTGGTCACGTGACTTTCGAATCAACTCTTCAGTAATTACTGAATCACCTGCGATGTGGCGAGCATCCAACAGTGCTGTTGCAGTTTCAAGATTAGTTTCGGCTAGTCGCAGACTTCTTTCAACTGTTCGAACAGCATGGCCAAGCTTAAGTCCCTCATCCCAGATTGGGTACCAAATCTGGTTTGCCAAAGTGTCAGCGTCATAGCCATCTTTGTAAGTGAGGATTAGATCTAAATCACTACCTGGCGCTAATTCTTGTCGGCCGTAACCTCCCACGGCCACTAATGCCATCCCATTTTTTTCTGCATCAGCATTATCGAATAGTTCTGCAAGCCATTCATCATTAACGCGCGATAGCTCAGAAGGAATCTCAGATGATCGAAGATCTCCTTTCTCTAGAACGCTTTTCCGTCTTTCAATTAACCTGCTTTGGTTATTCATATTTTTTCAAAATTTCTGGAAGTCGCCGGAAAAAAACTGATCTCGCTAATGCTTCATTACAACCAGACACAGATGCTTCATCTATTAGGCTCTCGTCGACATGAGGTGCATA
>PCCJ01000014.1 GCA_002731665.1 Actinomycetota bacterium | reverse complement strand
CGAACCCGGCTGTGACGTTGTGGTCGTCGTCCCAGATCACCACGTTCTTTTGGACTGACATGATTCCGTACATGTCGTCTGATGCGGCGTCGTTCACTGTGGCAACAATCGCCCCGTTCTCGAAGCCCTCTATGACGTTGTCTTGGACTGGGACCACGGTGAAGGTTTGGGCGGTGTTCCAGTTCCCGTTCGTGAACGTGGCTTGAGTAACGGTGTTGTTGCCAGCGTCTTTAATGACGAGATCTGTTCCGAGGGTGGTGTTGACTGCTGCGTGGTCGTGTTCACCAACCCAAGCACCAATAGTGAAATCAAACACAACATTGGACGGTGGTTGGGCTCCAAGAACAAGAGTGAAGGTTCGATCAGATCCGTTGACGTCGTAGTCCCATTCCTTTTCGTGACTGGCGTGCATGGAGTCACCAGCCTGATAGCCACCAGGAACAGCGGTGACACCCGCATCTTCATGGGTGGCAATAGTGGAGTTGTTGCCGTCTTTGCGGAACGCACCGAACGCAGCCATCGTGACCGAAGGGGTTGTCGCTGAAGCAGAGATTTGGACCAGTAAATGGTCGCCCTGACCGCCGCCTTCTACAGCTCCAGCCAGCAAAATAGATTGCCCGTCAGGAGTGAGTGCAGACCCCCAGATTTGCTCTGCGTGCCCATTACCAAAGTCGAGATCGACTTTTCCGTCACCACCGAAGGTCGTATCTAGCGTTCCGTTGGTGTTGAAACGAGCCGCAGCGACGTCGTTATTGTTGCCGCCAGCGTTACTCCAACCAGCTGCGATGATCTTCTGATTCGACTGAATCTCTAACGTTGCGTACCAGTCAGTTGAGCCGCCATGATCAACGAGAACCTTGCCGTCACCACTGAAGCTCGTATCCAAAGACCCGTTTGGGTTAAAGCGCCCAACAATGCCGTAACGACCATCTCCTGTAACGCCGTCGTAATCACCAACACCAGCGATAACGATTTTTCCGTTGGATTGGATCTTTACGTCCCAGCCACGGTCCTGGTTACTGAAGTCAGTTACTTGCCAGCCATCTCCACCACCGAAACTTGTATCCAAAGAACCGTCAGTGTTGTACCGGGCTAACAGCACATTTCCGGCAGCATGACCCCACTGGCTGCCGCCTACCGCAACTATTTTGCCGTCTGCTTGGATCGCCATAGCTTGGTAGATGTCGTCGTTATCGAAATGTTCGATTGCTTTACCGTCACCAGAGAATGACGTGTCCCAAGAACCGTCTGTGTTGAGGCGTCCGATTGTGGCGTCGTATTGTCCGGCAGCTGTTTTCACATAGCCGACGATGACGATCTTGCCGTTTGCGTCGATCGCTCCACCTTTGCACCAGTCATGTTTGGTGTTGTTGAAGTTCGGTTGTACAACACCATCACCGGAAAACGACGTGTCTTTACTTGAGAAGTTACTGTTAGCAGCGAAACGGGTGACCGTGCATTGGTGATCGCCGCCGTTACCTGTGGTGACTGTGCCTGCGGAACCTATGGCCACGATTTTTCCGTCATCTTGTATCAAGATTTCGCTGATGTGGTCTGTGCGGGGACTGAAAAATTGTTGGGTTCCGCAGTTGCTATCGAATCTTGTGGCATCGGTACACGTACCGGTGCTGGTCGCCCGGTTTATTGCCCATGAATGCTTGTTCGGTTGACCGTTGTTGTTCCACCAACCACCGGCAACAAGATTCCCCGAAGCGTCGAACAGGACTGATTCCCAACCGTCTTCGCCATCAGCTTTAGAGTTCTGGATCAGCCAACCGTCACCTGAGAACGAAGTGTCTAAATCACCGTCAGCTGCAGCAGCTGGACTTTGAGTGATCACCGTCAACGTCATACAGACCATTAACGTTGCGAGAACAATGCGGATAAAACGCTCAGATACGTGCCTCATCTTGCGCCGCTCTCAGCGAGAACTTTCTTTCTTAACTGCGGCTTTCTTAGAAGCTGATTCCTTCATTGATATGGAGCGTTCTGTTTCCGCAGCGAACATTTCGTCAGTGAAGAACCCACACGCCCACGAATACATAGCCCCACGGAAATACGTGAGCGCGATCAGGGTGTCGTCTAGTTCTACTCCCCATTTTTCGAAAAGGGTTTCTGGAGCGTTGCCTTGAGCAGCTAAGCCCGCCGCCGGTACCCATTTACCGTCTTCGGATTGGACGCTTCCGTAGAGAATTATTTGGCGGTTGGGTACCGAATCAGAAGTCAGGACTTTGACTGCTGCTCGGGCATAAGTGGCAGCTGGGGCTTTTTCGAATTCTTCCGGGCGAGCCGCCAATTCTTCGTTAATGTCGCGCAATAGTTCCGCCGCAAGAGCAGCAACAACGTCGCTAGGAGTCCTGAAATGGCGATACGACTGAGCTTTACTCACCCCGGACGCATCGATGATGGCATGCATTGTCATGTTGTTTATTGACGCGGAACCGAGAACTTGGCGAGCAGCTTTGAGAAGTACTGCGTGGGTTCTCTTCGCGTCTGATCTCATTTAATATGTCACCCCTAAACGTAAGACTTTTGTATCACTTTGGATAATACCTACCTCTGTCAGAAAACCGGACTTGGAGGGGCGACTTTTGTCTCGTTTCTTTTTGGTGACCTTTTGCTTTCTCACCGGCTTCTTCTTTGCCGGCTTAGCCTCTTCAAAAATTTTGATATTTTGAGTTGCGAAGGTTCGTTATGCCCGCTCTGACGCGAAATCTCCGAGACCCATAGAGTCGGAAAGTTCCGACATCGATTCAAGTCGATCTGCCGGATGACGAGTTCCGGTCCCATCGGCAATCCTGGTCATCATCTCAAAGTTGGCGACAACCGCAGCAGCATCCAACATAGTTGCTTCATCTGTGGCTTCGACTAGCGCTGACCGGGCCGACGGCAACGACGCTAAATCGTTAACGGACGCGTCTACAAGCGCAGCTAACTCGGGTGCGTGTTGGATGGCGTCACTTTCTTGCAGGTCTCCTCGAACCACATCTAGATCAAGTTCCAGGTCGTTTGCGCTGCTGCTCGCACGGAGCATCATTGAGTGAGCTGCAGTTCAGTAAAAACATTCCCTATGTGCTGAGAGTCTTCCGGCGACGAGTTCAATTTGCCGACGAGACAATGTGCCCCGCGTCCAATTCATGTCAACCATTTCCCGCATCGGAATATACTGCGCGTCGCCGAGCGTAAACAGGGTATCCATCGCCGCAGGGACTGAACTGAGTGCTCGAATGACTGGCGCTAATGCAGGAAGCCCATTATAAAAAGGTGCGAGTTCTGGTGTGCTGTCTTCAAGATGCACTACAGGCACCCAATGATGTTTTGCAGGTTTAGAAGGTTGAGTTTGGCGCGTTGGNTGGCCTNNAAGNGGCTCAGGGAAATCGGGACTATCNATTCCAGCCAACTGAGCGAAACGAAGTACTGATGCGACGCTGATTGTGACTTCGATTATTTCCACCCACTGCTGGGGGGTTACCCCAGTAGCGTCGCGCATTTTCTGATACCAACCTTCGGTCAGAGTTCCTGCGTGCACAGCTAGGCGATAGACAGCATCTTGTAGCTCTGAACTTATTCGAGAGCTGTTGGGTAGACGCCCACTCTTCGAAGCGCTGTCCCAAGGTGGGACTGGATCAGAGTCACCTAAGGCCACCCGAACGACCTCCGCCACAGCGAGGCGTTCGGAACCGTTCCACCATGTTCCTGGCGCAGCGAGCTTTTCCCAAACATGGGCGTGAGCTGCTGTTAGATCAGAGCGAATATGTAGATTTGTTGCTTCATGTGATAACTCGATAAGGGACGTTGGAGTTTTTGTCATAATGCCTTACTAACTAGATATCACTTTTGATTAACACCGTAGCTGTTACTGGCGGCGTGTTCATTAGCTTCAGCTATTTTCCAAACTCCGTTAACCGTCAGCTCATCGCCCGCATCGCTGGTTCCTAGGAGCATTCTGTAAATGGAATTCACCGACTCGCCGAGCAGGCGCATCTTAACGATCTCACCGGTGTCTTTTTCGCTGACGTAAGTACTCATGATTCCTCCTTCAAATGTTCTATGGACTTTCACATTTTGCTTTTTCTTACGAAGAAGTTTCTTCTTACGCCCCGGCTTCTTCTTGACTGGTTCAGGACCTTCGAATATTCCTATAATGCGAACTGCGACGGTAACGCCTTAGCTATTGGAAGCCCCAGCAAAAAGATCTCGGAGAAATCGAATTCTGTGGCGGGAATAACCGCCTTTCTTGTTCTCGGGCCAAATTTAGTGACGAGACTTTGAACGCTCAGATAAACACGCCGGCAGCATGCTGCTATATCGTTTCATCGAAAACGTGGTGAGAGTTGAGTTGATATGACGCAGATTGACATAGAAAGTCGGCGCGCTAAATTCGCAACTAACATAGCAACAAGGCGAAACGTCTAATGTCGACTGGGAGAAAAATGACAGAGATAGGCAAGGAACTGCTGGGCAAGGTGGCTTTGATTACTGGGGGTGCCCGGCCGAAGGGACAAGGCGCAGCCGAAGGGCGATTATTCGCCTCGCGGGGCGCCACTGTTATTCTCGCTGACGTAATTGATGAAGAAGGCGAACGTACTGCGGGAGAGATAGAGAGAGCAGAGTACGCTCACCTCGATGTGACATCCGAGCAAGAGTGGGATGACGTAGTAGCTGATGTGATGAGCCGGCACGGCCGACTTGACGTGCTTATCAACAATGCCGGAATAGCGCCGATGGGTCGGCTAGTTAACGCAACCATTGATGACTGGAACTTGACGATTGCGGTCAACCAGACGGGGGTTTTTTTGGGTATGCGAACCGCAGCTCGGGCCATGATTAAGGCTGACAATGGTGGAGCGATTGTCAACATAAGCTCGGTAGCGGGTATGGAGGGTCTATTTGGGTCGACTGCCTATGGTGCATCTAAATGGGCCGTGCGAGGGATGACGAAAATAGCCTCCAAGGAGTTGGGTCGCCACGGAATCAGGGTGAATTCTGTCCATCCAGGCTTCATCGACACCGACATGTTGGCTCAAGGTAATTTCGATGATGAGCAAAAAGCCAAGATGGCTCGCTCGGCACCGGTTGGGCGTATTGGAGTGCCCGAGGACATTGCGAACATGGTCCTGTACCTGGTCACTGATGCTGCAGGGTTCGTGACCGGCCAGGAGTTTGTAGTTGACGGCGGGTGGCACGGCTGACGTAACCAGCATCGCTAACGGAGTTATCAAAGACTTTGATCGACCCATTCAGGTTTGTGAAATAAGCAGGCCCTGCCGCTGGTTATTTCTGTTCTTAATGTCTATGTCTTACTGCGTTGAGGTCAATAGTCCACCGGTAAATAACCCTTCTCGGAGCCATCAGAACGGCGAGTGACACTTTCTCGGGAAAATACGATTGACTAGCACAAACAATCGAGACAAATGAAAGAAGAGGTTCAGAAAAGACTGATCCAAGAGTCCCTTACAACTACTAAGAATGAAGAAGCACTCGACTCGATAAAGAATTAGGAGAAGGCTATGTACCCTCGAGCGAACGAGGTCGTTAGTGATTGGTTTGAGGCAGCTGCAAAAAGCGACTGGGAACAATGGAAAACTTTTTTATCTAGCGACGCCGAAATTATTCAACATATTGGAGATGGGATTAATTTTACGCCAGACGAAATGCAGCAATGGGGGAAAGGTCTCACAGCCTCAGGTATATCGGTTCGCTACGAAAATCAGCGTAGAACCATATGCAGCCATGTAGTCATTGAACAGCATCTTGTAGTGATGTCTAACGCCAGCCGTCAAGTCGTGTCCGCTGAAGCTTGTGTTCTCGTCACAATCTCAGATGATGGTTACATAACCAGAGCCGAGGAGTACATAGACAGCAATGCATTTCTATCTTTATTCCCGGATGTTTCTTCTTAGCGTCGTACTCAGCTCACGCAAACAGATACATCGGCCAGACGCTAACTGTTCAACGAACCAGCTTCTGAATTGAAGCACGGTGTTAGTGCTGGCTCCTTATTTCGGTCAATACGGTTCGGTCAGTATTACGTCACAGCGAAATAAGAAATAGCCGGAAATATGAATGTTGTAAGATGCTCGGTATGGCGTGGATTGAGGTAGCCCCAGATGAGGAATGGTCCGATAATGAGGCCCTCGAGAACCTTTACAGCCGAGTTGTTGATAAGAACCATGGCCGGGTCGATTACATCATGTCGATCCATTCTCTTAACCCAAGAGCGCTAGCAGCCCATGATGGCCTCTACAGATCAGCTATGGCGGGCACCGCGAACTTACGAAAAGTTGAGCGAGAGTTAATAGCTTTGGTCGTGAGCCTCGAAAACGAATGTCATTACTGAATTAGTCATCACCGGCGCGGTCTGCGCCAACTGCTTAACGACGATTCCCTAGTTATGGCCATAGAAGAGGATTGGCGGTCTGCTCCACTCAACGAAAAAAGAAAAGCAATGCTGGTTTACGCTACAAAGCTCACTCATACACCTTCAAAAATGACCTCTAATGATGTTGAGCAGTTACGCGCGGTGGGATTCAGCGACCGAGACATCCTCGACATAGCCGAAGTCACTGCCTACTACGCCTACGCCAATCGGATAGCCGACGGGCTAGGAGTCGAGCTGGAGCCCTGGTTCAACGACTAGCTTACTTCTATGATTTGGAGAGAAATATGGAGCTTAGAGCTATAGGTATAACAATGGATTGCCATAACCCAGAGCGGCTTGCTGACTTTTGGCAAGAGGCGATTGGGTTCCGAAGCCGCGAAGGGCATGAACCATATATCACGCTTTCAGATTCCGAGGTTGGAAGGCCGCTGAATCATTTAACATTGCAAAAAGTTCCCGAGGGTAAATTAGCTAAACACAGGGTTCATATTGATTTGTTTGTTCGAGATCCGAATACTGAAGTTGAGCGGTTAGTGAAATTAGGAGCACGTGTGCTTACTTCGGGTGGCTCGGTGCCAGGACATCTTGGATTCGTAGCGATAGTGATGTGCGATCCTGAAGATGGAGAATTTTGCGTGGTTGGGCGTCCGGCTAAGTCAGAGATTTAAAGGTCAAGTAAAGTGAGGAGCAATTTCTTCTGCGAATCTTGAAATAGCTTCCAGTCGACCTTCGGTTCCTCTACCCAGAACAAAAAAGGCTGCATGTTCAAGACCCGCCTCGAGGTATTGACCTACTTGGTCAATGACTTCTTCGTTGCTCCCTCCTATTTCTCCTTGCTCAAGATTTCCACCGCTGAAATTCAATCGGAACAGGCTGGTTAGTTCTAGCTCGCTAATATCTCGATCGATTTTATTGCACTCACTTTTTACTGACGCCCATTGTTCAGTGAGCAGCGACGGGCTGCCAAATGCTGCGTGGAAAGCATCTCCATAGCGCGCTGTTCGTTTGAAAGCTCCATTTGAATGGCCGCCTACCCACACCGGAATATGGTTATTAACTGGTTTTGGGGAGAAACCTATGTTTTCGTAGCTATTCCACTTGCCGTTATAGCTTGATAAACCATCAGCAAAAAGCGATTGGAAGATGTCTAAAGTTTCATTAGCTCTTTCGCCGCGCTGATCCCATGGCATACCAATGGCGTCGAATTCCTCTTTCATCCAGCCGACTCCAACTCCCATAATGGAACGACCTTGGGAAAGGTGGTCAAGAGTGGCCCAGCTTTTCGCTTGTTGCACTGCGCCGCGATAACCGAGGATTAAGACAGTGGTGCCGAGAAGAACCCGGTCGGTGATGCCGGCAACAAACTGAAGAGTCCCTATGCAATCAAGCCAAGCGCTTCCTGCAGCTGGGAAACCGCTGTTGTCATCTGCATACGGATACTTCGACTGCAGCGTTGCAGGGTCAGGCCAAGCAATGTGATCGCTAGACCACACGGAACTATAACCGAGAGACTCGGCGGTGATAGCTGTCTCAATGATTGCTTCTCTGCTTGGATCGCGACCAGCATCTGGGAGGTGTATACCAAATTTCATTTTCTTCCCCCAAGGAAAGTGTTAGGTGATGCAGACTTTATGTCTAAAGAAACTTATCTGATGCACATAATGCTAAATCTCTCTAATCTTGGAAGATGGAAAAAGAAGATTTTTTTAGCGACGCTAGAAGTGATTTGTCTGGTCCTCTCGCCGGTGTGCGGATAGTAGACGCAACTACTGCTTGGGCGGGACCGATGGCTAGCTGTTTACTCGCTGACTATGGCGCTGATGTCATCCGAGTTGTTCCGCCTGGAGATACCGGTATCTTGTGGCCACCGATGCTTCCTGGCACCGAACGGTCTTTTGCCGAAGACGCAGTTAATCGCAATAAAAGAAGCATTGGGATAGACCTACGACGCTCGCCCGGAGTTGAGATGTTTCTCCAACTTGTGGCCACAGCGGACATGGTTGTTGAAAATTTTAAACCTGGGACTCTCGATGATTGGGGAGTCGGTTACCGACAATGTAAAGAAGTCAAACCGGATATTGTTTACCTATCTATAAGTGGATATGGACAATTTGGGCCTGAGAGCGCCCGTCCCGGATACGACCCAGGTGCGTTGGCATACAGCGGTTGGATGGCTCTCAACGGAGAAATCAATGGGCCTCCAGTTAAAGCTCCCACGTTTCTCGCTGACGATTTGTCAGGTTTACACGCCGCCGTTGCAGGACTATCTGCACTTCACCACCGAGATGCGACTGGAGAAGGCCAGCATGTAGATGTCGCACTGTTAGATTCAATTATTTATCAATCCAATGGCTATTTAACTCTAGGTGCTTTGGATGGGCCATTAGATAGATGGGGTAGTCAAGTGCGAGTTTGCGCGCCGACTAATTGCTATGAGTGTGTTGACGGCTATGTCTATCTGGCCTTAATACTAGATTCTCATTGGGTTCGTCTTTGTGATGTAATTGGTCAACCTGAGCTAGGAAAAGATCCCCGAGTGTCAACGAATAATGGGCGCCTGGAGAATAGAGAAGAAGTAGATAGAGTTGTTGCCGAATGGTGCTTAACAAGATCTAAAGAAAACGTAATTGCCCTAATTGACGAGGCGGGAATAGTGGTGGCACCGGTCAATACGTTTGCCGAAGCCGCTCGGGATCCACATATTTTAGATCGAGATATGTTGCAGAATACCGTTCTTCCAACAGGTGAATCAGTTCCTTTGACTGGCCCAGCAGCAAAATTTTCAAGAACGCCAGCAAGAGTTCGTCACTGTGCTCCAATACCGGCAGCTGATACAGATCTAATTTTAACGGAAATTGGTGTTAGCCGAAGGCAACTCGACCAACTTCGAGAA
>PCCJ01000013.1 GCA_002731665.1 Actinomycetota bacterium | reverse complement strand
TCTTCAAAACAATCATTTAGCTATCAGTAAACACTGCATCTCGAGAAGCAGTTAGTCAGATAGTTAGCAAAACGCAGTAGCTTTCGTGGGAGGTTTTTTTAGCTTGCCTCTGAAACTGTTGGAATATGCCCGCTGTGTAGGGCACCCTCTTGCGCGTTTCAAAGGCCTGCTCACATGCAGCGAGACTAAGGGTGAGCGTTGCTGTCCCGCAGCAATCGGACTCCTTTGGTTGATGGAAAGTAGGTGCTACCTGCGCCAATGAGAGGTCAGCGTAGACATTAATGCGGCTAGCGGAGAGCTTGTTTTGGTATTCAGATTTGTATAGAAAGGTAGAGTAATAAGAAATTTACTCGAGAGCAGCTACTCGATGTTATGCCCAATTTGCCAGCTCATGAAGATACAAAGATTCATCCTTCGATTATGTACAACGAACCTTCGCTTGCCTTCTGACGAATGGGCTTAGCTATCGCATAGTCAGAACTTTCATACCAACTCGATGCCGCTTCCATCGAATCGAACTCCAAAATTACTGTCCTGGAACTCGGAGCCTCACCCTCAAGATGAACGAATTTTCCGCCGCGCACCAAATACTTACCACCATGGGCCGCTACCGAAGCGCCGGCTAAGGGCTTGTAAGTCTCATAGTCCTCTGGATTCGTTATCTCGCCCTGAAAAATTACAAAAGCAGTCACAATGAAATCTCCATATCTGAGTGGTAGTTGCAACTTTATGTCATCATCGCTAGTTGGGCTCAAATCATCTACACAGGGTTTCACCGACTCTTCGTTGATACCGGCGCTTTCTGAGTATCGAAGGATGTTTGTTTGATGCAACCCATTGAGCAGAGCTACCATGTGACTAAGGCTGAGAGGTTTAAGATGGAATCAAGCAACAAACGAATTTTAGAGCATTACATTGACATGTGGAGTCGTGGCCGAGATTTTCGAGGAAGGTCGACACGTGCGGCATATTGGTCGGCGTCGATAGTGAACCTTCTAGTGAGTTTGATTCTTGGAGCTATCTCGGCAGCAATTTGGAATCTCGACAGCAATGACCTGGGCCCATTGGAAGCTATTTATTCTTTAGTTGCTCTAGTCCCAATGATCGCATTAGGGGTTCGCCGCCTTCATGACGTTGGCCGAAGTGGCAAGTGGCTTTGGCTTAGTTTTACTGGGGTCGGAATCATCCCACTCATCTGGTGGAGCCTCAAGCCGAGCTCAACTGAACTGAATATCTGGGACAGCCCGACGATAAGAGACGCTAAAGAAGCTATGACAGTGGTGAGTTGAAGCTACTCTTTTTGGAGTAGGCGGCTAAGCGATCCTGAAAGCAATTTGACAAGTGTTTGACTCTTGTAACTAATTGGTCTGTGTAACTAAATGACTGGACTAGGTCTCTGTTGGCGCAGCTAGCTAGTTAGGGGCCTAAGACCAGGGTTTCTCAAATCGTTGCTTCCAGGGTGGGTCATCTAATTCGATAGGGGTTCCATTGACCTTATCCTGTTGCATATCTGGGGAGGGTCGCCTTCTCGCCCACATGCTGATCCCAAATACAGACAGTGCGAGAAGTAAACAAGAACTCATAGCAACAGTTTGCCTTGTTTCAAGCTACTTTCGAGGATTTTTCGGGTATAGGTAATTACTTGTAATCAGAGACCAAATCAGTCTGTTCAAATTAATGCCAAAATTGGTGCAGGCAGATTCACCAGCTCTACCGTATCTTTTCATAAACACATCTACTGAACGCTTGGCGTAAAGCTCCGGTAAAGTGCGGCAACGTGGCAGAACTAAATATGTTTTGGGACACGAATGTTTCCATGTGTTGCAGCCGAGCCCCTTTCATGTCTGTAGCAATTTTTGGCCACAGTCAGTGCCAGTTAATAGGCACAAAGTTATCGTGCTCAGTGTCTTGACTGTCTTTGGAGTGAACAGTGCGCTGTATGTGGGTTTTATTTGTAAGTGCGCTAGCACTAGTGTCATGTTCAGCTAGCGTCGAAACTGCTGTTGGATCATCGTCCGATTCGTCGGCCGACGGTGCGGTTTCGATGACTTTCCCCCCGACATTGACTGATGACGTATTGGTGAGTGCGGAATCCTCACCTGAAGAGATCGAAGCGAAGCTTCAAGCAATGGCTGACTCAGATTTTGAGGAAAGCACAAATGAGTACGATTCAACTGTTAGCTGCGATGGTCAATTCCCTGATGCTAGAGCAATTTCAGCAGATGACTTTATAGACGGATTAGTAGATGCAGTGGATTCAGTTGAGCAACGGAATACATACGATTTTGTGACGCGCGGAGGAACGCGCATTCGCTCAGGACCACGAGCTCTTTGGATGCAGGAAGCCTTCGAGAAATACTTAGCGAGCTATGAGCCGTTACAGTTTGAGCAAGAACGGCGGGGTGAAAAAAACTTTCTATGGTCCGATTACATACGGTGGCGCGAAGCCGTATGTCGAGTGAAGTCAGAGACGGGTTCGATAAGGGACTCATTGGTAGAACACGGAAGGTTCACCCACTATCGAACTGATTGGCCGGGCCATGCGTCGCACTGGCAGCCATTTCCTTACCTAAATATCGGCAGTCAGGTAGTTGCCGCCCCTGTAATTGTCGGGTTAGAACACTACAAAAAATATACGGCAGGGGCAGGTGTAGTAATAGTCGGGGGAGTTGAAGTCCCTGACGAAGCAATGCTGCAAGCTCGTAAATCAGTTATTTATCAAACTTCAGTTAGACCTGAATTCCACGACGTTTTGATGAATAGCAAGGTGCGTATTTCTTTGTTCTTTGGTGAAGACACTTCTGAGTTGCCCGAGTATCGAGGCGAATTTGAGCCGGGAGGGTTTGCTCAAGGAATCACCGACGCCAGCATGACAGCGAATGCAAAATGGCTTTGCTTTCCTGGAAACCCGGATAGGGGAGGCGATCCAGTTTTGCATGAAATGGTTCACACGCTGAATCACGTGGTTTTTGAGCAAATTAACGAAACTTATTTTTATGAACGCATTTACCAACTTGCCGACAAAGCGATTGAAAAAAATCTTTTCAGACCTGGTGATCAGCACCTGCCAGACGGTGAAGAGGCTGAGATGGCCCATTGGATTGGTGAATATTGGGCCACGACAGTTGAAGGATACCTCATGGACCGAGCCGGGTTTAAGAGATCACACGACACTAGAGACTGGATCGAAAGAAATGATCCGGATCTGTACGAAATGATCGCTCGATATTTTCCGACAGAGCCCTGGAACTTCTGCCCTGAAATCCCACGGGGCTCGTAAAAATTCTAATTCTCTCTTTTGTGTTATAGAGGCCCCATACGAACGATCTGTTAAATGGTTTTCTGTGCGTTGTTGACGAAGCCTTTGACGGTTTGTATGTTGATGCTGTCCATTCGATGGAAATGGCAGAGATGCGAAATTGGTGCGTAATGTATTTAAGGATTGTCGCCTTTGTCATTCCGCGATCTAGAGCTTTGTTGACAAACTTATGTTAACGCTCGTCTGTTTCCATGCCCATCCGGATGATGAAGCCATAGCTACTGGCGGCACGATGATGAAGGCGGCGGCGGCGGGCCACAATGTGGTTTTAGTTATGGCAACACGCGGTGAACAAGGAGAGCCAGCGGAAGGTGTGCTGAAGGAAGGTGAACGCCTTGGCGACCGACGAGAGCAAGAAGCTCGAGCGGCCGCCCAGATCCTTGACGTTAGTCGTATCGAATTCTTGCCCTATGAAGACTCCGGTATGATCCATGAGCCTGCTAACCGTAACCCGGCATGCTTTTGGCAGGCAGACGTTGAAGAGGCAGCCAGTAAGCTAGCGGCGATCCTTGTCGATGTTAATGCTGATGTTCTTACTCTCTATGATGACCATGGTGGCTACGGCCATCCGGACCATATTCAAGTGCATAGGGTTGGCCATCGCGCCGCTGAGATAGCCGGAGTTCGTCGAGTTTTTGAATCGACGATGAACCGTAACCAGATTATTGAGCAAATCGATTATTTTCGTGACCATGACGAAAATGGTGAAACAGTAGATTTAGAAATTGACGTTGACACCATTGGGACACCAGAGAATCAGATAACTCACGCGGTAAACGTTGAAGCATTCGCTGATCGTAAACGTAACGCAATGAAAGCGCACGCCTCGCAGATCACAAAAGACTCGTTTTTCCTGGCGATGCCCGACGCTATTTTTTCTAAGGCGTTTGGCACGGAATGGTATATTGATGCAGGAGGTATCCGGTCAGGTGATTTCCTTACAGATATTATCTAAAGGTCGCTTAACGAAACTCAGAGAGGTTCGCTATCAGGTTTCAACGCTTGAGTTGGGTTCCCTGCGTCGGTGATATGTTCATCGTATGTTTAGCGGTGTCGCTAACCAACGAAGGAGACGAACCACCGGAAAATGACGATTTGAATCGGCTTCGCTCATCAAGATGAAAGGCGCTTACCTAGGCCTGGCGCCTGAGATCTAAGGATCGTCTTATTCAATAATGTAGGCAGCTTCACCGTGATCACTTTGGTCAAGCCCTGAGAGTTCGGCTTCTTCTGACACGCGAAGCCCCATTGTTCTATCAATGATTTTTGCGATCACAAAGGTAATGGCAAACGAATATGCAAAGACCACGCTAATTGACACGGCCTGGTTCCAAAGCAGAATGCCACCGCCAAAGAAAACGCCGTCAATGAAATCGCCGCCGGGCACCGCTGAAGAATCAGCCATGAAACCAAGAAGAATAGAGCCGAGAGCGCCGCCAACTAAGTGAATACCAACAACGTCGAGACTATCATCGAAGCCAAACCTGAATTTGGCTTCTATAGCGAAGAAGCATAGGACGCCTCCTAAAGCTCCGAACAGGAAGGAATGCATAGTCCCCACGTAGCCTGCGGCTCCTGTAATGGTCGCCAATCCAGCAATGATGCCAGATGCCATGCCAATAGTGCTCACCTTGCCGGTCTTAACCATTTCAATGATCATCCAGGCCACCATGCCAGCCGCGCCACCAATAAATGTATTGACAAAAGATTGGGCGGCTAATCCGTTAGCTGCTAATGCTGACCCAGCGTTGAATCCGAACCAACCAAACCAAAGAATTCCGGCTCCCAACATAACAAAAGGAATGCTGTGTGGCCGGAGGAAACGGTTCTGTGGCCACCCAGTTCGTTTGCCTAGCACGATCACCAAAGCCAAGGCTGCAGCGCCTGCGTTAACGTGAATAGCA
Source organism: Actinomycetota bacterium (assembly GCA_002731665.1). The sequence continues at coordinate 5,807 of PCCJ01000013.1, read as the reverse complement.
GTTCCTCCAGCGAAGTCATAACCGGGTAAATTGAAGATCCATCCATCAGCCGCATATATCCAGTAGACGACTGGCGAATAGACAACCAATGTCCAGATTGGTACGAAAATCATCCATGCAGAGAACTTCATTCGGTCGGCCACAGCGCCTGAAATTAAGGCAGGAGTGATACATGCGAAAGTCATCAGGAAAGCAAATATTGCTATTCCTTCAGCATCGTGAATGCCTTTCATTCCAACAAAACTCAGGTCACCTAACCAGCTCCGACCGCTATCTCCGAAGGCCAAGCTGTAGCCAAGCAGCACCCACACCACAGGAACAATTCCGAGGCACCACATGTTCATATTGAGCATGTTCAGAGCGTTCTTGCTTCTAACCATGCCTCCATAGAAAAGAGCCAAACCTGGAACCATAAACAGAACCAGGGCAGCCGATGTCAAGATCCAAGCGATGTTGCCTTCCATTTGCTGATACCTCCGAGCAAAAATCCAAAATTAGACCTTTGCCCAGCCTAATGGTTGAGCTTTTCTTACTTGTCATTTATTTGACTAGAAACCGGCCATTTCGTGCGATCAGAACGCCTTTTGGGTTTGGATAAGTAATATTCGGCGTCGATAGTAAATGCCATTTTTTGGCAAAGCCTTTGGTTAGCAGCGGTTGTGGTTTGTCTTGGTGCCACTCACTTGTCAGAGCGAATCTAAAATAGTGTTGGCTAATTCGCTGAAGAGGCGACAGCTCGCGCTTAAGTAAGCATGTAGTTAGGTGACTACGCTAGGGTCACGTAATGAACGAATATGATGTCGTCGCAACCGGATTGCAGTTTCCTGAAGGTCCGGTAGTAATGCCGGACGGATCGATTGTTCTTGTTGAAGTGAAGCGGGGCACTATTTCTCGAGTTAACCCGACAAATGGGGTAATCGATGTGGTGGCTCGACCAGGCGGCGGTCCTAATGGTGCTGCAGTCGGCCCTGATGGTGCCCTGTATGTTTGCAATAATGGCGGATTCACATGGAGCGAAGCTCGTGGGTTGACGGTTCCAGGTCTGGTGCCGGAGGACTACTCGTCTGGCCGCATCGAACGCATTGATATGGACAGTGGAGAAGTTGAAGTTCTCTACGCTGAGGTTGACGGAGAGCCGCTTAAGGGGCCCAATGATATTATGTTCGACTCGTCCGGAGGATTTTGGTTCACTGACCATGGGAAAACGCGAGCTCGAACGCGTGATCGAGGCGGGCTCTACTATGGCCGCTGTGACGGCTCGCTTGTGCGAGAGGTGGCGTTTCCCCTCGACGGACCAAATGGTGTCGGATTATCACCCGAAGAGGATCGGGTGTATGTAGCTGAAACCCATCAAGGCTCCATTTTCTATTGGGATCTTTCTGGTCCAGGTGAACTAGCAGGATCTCCTCACGGCAGGTTTTTGGCTCGACCTGCGGGTAGGAAGCTGTTTGACTCGTTGGCAATGGATGCTCATGGAAATGTGAGTGTTGCTACGATTCAGACAGCGGGAATTAGTACCTTTACCCCAAATGGCGAAGAACTAGAATTTTTTTCGGTAGATGACCCGATCTGCACTAATATTTGCTTTGGTGGTGATGATATGAAAACGGCGTACATCACATTATCGGGCACCGGCAAGCTAGTGCGCGCAGAGTGGCCCAGGCCTGGACTTAAGTTGCCTTTCTAGGGTTTAGAACGACATCAATTCCGTGGGACGGGCACTTCTAATCGAACAGCGTAAGGAGCTCGATATTGAGATCGGCTCGTGACCGTTGGCTCTGAGGTTAATGTTGATGCTGAGGTCCTAGGAAAACAACGGATCGTGAGTTTCCTGGGTGTAGATAGCGAATTTGTTCTTGGCATCAATCCTTAGGTCTCTACGGGAACCGAAAGGTGACTGTTTATCATGTCAGCGANGANAAAAATCAAGTTCAAAATAGTCAGTATTGCTAAACAATATTTAATAGGNTACCCTAACATATNATGAACTTTGACTGATTGGTTAGTACGACTCAATGTTCNACGATCGAAAGAAGAATCTGATGTTTGCANTGATCCTNGACGAATTATTAGAGCACTCGTAAATGTGTAGCGGAGCACTTGGGGTGGACTGATGTAATCTCGCGGTGCTGCTTGTCGATTCAACGATGAGTCCGACGAGCAGCATCGCGAACCTCTGCTTGTAGCGCGGTTCGGCGGTTGAACATGAAGCAGATGAAGATCTAGGAAAGAGCAGCGGTTATTCCCGAATTACTTTCCTAGGGTTAGCGGGAGCGGCTCTTGCGGCCGGGATAGCGTGGTCCTTGTCGCAGAGCTCGTCTCTTGAGAATCGCGTTAGATGTTGTCAGCGTTATCTTTTAGAGGGGCCTATCAAGCTTGTTGTATGGCAAAGCGTTCGAAAGGTGGACTTGTGCTTACGCCAGACATCTTTGGGCTTAGCCGGAAAAATTATAAGAGGTGCTTGTTTGTTCATGATGGGATCTTTGGACCTAGACCTAAGAGGGACAGAATTTCAGCCGTTGGATGCGGGATTGATGCGACTGGCGAACGTTCGGTTGGGAAGCGACCTGATCTGAGCCCGTCTCATTCCTGTTTGGGAGTGCAATAAAGAGTTGTCTGAAAGCTAAATATTCGTATTGTCGAGCTGGATGCCTACTCGATGGTCTCGAGGATCACGTGAATCTTCTCGGCGTCGTGCCAAGACACATCTGCAATTCCGGTACTTGTTCTGATGGTGAGGCCGATAGTTGGGTCGTCAGCTAGGACTGTCACCATGTCACCGGCAAAAAATCCCCAATCCGTTGAACGTCCAAGTGAAAGAATGCTTGCGCCCTCTGACTCGGTTGTAGCGATAATTCCCGTATGTCCGACTGCAACGCAACTTAGCGAAACTCTAGGACCAGAGCCTGCAGTTTCAGGTCTTCGACAACCATTCATTAAGCAAGGTTAACAAATAAGTATAAGAATGCCTATTTAAGATTCTTTGGGATTATTTTTTTGCGTGAATATCCATTCGTGATTTAAATGCCCGATTTATGGAGGGCTCCCGGTGCGAAGATTGCAAGAAAGGTTATCTGAGAGATTTAGTGTTTGTTCGAGGACTATAAAGGCCTAATTCGCGCGGTCGTTCAGCCGATAGAATAATCGCGAAGAAGTTTGTGTAGTTCTATGACGTGCATTTCCTCTTCTCCTATTTGTGTTCGCGCGAACTCTTCGAGGTAGACGGAATTATTTTCCGAGAGCTTCAATAGCGTTTTGTACAGGAGCAGGGCGCGATGTTCGTGATCGATCGATTCTTTCAACACGGTCTCGAGCGAATGGTCATGACTTTCTTCGATTGTGGCAATGCCCTGTTCGGGGTGGCCTCCTAAGCCAGTTAAAATTTCTCCGACCTGCTGGGCATGCAACAGGGACTCGCTGGCCTGTGCCTTCATGAAGTCAACTAAAGGAAGTCTATTGGGGCCTGTGATGACCAGTGAATAATGGGTGTAACGCACTACCCCTGCTAGTTCTGCCTTCATGATATTGTTCAGTACCGGTATCATTCGCTCAGTGTCAATTATGTCTTCTAACAAGATTATGTTCTCCCGTGTCGTTGCGGTAGCAGCTTATTGGTAGGTAAAGACTAGAGGATATTTCACCGTTAACTATCTTAGTGAATCGAGTGGTTTCTGCTGGGATCTGAGGTTCGACTTAAGCAAGAGGGCATAACGTCAATAATGATGTTAGGGTTACTTAACATATGTTGTTGATTAAATTTATTCAAAACTACACAGCCGCAAGTGAAAGCGCATGACTGACACAGCTGGTGATGGTTCAAATGACCATGGAGGAAGTGCGGCCGCTCCGACTATAGCTGGCGATCCATCGTCATTTCCAAATGATGCTGAACTAGCCAGAACCTTGACGCATGCAAACTCTCGGGCGACTCTTTCCACTCTTACGTCACATGGATATCCGTATGGCAGTGTTGTTTCCTACGTCGCTACTGATAATGGTTCCCTTGTGCTACTTATCTCTGATGTAGCCGAACACACAATTAATGTGCGACAAGATTCTCGCTCCAGCATGCTGATAGCCGATGACTCACCGGTGGAAGAAGATCAGCTTGGCAAATCCAGGCTTACTCTTTTGGGTCGCTTAAGCATCTTGTCTAATCCCGGTAAAGAGCGGGAGCTCTACCTTCGAGAGCATCCATACGCGTCCTTGTACGCAGATTTTTCCGACTTCAATTTCTGGCTATTCGAAATTAAAGAATGCCGATACGTTGGCGGCTTTGGTCACATGAGTTGGGTTGATGCTGAAAATTTCATATCGGCCTCGCCTGACGTGTTGCACGAATCGAAAGAGGACATTATCAGGCACATGAATAATGACCATGCCGATGCGAACTTAACCTATGTTCGTTCGCTCGCCGGACTGCGAGAAGCTACGAGCGCTGCAATGATAGATGTAGACCGTTACGGAATGACTTTGACTGCTGCATCGTCAGACGGATCCCAGATAGCGAGAGTTCCCTTTCTGGAACCCTTAACTGCGCCGGAACAAGCGCAAGGTGCAGTGATTGCCTTGCTGGAAAGTGTTCGAGGCAGCAGCTAGTGCAACTGGCCGTAAAGTGGTTGCCTAAATCAGGGGTACTCTTTCTGGTCCTCTGGTTAATCAGCTCCTGTTCTTCGAACCTCCCGGGCGAAGGCTTAATGAGTGTTTCAAAGACAAGTACGTCAGTGGAAGAGAAAAACTCAGAAGTGCTGGAATATGAAACACTGCCTTCTCTTCCAATAACTTTGGTAGACCATCTTGGTAATGAAGTAACGGTTGAATCAATAGAGCGGATTATCCCTCTGGAAGGTTCCATTGCTGAGATCGTGTTTGCACTTGACCTTGGAGACAAAGTCGTTGCAACAGACCTTTCAGCCACCTGGCCAGTAGAAGCCGATCAGCTTCCACAAATTGGATATCAGAGGGCGTTGGCTTCAGAACCAATAGCAGCTTTCAGTCCAACGATTTTGATTGGGACGGATATCGCTGGCCCACCGAAAACGATTGCAGATCTTAAAAAGCTTGGATACGCCGTAGTGATCGTCCCCAGTGAATCAACAGCGGAAGGGCCACCGCAAAAAATTCGGGCAGTCGCCCAAGCATTAGGGGTGCCGGGTCGAGGAGAAAAACTTGCGGGGCAGTTGGAAGAGGTGATCGCAGCCAACACACAAAAACTCAATGCTGCTAGCCCGATCGTCGCTGCTTTGTATATTCGGGGGAAGGGCACACAGCTGGTCCTTGGCCGGAACTCTGCAACTCACTGGTTGATCGAAGCTGCTGGTGGTCGAAACGTTGCGGACATCCTTGATCTTGACGACTACACGCCGATAACAGCAGAGGCTCTTCTCTCTGCCAATCCTGATGTGATCCTTGTTCCGTCAGCGGGCCTGGAATCGGTCGGGGGAATAGACGGCCTCCTAGGGGTTGGCGGAATTTCGGAAACGAGTGCAGGCATAAACAAAGCGATTCTTTCTTACGATGATCAGCTTCTTCTCGGGAACGGGCCGCGCTCTGGAGCGTTGCTAGAACAGTTAACAACGGACCTTTTCGCTGTTTCGAGAAATGTAGATGAGCGATAACGAGTGTCAGGTGAAAATGTTTCGATCCCACGATCATCGCGAAACATTTTTGACTCCTCAATCCAGAACTATTTGAATCGTAGAATTTTTATGAAGGAAATAATGAAAAAATACAATGCTTTACTATTCTCGTTTGTGTTTTTGCTGCTCTTGATGGTGTCAGCGTGTAGCTCTGATGGTGGAACTATG
>PCCJ01000012.1 GCA_002731665.1 Actinomycetota bacterium | reverse complement strand
GCGTCTAAAGAACATGGTCCGTGCTGATCAGATGCCTTTCCAGAATGGTTTGGGTTGGCGTCTGGATAGTGGTGACTACCCTGAGGCTTTGCGCAGAGCACGCGAGTCGGTCACCAAAGCAGGCTGGTTCGATGAAGTGAGCGACGCAGTTGGAAATGAGCGGCTAGTTGGCATTGGCTTTGCCAATTTCGTTGAAGCCACGGGTGTTGGCAATAGTCGCAAGATGGCAAGTCTGCCGCTGGACCAGGGTGGCTTCGATGAGGCTGTTGTGCGGATGGATTCCACGGGCACAGTCCAAGTTTTCACTGGACAAACTGGGATGGGTCAGGGCATCGAAACTACGCTCGCACAGGTTTGTGCTACCACGCTGGGAGCTGACGTTGACGATGTTCGCGTTATCTTCGGCGATACTGATAGCTGTCCATATACAGGATATGGAACCGGTGGATGTCGCACCGCACCGGTCGCAGGTTCCTCAGTCACGCTGGCGAGTCGCGACCTGAAGAATCAGGTCCTCGAGGTTGCGTCATCTCTTATGAAGATACCTGTTGCTGATCTAACTATTTCTCGCAGCGCTGTGCGGGGACCCAAACAGGAACAGGTTAGCTTCGCAGATATTGGCACTGCGGCGTACCGTAAACTGAATCGTCTTCCTGAGCACCATAGCCCCACGCTTCAGGCGCGAGCTGTCTGGGATCCTGTTGATCGAACAATCGGTTATGGAAGCATCGCTGTCATGGTTGAGGTCTGCGCAGATACAGGCCTGGTCAAGGTCCTGCGCTACCACGCCGTCGATGACTGCGGTTACGTGATCAATTCTGCCATCGTCGACGGCCAGATCATGGGAGCCTTTGTGCAGGTTCTCGGGTCAAGTTTGATGGAAGAACTTCGCTACGACCAGGACGGCAACCCGCTCACAACGACATTCAGAGACTATCTTTTGCCTCTAGCTGGTGACGTGCCCACGATGACAGTCGAGCACATGGAGACCCTACCGCCAGAGGTGCCGTCGGGCTCCAAAGGTGTTGGCGAAGCGGGGACGATTTCCGCCATGTCAGCCATCGCGCAAGCCGTGGAGAATGCTCTCCCTGGCGGATACGGCTGGATCCGGTCTATGCCATTGAACCCTGAATTTCTACTGAGTCATCTCGACGCGGCGACGTCATGATTAAAGTTCAAAGTACGTTGGCAGACCTTAAGTCTGCAGTGGCGGCCGGTGACATCAACGCAGGTGAGATTGCTCAACATTACTGGGATCGTGCCTCTCGCTTGAATGAAACAATCAATGCCTTCTCCTGGTTAGACCCTGATTTTCTTGATCGGTTCGCTCAGAGCGGTGCCGGCTTTCTCCCGATCGGCATTAAAGATGTTCAAGATGTTCAAGGTCAGGCCAACACCAAGTCTTCGTTCATGGTGACCGACAAGCCAGTAGCTGAAAGCTCTCTTTTCGTCGAACGGGTCCTAACAGCAGGGTTCATGACTATGGGCCGCACAGCATCTTCGGAACTCGCTGCAGCGCTGACCACTGAGAGCTTAAAAAATGGAACCACCAGAAATCCTTGGCATGAAGATGCGACAGCTTCGGGTTCCAGCGGCGGGTCAGCCGCTGCAGTGGCCTCTGGGATGGTACCCGTTGCTACCGGGACTGACGGCGCTGGTTCAATCCGACTTCCAGCGGTCGCATGTAATCTCGTTGGCCTCAAGGTCACGCGCGGTCTTTTGCCTCAGCGAACCGGACCGTGGGACTGGTCCTCCGTTGATGGCTTCCTAACACGGACTGTTGCAGACACAGCGACCATGATTGATCTGGTCGACGCACCCGACCTCGACGCGTGGATGCCTCAAAGGCCTGGCAATCGACTGCAGCTAGCAAGTCAACTCGGTGAAGAATGTCCAAAATTACGGATAGGCGTACTGAGCCGGCCACCCAATGGTGCAAAGGTGAACAGCCCTCAGGCCTCTGCACTTGACGAAATAAGCTCTTTCCTAGCTGCGGCAGGGCACGCATTGACTGAAGTTCACCCTGCTGAACTGCAAATAAAAGGCCTCGACGGCTACCGGAAGGTCGTTGCACCTGGTTGGAGTCATCTTGTGGACTACGACTTGACTCAACCATCTCCCCCTTCTGTCCTAGCTCGCCTCAAGTCGATCGACGGCGCAACAGTCCCTCAGTTCGTTCGCGCCGCCGCTGAACTTCGGGCAGGAACCAGAGCGATTGTTCGTCGCTGGCGCAGCGACTTTGATGTATTACTCACGCCCCTCACCGGGTGCGCCTTTCCTGACCATGGTGTCCTACTCGAGGAAACCGCTGCTCCGCTCGATGCCCGCCCAGTCTCCGATGCCACAAGAGGATTTGTCGACTGGGTTAATGTCATTGGCCTTCCAGCGATCGGTCTGCCGACTCACATTGACTCGCGCGGCGTTCCATTCGGCGTTCAAATCATCGGTGGTCCTTATCGCGAGGATTTACTTTTACAGATCGGAATGCTCCTTGAAGACCATCATCGTTGGCATGAACGCCAGCTACCGAAAAATCTTCGCTGATCATGACAAAGCCTCTATCACCTAATTCGAATGATGCCCAGCCAAACCAAAGGATGCCTTCTGTGCAACAGCCAAACACTAAGTCTTTGGACCATGACACCCGTGAAGTTCTTCGCGTTCACCAGCAGTGGTGGAAAGCCAATGTTGGCCTTGATATGGCAGCGATGAAAGAGTGTTTCCCGTCGGGTGACTCTTTTTCAATGTTTAATCGTAATGGGTTCACCTATTATGGCGTGGATGAGCTAACTAAGCTTTGGGAGCACTACGCTCAAGGCCCACCACGACTCATTCAAACGGTCGCTATCGTTCGCCTCGAAGTAAGTAGAGACATCGCCTGGCTCATATGTGAGTTAAAGTATCGGCGCGTTTCCCCAGTCACGTCAGATGATCATTGGGAACCAGCAAACGCTGACGAAGTATTTGGTAGCAAGGCGACCGAAATTTATCACCGCGACGATGGAAACGGCCAACCGGAATGGCGAATGTGGCATTTCCAGTCTGGCGCCCTACACCCAGCCGGTGAGAACCGGCCCGCATTTGATGACTCAGACCAGACGAGCCAACTTGGCTACAATCCTTACGGCCCTCCGCTGACCTACACATACACACTCGAAGGCTACGCTGGCCAGGCTTCACTGGAGGAAGGCATTCCATCTTCTGACAGAGAAGTTCCGAGCACATAGTCCAGGAGCTTTGAGTCTCTTGTCTGCCGGCCCTTTTAATACGATTCAAGCCGCCACCGCTCAATTCCAAATAGCTTAGTTTTGGTAACCACTTAAAAAATTTGAGTTTGAGATAATCCTGAACTATCGGTTAGGCACGCTCATTCGGTGTCCGACTTGTGGTGGGGTGGGAAGCTCTTGATGCTTGAGCATCATGCTTCTCAAGCGGGTATAAACATCTTCATGCATCTCTGAAACGCGCCTGGTTTTCTCTGACACATGCAATCCCATTACTTCGCATGTCGCAGCAATAAAATTTTCATCAGAGTTCCACATGGTCTGCAGTGCATGAATTCTTTTATGATCGACTCCCAATAATTGTGTGGAGATCGAGAGATTGGTTCCCTGGCGAACTTCCCTAATGTAGGTGATATGATTTTCAGCAGAAAAAATGGTCACTGAATACTTTTCTCGATGTTCAGGCCCTAACCCTATATGTTCCATAAAAGGCTCTAGCGCCTCGTCGAAACAAACCATATAGTAACCAGCGTTAAAGTGTCCGTTGAAGTCTATCCATTCAGGGTGGACTACTTCTTTATGGCCCCAAAAGAGAAGGTCAGTTTCTTTCACGAAACTATCATGTCATATCAACTTCAATAGTAGGTAGACATTTAATCAATCTGTGCATGACTCGGCGAGACGACCAGTGATATCGCCCTAGACACCTAGAAGAAATGACCGTCTCAAATTGATGGAATTAATTCAACCGCATAAGCGTGGGCTTTTATCGCATTCCCAATCTCCGCAATCTCGAATTTTTTACNAAGCTGATTTACGATCAGATTACTCTTCAAAATCAAAGCGCTCNGAGTCTNAATATTAGTCTTCGTGCACAAAATCTATTTATCCCAAATTGTTCGCCATNGGTGAGATAGCTATTACGTTAAGNGAAAAGCCCTAAAGTTTAAATGANCATTGGATTATAGGCATACATTCATTGTGNGCTTNCTTGTACCCATCGAGGTGACCTATTTGCTGCCTCTTTTTGAGTTAAATGGCGATGTCATAGCGCGTGTAATCACGAAGAACGTTCGCTATTGTCTCAGGCCCATAGCGATAATTATTTTCTGCTCCAACAAAGGGTGCATAAATGTAACGGCGTTCATCAGGTCGAGCCTGCTGTCGCGCGTCTACAGCCACCTGAACAACTGCTGAGCGACGTCGGATATGTTCCGCGTCGTAGACTTTCTTACCGCTCTTATTATCGTCAAGGGTGATGTTAAGTCCACCAGAAACCCCTAGCACCGACGATTGAGGGTAAAAACCAAAAGTAATCGACACACGCGGGTCCGGGGAAGTATTCGCAAATGAGCCGTGCAACATCTGCCGATTTACAATTGTCACATCACCAGCATTGGTCACAAGCGGAATGGCATCAGGCAGACGCTCACCTGTTTCATTGGCTGCTACGCGCTCTCGAATATCAATTCGCCCTTCTTTATGCGAGCCGGGCACGATCCACAACGCATTAGCAGGAGTCGTCTCGTACAGTTGTACCTGAAAGTTGAAACCATGAATGCCTGGATACCACTCAGGGTTATCCCAATGTGTTGCTCCATCTTGATGCCATGCTACCGACCCGCCTACTCCGGGCTTCTTTACGAAAATAGAGTCGTTATATGGAACAAAATCCGGCCCGTTTATGGCCTCAGCAATGCTTAAAAGCTCAGGATGTCCATAGAGACGAAGAGCTGCAGGCATGGAGGTGCACATCTGCAAAATCAGATGAACCACATAGTCAGGAGCATCGTCATCAGGCGTCGGTTCAGTGAACTTAACTGGATGCCGACCACTTAACAGTTCAGTCCCACCCCAAGGGTCTGATAAAGGCTTAATAAAAATGTACGGCCTTATTGGGTAGTCAAGCCCAAGCGCTGGGCGCCCTTGCGAATCGGTTATGGAATCGGGGGAAGATGGAGCGCGTTGGATAGTGTCTTCGACGGCAGCGCGCAACTCAGCGACTTCTTCGCTGTCGACAACACCTTCAAAAATGTAGAATCCGTTCGCCTCAAACTCGGCGAGGATATCCGAGTGGAGATTACCATCGGCGCCATAACGTACCCGCCCTCGGCTCCCAAGTGCCAATGCCGCCACATTGCGTTCGACCACATACTCCGTCATTGCAGCCGCGTGTTCATCTGCCGAGAGTTCAGTAAGTGCCATCTCGCCCCCTAGACGTTTTAATCCCCACTTCAAATAAGCCTAGGCCACCTCCGAAATTGATTCCACTAGCAATACATGTTTACCCGCTCTGCTCAGGCGACTAATCGTTAACTCACGAAATGTCATTTGGATTCCTAGGATTAACGCTGCACAGATTTAGGTTCCACGACAAAAATAAATTGTACTTTTGCGAGGCGGCTACGAAAGGAAACTTGGTCAAATACCAGGTAGCTTCGGTTATTCGTTCTCATAGAGGTCCTAGGATATTTAGGTGCCTCAAATTTTTCTGCGGCTTGTCGGATCCTGTTTATTCGCGTTAGTTGTTGCAGGTTGTGGTACCACCTCAAGTCCCACGCAATCAGGAACTGCACTCACACTTGATGAGCAGGCCTGGTGCTCAGAACACCCCGAGGCTCATGGAGACGCGGCATCTCGTCTCAGTATCGCATTCGTTGGGGACTATATAAGAGCTTCTGGTTCGGCCGGAAGTACAGACATAATGGATCTTGAGCCACCATTTCTTGCTGTGCCTTCTGACGATAATGAGCCGCTAACCTACCGCCTTCAGTTTCAAAATAGCGAAGATTCTAACCGAGCCTGCCGAGCGGCTATCGACGCGATCAGCTAACCCGATTAATGCACGATGGGCGGTCGATCAGATACCTTCGACATTGGTAAACCATTGTCTAAATTAGCCATAATAACCGTCTCTATGCAGTTGAATCTCGATCATCGCAGACCTATCCAAAACGCAAGCATAAAAGCGGAAGATCGCAGCGAAACAGCGCGTTTTAGTCGTTTAATAGGGAGGACTCCCCTAAACAAACTCTGCTAGATCGTTATAGGTATCACTTCTCACTTGAACCGTCGATAAATCCTCCTAACGGTGGTCTTATCCCCTCGTCTTTTTTCTTCTGCAATTTTTCGAGCCAAACACTCGCTTCGTCGGTAACCGGTTCCTCGGCTTCAATGTCCTCAACTTTTGTTTCGTTTACTTCATCTTCGACTAACCGTTGAAACTGCTCACGAGCCTTCCGTAAAGTCACGTCATCAAAAAATTCTCGGAGCTCTTCTGGTTCATATACCTCTGCTATTGCTTCCACCATCATCCCCATCGGCATCAAAATGGGTTGTTCATTATGATCCTCTGGCGCAGACGGATTCGAGTACCAAATGGCAGCGCTCGGCTCACCTTCAAAAATTTCTTCGACAGCTCCAAAGGTAATAGTGTATTGACGCCCTGTAATATCGCAGCCCCATGCCCAAGTTGGTCCTGGTTCTAAAGCATCTTGTTCTTCTGGGTCCATAGTTCAATGTTATAATGCTTTCCGATCAAGTATTGTCGTCTCTACTGGATCGCGTGATCTTCCACTGCCAGCTCCTAATTCACGACATAGCCTTAAAGAGATAAATGTGATGATGCGTAAGATCATGTTGATACGGTCATATGATCGCAAAGCGTTTTTAGATTTAAGCAACCTAAAAACGGCTGAAAATTATTTTTATTCACTAAACAAATTGGAGACATACACATGAGCTGGGGAGTTCCAAGCGCCCTCTCAGGGCTCGCACTTTTTGTTCTCGGTGGCGGTGTTCTAATAGCTCTTTTGCTAGGAATATTTACTCAAGGTCAACGAAAGCGTTCTGCTCTAGCTGCAGTAGTGGCGGGTGCTGTCGGCTTTCAGGTCTTTCATTTTTTTGAACATGGACTTCAAGTCGGCTATTGGTTACTTAACCCACAAAAGAAGCCTTGGTTCACGCCATGGGCACAAACTGGCGTCGACGGTCTCGCCTACTGGTGTCAGCTTTGGCCCGGGAAGGGCGCCGCCGGACAAAGAGGTGCTGAACTTTTGCACTTAATCGGCAACGGAATTTTTCTTTCCGGCATTGTCGCCATGTTCGTACTAACTCGCATTGCAAAAACAAATCAGCGATCAGTCAATGGAGCACTCTTATTCCAGGGCCTTCATTTTATCGAACATATAGTTTTGACTGTCACTGTTTTCGCTAGCGGAACTGGTTGGGGCGCTTCAACAATGTTTGGGCGCTGGAGCGGCACAGAACTTTCAAGTCATCGCGTCTGGTGGCACTTCACAATTAACGGAATTGCTACTGCCATCGCAATAATGGCGCTGGTTGCTCTATACCGCTCGGGGGCACTGACCGGAAGTAAGCCAAAAGTAAAAAAAGTTGGTCTCAGACCTCGGTCACATTATGCCTTTGGAGCCGTCGGCCTGCTAGCCCTGCTACAATCATTGCCCTTTGCTGTAGGTTCCATAGTAGGAGAGCCTGCGCCTAGAAAAGTTCGCAATATCAGCTTGGACGATATACAAACAGCTGTCGGTGACATTCTTAGTCCTGGACAGTGGTGGCACCTAGCAGACCCGTACGTTTTACTTCCGATTGCTTTACTAGCTGGGATGTGGAAACTACAACGCAAAGTCCTAGATAGCTCTCAGGAGACAAACCTCTCTTAATGTAATTAACTCCTGCTTCATCGCGAAGAAAGGTGGGCAACTAGAAAGGCCGAATTATCTGCTTAAGTCTTCGGTTCAAGCTTACTTACTACCGGCTCCTCTAGTGCTCCGACACAAGCCTGAAGCCCGAGTAACACATTCTGAATCGCCGTACTAAGGCTCTCCTTGCGACAAAAAACATCAAGAATTAGCCTGCCGTCGCAACATCTTAGTTATCAGACGCTGCTCTCTAGTATTTAAATGTCGTGACTATCGAGATAGGTGACCTGAAGATTACCTGCCAATACCGGGGCCAGTAGCTCCGGGAGACCGGTATCCATGCGCCATTGCAGATAAGCCTGATGGTTTGCTTTGACAGCAAACTTCTCCCAGAGAACTACGGTATCAGGGTTGCTGTCATCGCTATAAACCTCAATTGACTCACAGCCTTCGAAGGCGCGAGTATCGGCAAGAGCTTCGCTAAGGATTTCAATCAATTCGGGGCCTTTCCCTTCTTGGCACGGGAACACAACGTGAATGATTTGAGACATTTGATTTCCTTGGTAGAGGTTAAGGATTACCTTATGTGTCATCTGGAAATCGTTCAATAGCGGGTCCTAATAATTACTCAATCTCAAAAATTTATCATGAGCCGCAAGTGACTCATCATTCTCTAAATCCACGGTCATAGCTGCAGTCAAATTACAGGACTTACATCAAACTGTTCGAAGATTATTTGACCCTTTCTGACAGGACCTAACCGACTGTGGTCCCGGCCACGAACCGAACAGAATGCGGATTATCGAGTTAGCAGCGAGCTACTCCGTAAGCTAAATATTGACTGAAGTAGAACATCGAGCAGAAATACTAAGAAATGAGCTCCTCGGACCGACAATATTCCTCCTTCAAGAAAGTGGTTCTCATTTCGAGGACCCCGGTGTCGCAGAAAGAGCTTCGATTTCGCTCAGTTCGATGGTTGCACTTAAACATTCACTCCCCTAATCGAAGCTTAAGGGCTTTCTTCGAACATGCTTGCTAATTAGGATCCCGCCAAACACCCACGCAGAAGACCCTTCGAAGGCAGATTTGGTGGTCTATCCACAACCCAACTTCACGGTTAAAGCGAAGCGAATCTAGCACTAAGAGATGTCCTCGCAGCGGCCATCAGCGTGGATGGCAAACCTGCGCGCCGCTGTTCCGTGATTCGGCGTCTCATTTGGCCAGGGCCAGCCACCGAACTGGGTGGCTTGATAGTCACGAAAAGCGTCTTCGATTTCACTCTGGGAGTTCATTACGAATGGGCCATACTGCGCGACCGGCTCTCCGATCGGTCGGCCCTGGAGAATAATGATCTCAATGCCTGCGGGCCCAGCACTGAGCTCGATTATCTCGTCTGATCGGATCAAAGCACCGGTTCCTGCGGCGATCTCGGTGGTACCAATCGTAACGGTTGACCCTTCATATGCATAAAGCGCCCGGATCGACCCCTCAGCCGCCACGGGAAGCTCAAAGCGCGTGTCAGGTTCCATGGACAGGTGCCAGATAGCTACGTCAGAGCGATCACGGGATGCCCAGCTGTCAGGCGGCGGAGCAGCGGGCTTAAGATCGCGGAGGTTGCCGGCTAAGACGGTGAGATCCACGGCGCCCTCACCATTGGCTCCTCGGATCATCTCGCTGGGCGTGACGTGGCTCCATAGCATCGTGAAATAGGGGTCCACCATCTTGTCTGCAGCCGGGAGGTTCAACCAAATTTGGAATAGCTCCAATGGATTCGGCGCATCATCCTCGAGTAGGGGAAACATCTCACTGTGTTGAATCCCTGACCCGGCAGTCATCCATTGAGTATCACCCTCGCCGAAACGTGCGGTGGCCCCTAGCGAGTCAGCATGGTCAACAAAGCCACAGCGCACATAAGTGATTGTCTCGAATCCCCGGTGCGGGTGTTGCGGGAATCCGGGCACAGCTTGCCCGTGATACATACTCCATCCATCTCGGCCCGAGAAGTCGCTCCCGATTTGACGTTCCTCTAACGACACGCCGGGCGCCAGGGCGCCGTCACTCGCCGGGTAATCATCCTTGTGGTAAGCCACGAACAAAAACGGGTCAACGGTAGGCCATTGTGACGCCAGCGGGAACTTCTGCAACACCGAGTCAGCCATACCCCCAGCCTACGAACGCCGCAACTCTTTCTCACTCCTCTGCGATATCAGCCGACCCGCATGCTCTAACCTCGGCTTTAAGGGTGAGCACCGATGCGAACGTCGACTTTAATCCCCGACCGTTTCAGCAAGGCCAGTCAAGCAAAACCCAATACGATAGAAGACCTGTTAGCTCTGGAGATGAAAAGCTATGACAACAATTCCAACGGAGTTCGACCCCGCTCATATCGAAGCGAAGTCACCACCTGAAGCTCTCATGTACAAAGACGACATGGCGAAAGAGCCGATGAAGTCAGCCCTCGAAAACAATCCTGAGATCTACTTCGTTCCACCGCAGCGCGGTTCGGAGTGGGGTAAGTGGGAGTTCAAACCCGGCTCGTACTATGACACCACCACCAGTTCGAAGCACCCGTACTGGAAAGACAAGGGACTTCCCTCTCCCACCAAAGACATTAGCCAGTTGCGTTCAGATCTTCTCAAGTGGGGCTACTGCATCATCGAAAACGCCATCGCCGCTGACCAGGTCGAAGAGATGCGCAAACGCGTTCTTGAACAGGCTGAGGGCGAGCGAAGAGCTCGTATCGCCCAGAAGACGCCAAGCGGCCAGAACATTAACTGCTGCATCAACAAAGGTCGATGCTTCGAAGGGCTTATTGAGCAGGACCCGAGCTTTGTCCAAGGGGGCCCACTCATCGAGCAGCTTATGACTGAGGCCCTCGGAGCGGATTGGATCTGTACGTCACTCATCGCAGCTATCTCGCTAAAAGGAGGGGTGCCGCAAGCTCTACATCAAGACCAGACTGACTCGGCTGAAGCGTTGAAGCCAACACTTGTCAACACCCTCACAGCTCTCAGCCACATTGACCAGAACAACGGCGGAACTCTTCTCATTCCAGGAAGTCACGATGTGCTTTCGAAAGCAATGCGCGAACGCCGACCTGTCGGCAAGTTACCACCCGCCATTAATCTTGAAGCCCCAGCTGGATCTATCACACTGACCGATGGGCGAATCCTTCACGGAACCGGCATTAACCACACTGATCAACCCCGGATCGTGATGCTCAACTCGATGCAGACGAACTGGAAGCGTCAGCAAGAGAACTGGATGCTCTCGGTCCGGCCTGAGGTACTGGAACGAGCAAGTCAAAAGCTGCTTCAACGCATAGGATTCCAAGCCACTACCGGCAGTCAAACCAATGAGGGTCATGGCTTCGGTGCTCGGGGATTAATCGGTGAACGGGCGGGCGCTCTACGCGACTTTCGTCTAGCAGCTGATCGCGGCGAGTATCTTCGCGTTGGCGAACTCGGACCTAACTCGTCGCAGCAAGACCTGCAGGCACCTTTCACTTTGCGGAAGGTCGTCGCCGATGCTCGCTCGGGCGGAGAAAGCGCACCTTTGGGCATCGGAGGGGACCATGAAATTGGCGGCTAGCTAGTGCACAACCAACGGTAGGCAGTGTTTGCTATTACGCCCCAAGTGATACAAAACTAATACCTGCATCTATATAAACCGGGTTACCTTTCATGATTACTTTGAGATTGAAAGCCAAATATCTACTCGACTATCCGGAAGAACTCAATGGGTTCGGAGCCTAAAACGCAAAGAACCTCCGCGAAGGGAGGCCCTGAGCTGCTAACAGAATCAACTGCTAGCTCTCCCGATAAGGAGGACTTGATGAGGGTTAAACATCAAGCAATTGGACTATACAGCGGCTGGTTGAGGTTTAGGTTTTCAGCTCAAAATGATAAGGAGTTCGTGAAATCGAGGCTTGGAGATGTTTTCCGAACTTTAGGTATGAACTGACAGTGTGTTAGCCGCTCCATCGCATCAGACCTTCTTGCATACACGTGGCAAGAAGGTGCCCGTCACGATCGTAGAACCGGCCGCTCGCCAAACCTCGACCGCGCGACGTAGACTCGACTCGTTGATCGTAGTAGATCCAGTCGTCAACTCTGGCCGGTCGGTGAAACCACATGGCGTGATCAAGACTGGCCATCGTAAGTCGACTGTCTTTCCAACGGTAGCCGTGGGGCAACACAATTACCGGTTCCATCCCAAGGTCAGAAAGATAGGCAAGCCCAGAGTCATTTAGAGCTTGATCGTCTCCTAGTTCGCCGTGAACTCGCATCCACATAAGTTGGGGTTCAGTCACTGGTTGACCTGCCGGTGCCGTTGGAGGGTTGATATAGCTGACGTCCATAGGGCGGTCTCGGCCCGGCCACGGCTGTTCTTCCAATGGTAGGACCATTTCAATCACATCACTGTAATCGGTGTAGGGCTCTTCGTTTGTCGGCGCGGCAACACCGATAGTGATCGACTCTTCCCACTCAAGGCCTGTCTCGGGAACGTGAAACGAAATCAGACTCCTGAACACATCAACCTCTCCTTGTCGCGCCACCACCTGACGTTGACTGAACGAGCGCCCGTCTCGAAGCCGTTCGACTTTGAGTTCGATGGGCTTAGCTGCATCACCGGCTTTTAGAAAGTACGAGTGGGTTGAGTGCACAGCTTGACCGCTTGAAACCGTCCGCTGCGCAGCACCTAACGATTGCGCCAGGAGTTGCCCACCATAAGTTCGCAAACCGCGATCTGGCGACGGTGGCCCAACATAAACATCCTCGCCTTTGGTGCTCAAATCCATCACCGCTGCAAAGTTTCCGGTCACGAAGCGGACAGTAGCTTCAAGTCCCGCTAGCTGTCAACGATCGAGCCGGCTATAGAGCACCTAAAGCTAAGGTGCACTTTGGTTGACAAGTTTTTACAAGAATTCCTTTGTCAAACATTCGACAGATGGCGTATTTATCCAAAGTGGTTGACTGGTTACTCTTGTCAGCTTCTGTGCAACGGCGTTTAGGGGGCGTTGTTAACCGGAAGATGTCTTCCTAACCTGGTCTGACGAGGGATGAAAGAAGACAGAAGATGCGTTTGAAAGACAAGGTAGCGATTATTACCGGAGCTGCATCTGGCATGGGAGCTTCTACAGCTCAACTTTTCGCTAGTGAAGGCGCCAAAGTAGTCGTTACGGATCTGGCAATTGATCAGGGTTCGGCGGTGGCTGAAGAAATTACTGACACCGGCGGCCAGGCTCATTTCTTAAAATTAGATGTCTCAAGTGAGGTTGACTGGAGGAACGCTGTTTCCGAAACAATTTCTATCTACGGCCAGATCGACATATTGGTCAACAGCGCCGGCATTAGCGGCAGCCACCCCGACCAACTGAACACCAACACCTGGGATGAGCAGATGAATATCTACGCTAAGGGTGTGTTCCTGAGCATGCAGGCCGTCGTCCCGATCATGCAGAAAGCCGGACGAGGGTCAATCGTAAACATTTCTTCAATCTCAGCGTTCGTGGGACAGGCTTATGTTCATATGGGCTATAACGCCGCCAAAGGTGCAGTGCGCCTCGCAACAAAGTCTGCCGCCGTACAATTCGCAGCGGACGGCATACGCGTGAATTCGGTGCATCCCGGCATCATGCCGCCCATGAAGGATGCGATGATGAGCGCTGACCCAGAGGCGCGCCGTATCAGGATCGCTGCCATTCCGGCCCAACGCGAAGGGCGAGTCGAAGAAGTGGCCTATGCAAACCTGTTCTTGGCGAGTGATGAGGCCTCTTACATCACAGGCATCGAGCTACCCGTAGATGGCGGCTATCTAGCTATTTAAAGAAATGGGATATCTACCTCACCACAAACATTCGACGACAATTGCATGAACTCCCCCAATTACACAGGTAGTACCAGCTCAAGGGATCTTCACATGATCTTAAGCTGAACTGCTTTTTGTCACTATTTCAAATGCATTTCGAACCAGTCGCTAGACGCAGACGCGATAGATTCCAGTTCGGTGGTATACGGATCATAGTGACCGCCAGGGAACATCTTTAGTCGCTTCGGCTCATGCGCCGCCGAGTACGCCTCGAGCTGCAGATCAGTTAGGCATTTCGTGTCATGTGTTCCCAATACCATCAACAATGGAGTAGGTGAAACAGTCGCGATATAACTGCCCGGCTCATAGGAATCGCGAAATGATCTGCTCAGCAAGGTACAAGAATTAACATACGTCGTTCCAGCGCCTGCGATTTTACTCCATTCATAGCTTTCATCACCTTCCGACGAAATTGGAATCATCCGCGGTTCTTCACCCCGTTGGCGAGCGCTGCGCTCTTCATTTGCATCCCGAATGAAATCAGCGTAGCCATTAGTCGTTAGGGCCCGGATCGTGTTTTGGTGCCCACTAATTGTCGGTACCACTGAAACAACACATTTGACTCTCCGGTCGGTTGCAGCCACTACCAGACTATGGCCGCCGGCGAAGCTGGTCCCCCACAAACCAATCTGATCAGTGTTCACCTCTTCGCGATTACCTATATAGGTGATCGCATCGCGCATATCAGATATCTGCTCCCACGGGTTTATCTCGCCACGAAGCGGCCCACCACTGGATCCAGTGTTCCGATGGTCATAAGCAAGGCAAGCAAATCCGGCATCGCAGAAAATATCGACGTAGAGGCCCAGCGCCATTTCTTTGACTGCGCCGAAACCATGACTGAGAACGATTGCTGGAAATGGTCCTCTGCCAGTCTCCGGCGTATAGAAGAATCCAGAAAGCACCGTGCCGTCCAGCGCATTAAATTCCACATTTTCGCGCACAATAAGGCCCTCTCGAGAATATGCCACGGGGATCACATCTTCGAGATCGAGCGGCCTCCATCCGCAAATAGTACATCGCCATTAACGCAATCTGCCGCATCTGATGCCAGAAACACAACGACCTTAGCCACACCTTCTGGGGTGGATAGGCGACCTAACGGACTTGTCGCTAAGCGTTTTTCCCACCCTTGCTCGTCTACGACGCTCATGGTGCCAGGCGTTGGCATCGGACCGGGAGCAACGGCGTTTACACGAATACCCTTTTGTCCTAGTTCAACAGCGCACTGTCGCGTTAGCGCTGAGATCGCTCCTTTGATCGCTGCATAGACTGACCCATTGGGAATCCCATGGACTGATGCAGGCGATGTCATGTTGACGATACTGCCGGATCCCTGCGCGATCATGTGCGGAGTTACCGCCTGCACGCCCCAATAGACCGCGTCAAGACCGATCGCCATCTGGCGCCGATAAACGTCTTCTCGAACCTCAGCCATCGGCTCGTATTTGACCCACATGGCGTTGTTTACCATCGCATCGATACTGCCAAACTCGGTGGCGATGTCATCAATACTCCCTTGCCATAATAAGCGGTCGGTCATATCCACCACCAAGGGTAGAACGGCTACACCATTGGCTCGGATTTCCATAGTCGTCTGTTCCAGACGCGTCGCGTCAGCATCCACTAGCGCCAATCGGGCACCCGCATGTCCGGCTTCCTCAGCGATAGCTCGACCGATGCCCCCCGCTGCGCCCGTCACGATAACCGTCTTATCTTTTAGCATTGTCATTAGTTCCTCTTCGATACTTTGGTCCCATCAAAAGCGGCTCGGGAAAAGCAGTCGCTCCCAGCCTGCTGCATCTAGCTGTTCGCGGAATGCTACCTTGGCTGCTTCATCGAGCTCCTGCATTGGTGGTCCCAGCGGCCCACCAGCCATACCTAATATGTCCATCCAATATTTGATCAGGCCTATGGGGTGAACGGCTTTATTCTCGTTCCACAAACCGGCGTAAATTTTGCTCCACGTTTTTCGGAGAGGCGCCAGTTCGTCATGGATGTCGATGGCCCCCGCCATGTCACCTTGTTGTGCAAGACGCAGGTAGTCCAAAATTGGCTGTCTCTCGGGGCTTTGCATTAGATAGACGCTGGTTGATCCCAGTAGAACCTGCTGACCGTGCTCGGTAGTCATTTCTAGTAGTTGCTCCTCAAACGGGTATGACAGCACGATCTCGTTGCCGAACATCTCAATTGCCCGGATGGTGTGCTGCGGATCCTTGATCGCGTTCTTGATGCCACATACATTCGGAATTTTCGCTATACGCATCATGGTTTCGTGCGTCATTGTCATGCCAGAATGGGGGGTGTTGAAAGCAATGATCGCGATGTCAACTTTCCCAGCGACGTATTCGACGTAGTCGTGCATCAAGTCCTGCGACGTCGCCCATTCGTAGGGCACCCATAAGATGATTGCTTCCGCTCCGATTTCCTTTGCATGGTGGCTGAGAGCAATTGTCTCAGCCACGCTGTGATCAGCGGTATAGAAGATGCACATCGCACGATCACCGGTCGCGTTTGCGATCAGGTCCATAACATGTTTTCGCTGCGCTATGGTGAGGCCCCACGCATCAAGGAAACCAAAACCCACTCCACTGGCACCAACGGAGATTACGCGCTCGACATTTGTGATGACGCCTGCGTCGTCCAGTTTAAAATCTTGCGTTAAAGGCGCCGACGGACTTGAAAACAATCCTTTTAGATGCTCTTTCGCCCACTCTTTGGCTTCAAGCCGCCCGACCATCGTAATTACTCCTCAGGTTTCTTCGGGGATTTCGATCACGATCCTACGGGAGTACTCACAGTTATCCATTTGCATCCAACGACTGGATCTTACGACTGACTCCAGAAGTGTAGATGTTTCCCACCAGAAGTTTCGCTTGAGACCTTGAATCGTCTCAAAAGCAACCATAGAGACGAAAGCCTCAAAGCCAGAAGCTCTGCAATACCTATGTAGTCATGCAACGCACTATCCTAGAACGGCCCGACTTTGTTTAGTCTCAAGTCGCACTCTTGTTGTCCGGCTACCAAGGTAACCGTAGATCAACAACGGCTGTGACAATTAACTCTTTCTTAATCGGATCCAAACTACATAACAGAGATAGGTCTGCCATGATTACGGCACTATTAGAAGGAGTCTGTGGTATGCAAATTGGCTTATATGCAAACACCCATGGTGTCGGTTACCGAGACAATGACAACAACTACACCAGAAGCGTTCCCGGAGAAAATCTTGAGCCTGTTGCGATTGCACAAACTGCTGAACGTAACGGCTTTCATTCCATATGGTTTCCTGACCATGTGTGCATGCCTACAGAAACAAATAGCGCCCATATCGCTAACAAGTCAGGGGCCCGCTCTTATTCCCCGCGACACGAGATGCTTGATGGTGCAGTTGTTATGGGAGCAGTTGCCTCTTCCACGACCAGAATTAAGCTCGGTACTAGTGTCCTCGTTGCGCCCTATCGGGCGCCCTTAAGCGACGCCCGCCAGTTTGCCACGGTGGACGTGCTGTCTGGAGGCCGTCTTCTGCTAGGAGTTGGGGCTGGCTGGATGGAAGAAGAGTTTGATGCGCTTGGTATTCCATTTGCTGAGCGCGGGAAACGAACAGTTGAATGCATCGAAATTTACAAGCGAAGTTGGCAAGACGATTTTGTTTCTTTTGACGGTGACTACTATTCATTTTCGGACGTTTCTATGGATCCCAAGCCTTCACAGAAGCCTCACCCACCGATTATCTATGGAGGGATGTCTCCGCTCGGAGCGCGTCGAGCGGCAGCTTATTGCGACGGTTTTTATCCAGTGTTTCTTGACCCCTTCGCTGATCCGAACCGTCACGCTGATCTCCAGGCCATTGTCAAAGCCGACCTCGACAAAGCTGGAAGAGACCCCTCGACCTTCATCATGATGGCTGCCACGACTATGAGAGTCACTGACAGCGATGATTCCCTCGCCCACCAAACGCCTAGGAAAATATGCACTGGAACTGCTCAGCAAGTACTTGAAGATTTAGAAAAATTTGCAACCGCAGGCTATTCCCTAGTCGTCGCGAAGATGGATTGCCCTTCTGGCGAGGTTGAAGAAATTCATGAACAGATCACCCGTGTCGGACACGAGGTCATTCCGGAGTGCTCCCAAATCCTGGCAGCTGATAGTTGGAGAACTGATTTTTGATATGAGACTCAACGGTTATTGAGACAAACCTGCGTAGCAACTACCGTTACCTCCGGCAGTCGCTACGCCCCTACTGCAAAAAGCATGTTGACTTTTTGTGTGTCAGAGAGAAACCCGTGCG
Organism: Actinomycetota bacterium; assembly: GCA_002731665.1. Next base: position 9,663 of record PCCJ01000012.1, on the reverse strand, counting down.
ACGTTGTCCATGATTTCCTGCGGGTGAACGCAACGGCGCCATAAGCCCATCAAGCGCTACTGGCAAGCACAAAAACATGCCTTAGCTAGCTTTCCGTTTATACCTGACACGCTTATCTTTACCCTAAACAAGCCTCCCTCGTCTTATTCGATCGCGTCAGACGCCATTAATTTTGGAAAGTAGTATAAGAAGATGGCAGGTAATCATTGGAAACGGGCAAGCTTAGAGTTGAGGGCGGCAGGCTTTGAGCCTGAGACTATCGCCACAAAAAACACAATCGTTACAGTAGCGGGGGCCTACACAAATGCTCATCGCTGCAACAACAGAGTCGAACGCATATCAGACCTACTTTCGGAGTCGATTTCTTCGCGCGGAGGACAAGGGTTAGTCGTTGGCGCTCCAGCAGTCTCTGATGCACTCACTCAAGGTTCACCCAACGCCAGCTACAGCCTCGTGTCACGAGACATAATCGCCGACTCGTTCGAGATCGGGCATCGGGCACATCATGGCGAAGCTATGGTTGTTATCTCAGGCTGCGATAAGACGGGCGCGGCAGCAATGATGCCCCTGGCACGCACTAACGACTTCGGACTCGTTATTTACCCAGGAACTAGCTCACCCGGGTGCGTTAGCATTGAGCCATGGGCATCCAAAGGTAACAACCTGACTATTCTCGACTGGGCCGAAGCACGAGCAGCAATGCGAGCTAATCGGATCACTCAAGAAGAATTCAACGAGGTTGAACGGAACGTGATGCCCGGAAGTGGTACCTGCGGTGCCATGTTCACAGCGAACACCATGAGCACAATCACCGAGGCAATGGGAATGATGTTGCCGCGAGGTGCGTCGCACCCAGCCGACTATGACGCCGCAAGCGATATCCACGATGACGTGAAGGCTCAGGTTGAGGCGACCGCCGAAGCTCTATACAACCTGATCCAAAACGATATTCGACCTCGAGATATTATGAATGTGAAAGGCTTTGAGAACGCCATCATCACGGCCTACGCTATGGGGGGCTCAACCAACATGTACCTGCATTTGCTAGCGATCGCTCGCGATGCAGAAGTAGCTCTCACCATCGATCGCATCCAGGAGATCGGCGAGCGGGTGCCGCTCATTGCAAATCTTCAGCCGCACGGTCAATACTCGATGGTTACCCTGCACGAACTCGGAGGAGTGCCGGTCGTAATGAAAGAGCTCCTAAATAACGGCTTCCTACATGGTGATGCTATGACTGTCACTGGAAAAACTGTCGCTGAGAACCTATCTGACGTAGCTTCGCTCGCTGATTTACAGGACCAAGACCTGTTGCAATCGGTGCAGAGCCCAGCAGCTCAACCGAACAACCACATCACGGTCCTGCACGGGAACTTAGCGCCGGAGAGTTGTGTATTAAAACTTGGTGGCAAGACGCTCGAGGCAGGCGAGTTTCGAGGGGTCGCCAAAGTTTTCGAAAACGAGCCCGATGCAATGACGGCGATTCAATCCGGAGTTATTAAGCCCGGCGACGTGGTTGTGGTGCGTAACGTCGGCCCCAAGGGTGGCCCGGGTATGCCAGAAATGGTGATGCTCACAATCGAGCTGCAAGGACGCGGTTTAGGCAAGGAAGTCGCTCTCATCACTGATGGTCGTTTCAGTGGCGTCTCCCACGGGATCCTCATCGGACATATTTGCCCAGAGGCGGCTGACGGCGGTCCGCTAGCAGCAGTGAAAGATGGTGACACAATCATTATCGATCCCGTTAACCGGACTCTTGATGTCGCGATCGACGACAGCGAGATGCAGAAACGAATGATGACAATCGAGCCAAAGCAATTGCCGAGTACGATTCCGCAGGGTTCAGTATTGCGACGATACTCACGACACGTGTCATCAGCTCACTATGGTTGCGTGCAGTAGCAGGCAACCATAGTGAGTTGCAGCCAAGCCGATCACAAGCGCTATGCAGCAACGCGTGGAACTTCTTCGAGAGAGGTGTCTATGCGTATTGTCCAAAACATCTGACGATAAGAATTACCTCTACAATTCGTATCGTAAGGCGCATCCGCTAGATGAGTCGATATCCAACGGTAGCTCGTTAACCCGTTGCTACTCTTCGGGCAAGAGAACGAAAAGCCATAGTGAAAGTTATGATCGCCAGACCCAAGATCGCCGCAGAGGCTTTCATGAGTGCACCAATATCCCACCCCTCTGACAGCACCGACCGCATACCTTCCAAGAGATAAGTAACAGGATTCCAAGCGGCCACATTTTTAAGCCACCCGCTCATCAACTCTCGGGGCAGCATGCTGGGAGTGAGAAACGCGAACGGGAAGAAAATCAAAAACGCAGAGTTAACAGCTGCCGGATTACCTGTCCTCAGGGCAACCGTGTAAGGAAACCCTGTGAACGCAAGGCTCCATGCCATCGCGAGAATAACGAATATAGCGAGTCCCGCCACACCGGTACCAAAGTTCACACCAACAGCAAATCCCAACAATAATACGACTGTCGCCAAAGCCAAGGCCAACACAACGTCCGCAATCATCAGTCCCAAAAGCAGGGACACCCGTCGGATCGGAGTGACTAACATGCGATCAAGATATCCAGTTTGAATATCGGTAACGAGCATGTTGGCGCGCGAGATTCCCGTAACGGCAAACACAATCCCAACAGGTAATTGAAAAGCTCGATAGTCGATTCCGGCCTGCCGTTCGACAAATGCTTCCAAGGCACCGATATTGACGACAAAAAAGAAAATCGGAATAGCTAAAGCTGGACCGATGAATTCAGGTTCTCTCAACAAACTTCGAATTGCGCGTCTAGCGATGGTCCAAGTATCAGAGAAAAACCCGACTCTCTGAACGAGCGGCTTCTCGGTCACAATCATTACGAACTCGCATTCAATAGTCTATGGCCCGTAGCGCGAAGGAACACATCGTCAAGTGACGGGGTACGCACAGTGAGAGATACAGAAGGTACGCCGATTTCATTCAGGGCAATCGCTATCTCGGCCACTAGAGCCGCCCCATTTGAAGTAGAGATTGTTAGCCCACGGCTACCAATCGTTACATCATCAACTCTTGATAGTGCTCTGACTGTGTGGGCAGCAAGTTCCAGTTCGTCTTCGAGTTCCACCACAATCACGTCAGCGCCTATGGCTCGTTTGAGATCAGCTGGAGTTCCTTCTTCAATAATTCTTCCCTGATCAATGATGCCAACCCGATGCGCCAGCGCATCGGCCTCTTCCAAGTATTGCGTCGTCAGGAACACCGTCACACCATGTAACTCATTCAGCCGCCGCACTTCCTCCCAAACTCGGACTCGACTTACTGGGTCTAAGCCAGTCGTCGGTTCATCAAGAAACAGCACCTCTGGATCGTGAATTAGACTTGCTGCGACGTCTAAACGTCTTTTCATTCCGCCGCTATAAGTTCGAACCCAATCATCGATGGCATCTCCAATATCGGCCAATTCAATTGCGCGATCAACACGCTCATGTCGGGTGGATGCTTCAAGGCCATATAGACGCGCTTGCAACTCAAGTATTTCACGACCACTCTGCTTCTCGTCTAAAGCTGCTTCCTGAAGCGCCAAACCGATCCGAATGCGCACCTCGTTTGCCTGCGAAGCCACGTCATGCCCTGCCACTCGCGCAGAACCGCCAGTTGGAGTAAGCAACGTACACAACAAGCGCACTGTCGTTGACTTTCCAGCACCGTTCGGACCCAAGAACCCGTAAATCTCTCCTCGCGAGACAGCTAGATCGACTCCATCAACTGCACGCTTCAACCCAAAATCGCGGATTAAACCGCATGCTTCAATGGCTAAGTCAGTCATCGCTCACGCACATTAGCTGCATCTTTGTGATGAATCGAGACCATTACAAAAACCGGATAATTTTGTGGCCGAGGAAATGAAACAATAGTGACTGCTTCACATCTAACTCACGAACCTGCCGAAAACTCAACCTAGCTACCTCACCCTCTTGCATCTCGGTAAAACTGGTTTTAAGGCAACAGCACGACGTCACAGTTAAGGGCATATAGGACTTGAGTAAACGATGGAATAACAACTTCTCCGACACCCGGAAAGAATTCCAAAAATTTACCTATATCAATGATATGGAAATAGCTATTTCAGCCATCTTCCGACACAGATAAATCGAAAGTAGCTTCAGCTACTACCCAGTGTTCACGACTAAAGCAGTGGCAGAAAGGGTCTCGCCATTAACCGCATAAGGTTTATGCAGATTATTGTAGAGCGCCACCATTACCTCGACTTTTCCATTTGGAAAGCTATCTATATGGGTAGCTGTCCCATATAGCCGAGCAGTTTTTTCTCCGTTCAAATAAAGATGCAAATGGCCCGCCCCATCAACATGATTGCCGTCGCCCATAACCGGGTCAATCAGCATTCCGACAAGCTCAACATAAACATTCCAGCCAGACTTTTTATCCTCTATCACTTCAATATCTAATGTTGGCGAAGCTCCCACAAATTCTACGAAATCATCTGAATGGTGATGATGTTCTTTGGGCTCTTTAAGGCTGATGAACGTCTCGACCGAAACCTTCTTACCATCCCAGATATAGATAGAATGGTCATTAGAAGCAAGTTCAACTCCCACAGTGTGATCACCGGGCGCTAACTCAGAGTAGTGAATCCATTCGTTGTAGAAGCGTAGAACTTTTACTCCATTCACTAACAGGTGATAGTGCCCTTGCCCATCTACATGTTCACTTGAAGCAGCAGATGGTTCTACCTGGAGATCAGAAGTTACATGTACATTCACTCCACTAACGGGATCTGCTGTCACCTCTACATTCAATTTAGGTCTACTAGCTCCTACGAATTCTCTGAGTGTTGAGTGACCATGTGCGTGTCCTTCATGGTCCATTTCGTCTTCATGATCCACCTTTTGGATTAATTCCTCTGATTGCGGGTCACCGGCGAAATCATTAGAGGTAGAGCTACAAGCAGCCACCAAACAAGCAGCCACCAAACACAAGCCACAACGCTTCATGAAATTTATCACTCCGCAAAATTATCAAATCTAATCGCATGACACTCGCTTCACCGAAAGTTTAAACGCTCATTTAGCTTGCTGTAGAAGCAGGACTTTCTGTTCAAAAGGAGCTACAAAATCACTCATTAGAATTTCTCACCAAAATTAACTGGCTCATTACTCAGTTCTATTATCTCGATCATTGAGGGTTGTCCTTGCAGCGCTGCGCACTAGAAAAGCAGCAAGAAAAGTTGTCAGAGGAAGAGCGGCCACAAGACCAATCGAACCGCACAAGGTACGGACTATTTCGATCGAGATTAATTCAGAATTCGCAACTAGCCCAAGTGGCTGATCTGAAACGGCGAACAGCAGCAGAAGAGGAATACTGGAACCTACATATGCAAGCAGGAGAGTGTTCACTGTCGAGGCTATATGTTCTCTACCAATTTTTAGCCCTGACCTAACTAACTGTGGTGCTGACATCTGACTATTTTGTGCACTCAGCTCGAGAACCGTCGCAGCCTGAGTAACGGTCACATCATCGAGGGCTCCCAGCGCCGCAATGATCGTTCCCCCTAGAAGAAGGCCCCGCAAGTCAAGGCTTTCCGATAGCAATGGCAAAACAAGTGACTCCTCGCTAGAAAAACCACTGAAAGACGCAAGTTCAAAAAATATCCAAGAGATCCCTAAGGTAAAACCTAAAGCAATAAGAGTTCCTGCAAGCGCCACTGTTGTCATGACCGTGAAACCATGTGTGAGATAGAGACTGAAAAATGCGATTAACGCTGCTGCGACCACACACACCAGCACGGGGTCGTTACCGTCAAGAACCGACGGAGCAACAAATTTCACAAGAACCAATACTGTCCCAGCCATTGCAACTAGGGCTAGCAAGCCACGCGTTCTGGCTAGGCAGACAACAAAAACGGCGAATAGTAAAGCTAGCCACCATAGTGATGTTCGGCGGTCACGATCTTCGTAGTAGTAAGAATTAATATCTTGGTGATAACCAACGATTATGTCTTCGCCTACCGAAAGCTTGGGGAAGGTGCGGTCAAATGAAGTATTCACTTCAGGCAAAGCAACGAGCGAACCTGCTTCAGATCCTTCATGAACCGTGATCAAAACGTTTCGACAAAATTCAATTTCACCGCTAATTGAATAAGAGCAGACGCTATCTTCAACCTCCTCTACCGTGGCGTTAAGCAGCTCTGAGACCAATCCGATTTTTAGAGCATTTTCTTTAATGTCTTCTTGCCCTCTGCCATCAGGCCACAATGCAACAAGTCCTACGATCGTGGCAAACCCAGCTAACGCTGTTAGCACAAACAACCACCGAAAAATAGTTAGCCGCCGGCCATCAAAATCCATCGAAGATCGAGCTGAGGCATGGTTGTGGCTGTGAATGTGTTTGTTTAAACTTTTGTCTTTACGTCCCATTCGATAAACCAGACCCACCTACATATTTCTTCTCACCTTATTCGGTGTTTGCACAAAAAAACTTCGTGGTTTTACCCAAAAGACGATTAGGTAAAGTCCGATACACCACAGATATGGAGGCAAAACCTCATTACTTAGACTTCATGCCTGGGACTGCTTAAGCATATGGTTGCTGTGACATGTTCGCTGTCACCTTAAGGTCCTCTCACAAAATAGTCGCTGGACAGTGTCCAGCGCATCCTCAAAGAGAAGACTGATTATAGAATTACCCAAAACTATGTCGCGCACATTTACTTACTTGAACCGGCCGAAGCATTGGCAATATTCTCCCAATGACAGCCATGGAGTAGACGTTGACATAATCACACTAGGTGCAACAATGGAAGCATGTTTGATCCACAACATGTAATAACAACCGCCGAGAATCTTCGTCGCCTCGTGCCGGCGCCCCGCCCGGCTCAGGAAACTAAGGTGTTATCAGCACTTGATACACACTGCCGTCGATGGATCCAGAGAAGCCCTTTCGTTGTGATCTCTAGCTTTGACTTGGCCGGGAATATGGACTTGTCCCCCAAGGGTGATCCTCCGGGTTTTGTTAAAATTCTCGACAACACAACGTTGGCCATTCCTGACCGTCCCGGCAATCGCAGACTTGACACGCTGAACAACCTCTTGCAGCAGCCTCAAGTCGGTCTTATGTTCATCGTCCCAGGAAGGGGCGAGGTCCTTAGGGTCAGCGGCACAGGCCAGATCGTTACTGATCCTGACCTACTATCCACAATGGCAGTGGTGGAACGACCCCCAAGATTAGCCCTAGTCGTGACTATCGACGAGATCATGTTCCATTGCGGGAAATCAGTAATCCGATCGAAACTGTGGTCTCCTAGCGAATGGCCTGATATCCAGGGTCTGGCAAGTTACGCTGAATGCTTAGGCGACCAAACCACGTCCGATGAGACAGTGACTCAGATGGAAGCCAGGTTCGCATCATGGCGAGACGGGAACGAACTCTACTAGACGGGCAATGTATCTTCGACGACGCCCTCCAAGCCGCACTCGTAACTACGTCGCCGCCCCTCACAGCCAAGCGCGTGCAGTCATCACCTAGAGGCCAATTGGAGTAGGACCTGAAATCAGAAGGCTCTCTAACGGTTGAACCCACTAATTAAATCAAAATACTCAATCTCAAAGCCAGCTCTAGCAGCCCAGTCTTTAAAACTCTCTGAAACCGGCCCCAAAACACAAAGCCGGCCGCCATCTGTTCGCTCAACAATCTGGTGAACAAAACTACCTTGAGCGAATCTTTCCCCGTGATATTGGAAGTGTTCTGAATTACTGAATGCCTCTAAGAAGGTAAAAACGGTCTCTTCTTTATTCATGTACGCGTTATACCTGACGGTGCCTGGTTCCTCAGCGTCGTTGAGGGCAACCATCGCCTTCGCAATTTCTCGCAGATCATGTGCTTTGCCGGGAATAATATTCAGTTCATAAGTGACTTGGATCTGCTCCCACATGGCTCACTATTCTACCCCACATTTCGCAACACTCAATGCAGATCAGGCAGTTTGATCGTTACTCGTTGATAGTGGAGCCCTGCAGGACGCAAGCGCCATTACAAATAAGAAAGCCCTTCTTCGGTAACGAGCAAAAGAGGAACGATTCTGCCCACTTACTAACTAAGCGTGCCATCAAGTACAGCTACTTAGCAGCCCGTTCACCGAACCCTCGTGCCATATCCTTTATAGAACGCCAAGCCAACACCAAGAAAAACTCTAAGACGCACAAACCGGCGACGGTTGCCCCGCCAGCTGTTCCGTAATGAAAGCTTAAGAGTAGGCCTACGAACACCGCCAGGGCCCCCAACAACATGGACACCAGCATGATAACCGGAACACGACTGACTAATAGAGTGGCGGTAGCAGGAGGAGCGACGATGAGTCCAAACACTAGGAGAGTACCTATTGTTTGGAAGCTTGTCACAATACTGAGAGCCAATAGTGCCAGCAACGCAGCTTGAGCTAACTTGGGTCGCATCCCAAGAGTTGTAGCTTTAACTTCGTTGAAGGCCAAAGCAATAAACGGTCGATGCAGCAACACCATACAAATAACCACGAAACTGACTGCGATCAGCTGAGTCCTGATATCAGAGCGCGAAACTCCTAATGAATCACCAAAGAGTATCGCTGTGACGTCGGTAGCAAATGACTGTGCCTGTGAGACAATCACGACGCCCAGCGAAAGCATTCCAACGAATAGTAACCCAATCGCCGTGTCATCTCGCATAGCCGTTCGATTCGAAACAAAGGTAACAAGCCCACTCATAACGAGCGCAGCTACAAATGCTCCAATTAAGGGATCGAACCCCCACAAGATTGCCAACGCAACTCCGGGAATAACCCCGTGCGCCAGCGCGTCACCGAGGAATGCTAGGCCACGCAAAACGACCCAGGTTCCTACTAGTGAGGTTGCCACAACAGCGAGGAGGCTTCCAACTAGCGCTCGTTGCATGAACGCAGGTGTGAAGGCCTCAGTCACAAAGTCCATTACTTCACAACATCATTGATCATTATGGTCAGTCAAGGCTTCTGAGATAAGTCTGCTATTAGTTCGGATCATGTCCAAGTAGGTCGCAGCTCCAGATCCCTCTAATCCGAGTGACTCAGAGTAAAGGTCTATGACTTTGATGTCGCCTATCTCATCGGCGAGGGTTGAAGCAAGCACATCAGAAGATGCTACATCAGCGAAAATGGCAGGAACGTCATAGCTTTCAATTACTTCGATAAGTTCAGCCAACCCTTTGGCGCTAGCACTGTCCAAGGTGCTTGAGCTTGGAATCACTGTTGCGACTACTTTGAAGTCGTATCGCTTAGCAAAATAACTGAACACTTCGTGATTAGTTACCAAAACTCTTTTATCGCTCGGGATTTCTCCGAGGAGGTCATCAACCTCAGCGTGAAGCTTCTGAAGCTGGGCGACATAGCCGTCAGCATTACTCTTGAGTAAGTCTGAATCTAAACCATCGACGTTTGCAGTGAGAAATCCAACGAGGCCCTCAACAACTTCAATCATTTGTAATGGGTCGGTGAAAAAATGTGGATCCGATCCGGTGTGGTTGTGTCCAGCGTGATCGTCATGATCGGCATCATCTTTGTCATGATCATCATGATCGTCATGATCATCGTGATCGTCATGATCATCGTGATCGTCATGATCATCGTGATCGTCATGATCAT
>PCCJ01000011.1 GCA_002731665.1 Actinomycetota bacterium | reverse complement strand
TTAGCAGTTGCTAATTCTCTAGCAAAAAAAGTAGCTGTCCTATCGGGAGACAAGGAAGCACGCAGCTTCTTCATAAACATTAAAGGCCCGGAACTTCTAAATAAGTATGTCGGAGAAACAGAGCGCCAAATCCGGCAAATTTTTCAACGTGCGCGTGAAAAAGCGAGCGAAGGTTGGCCAGTAATTGTATTTTTTGACGAGATGGAGTCACTGTTTCGCACTCGAGGTACCGGAATTAGTTCAGATATGGAATCAACCGTCGTACCGCAATTACTGGCAGAGATAGATGGAGTCGAGGGACTGACGAATGTTATTGTTATCGGAGCGTCTAATAGAGAGGATTTAATTGATCCAGCGATATTGAGACCGGGCAGACTTGACGTAAAGATTAAGATACAAAGGCCCAACGAGCAGTCTGCTAATTCAATTTTTTCTACTTATCTAATGACAGACCTACCCCTAGATGCCATCGAGATAGATGAACTTGGCGGTGGCGATCCGCAAAAGGCAGTGACTGTGATGATTGAGCGAACAGTTGAGGAAATGTACCGCGAGGATGAAGATAATCGATTTCTCGAAGTGACTTATCAAAACGGGGATAAAGAAGTCATGTACTTTAAAGACTTTTCTTCGGGCGCAATGATCGAAAATATTGTCCGGCGAGCTAAAAAAAATGCTATCAAACGGTCGATCGCGACCGGTAGCGAGGGTATCAAACTAGACGATTTGCTGGTATCGGTTAGGCAAGAATTCCGTGAGCATGAAGACTTGCCGAATACAACTAATCCCGATGACTGGGCTAAAATAGCTGGCAAAAAAGGCGAAAGAATTGTCTTCATTAGGACGCTTATTGCTAATAAAGATGATTTTGAGGGCGAAGGTGGCAAAGAAATAGAGCGAGTGCAGACGGGCCAATATCTTTAGCCATCAGGTTCGGTTCTAGACTAAATCAGATGCTGTGCAAATTTTGGCAGATAGGGTCAGTGTGTGGCAGTCCACAAAATCTTAGGCATAGAGACCGAATTCGGGATTCTACATCAACAGGCCGATGGCGACTCTAACCCGGTCGCCGCATCGTCGATGATTATCAATGCATATGTGAATGGCTTTCTGGAACGAAAGGTTGCATGGGATTTTGAAGGAGAACAACCTGGTGTTGACGCGCGCGGTTTTAACGAATTTGATGCACTTGCGCCAGAGATTGAGAGCCATTTAGTTAACGCTGTGCTTACAAATGGTTCGCGATATTACGTTGACCATGCTCACCCTGAGCTATCCGGCCCCGAGTGCAGCGATGCCCGTCAGTGCCTTATCTATGATCGTGCATCCGAAGAGATTCTAATTCAGTCTATGGACGTCGCGAACAAGTTGTTGCCTCCTGGCGAAGAGTTAATAATTCATAAGAACAATAGCGATGGCAAGGGTAACAGTTATGGTTGTCATGAGAATTACCTGGTGGATAGGAATGCGCCCTTTGGTCGGATTATTTCCCAGATAATTCCTTTTTTTGTATCTCGACAAATCTTTTGCGGAGCTGGAAAAATCGGGTCAGAGCTTTCAGGAATGACTTCCACGGACGGCGTTTTCCAGATTAGCCAGAGAGCTGATTTTTTTGAGCAAGAAGTTGGTCTTGAAACAACCTTAAAGCGCCCAATCGTCAATACACGCGACGAGCCTCACGCAGATAGCAAAAAATATCGCCGTCTTCATGTGATTATCGGTGACGCTAATATGAGCGAAACACAGACCTATTTAAAAGTTGGTCTAACCGCCATAGTGTTGGCCATGATAGATGATGACTATCTATCTAATATCCCAGAGGTAGCCGAACCAGTGCGGAACCTTCGAGAGATTAGCTATGACATAGACTTTAAAAATCTTTACCTCATGAAGGATGGTCGTCGTCTATCGGCGTTGGACCTACAATGGATATACCTCGAAAACGCGTCGAGGTATATAGAGGTTTTCGGTGCAGATAGCCTTGGTGGCATCGAACTCGTGAATGATATGATTTCACGCTGGGAATATGTGCTAGGTGCTTTGGATACAAAGCCAGATGCACTGAGTAACGAGATTGATTGGATAGCTAAGCGCAGACTTTATGAGGGTTTTAGGGAAAGGCATCAGCTTCAGTGGAATGATCCAAAACTGGCGGCCTTAGATCTGCAATATCATGATTTACGACCAGATAAATGCCTAGCGCGTCGTATGGGTTTAACTACCTTAGTTTCGGAAAGCGAAGTAAGGAATGCTGTAAGTAATCCTCCATTGACTACCCGTGCGTACTTTCGCGGTAGATGCCTTCAAGAGTTCCCGGAGCAGGTAGTTGCAGCGAATTGGGATTCGATGGTTTTCGACACCGGCTCTGAGGCTCTTCGCAGAGTTCCGACTTTAGAACCGCTAAGAGGGACGGTTGATCATGTGGGTAAATTATTGGATGAGTGTGAGGACGCAGGAGAGCTGCTTCGGAGACTCGGAAATTAGTAATAGCAAGTATCGTTAATCCTAGGGAGTGTGAGATGGCAGAACGAGAACAGCGACGTCGGAAAAATAATGATTCCGAAGAAGTAGATGAGGTAATATCAGCGCCAGTCGAAGCAGGCCACGAGATCAAAAGCGAATTAGATGATCTACTTGATGAAATCGATGGCGTCCTAGAAACCAATGCTGAAGAATTTGTGAAGAACTACGTACAGAAAGGTGGCGAGTGAGCTCTATATCAATTTTCCAAGCTGACGATGATCCGGGCTCTGATTTTATGAAGTTGCTGAAACGTGATGGCCAAGAACCATTTTCTAAGGATCTCCCCGGAGTCATCGACGCAGGCCATGCAACTACAGTTATCGGGATTCGTTGTAATGAAGGTGTTGTAATGGCAGGCGATCGCCGGGCAACAAGTGGACATTTAATAAGCCATCGGGATATGCAGAAAGTCTTCGCTGCGGATCGTCATTCAGCGGTGGGGATTGCAGGCGCAGCTGGGCCTGCCATTCAAATGGTCCGAGTATTCCAACTCCAACTTGAGTATTACGAAAAAATTGAAGGTAAACCGCTTAGTTTGGACGGGAAGGCGAATCAACTCTCCGAGATGATTCGTGGAAATTTACCACAGGCTATGCAGGGTCTAGCGGTTGTCCCGATCTTCGGTGGGTTTGATCTAGGACGAAATGTTGGACGCTTGTTTCAGTTCGATATAACAGGTGGTAGATACGAAGAACAAGAATACGCCGCCAGCGGATCCGGCAGTTTACACGCTGGAACCGTTATCAAATTAGGTTTTCAAAAATCGATGTCAACGGACGCGGCACTATCACTTGCGGTCAAGGCACTCTGGCATGCAGCGGATGAAGATAGTGCTACAGGTGGACCGGACCCCATACGCGGTATTTACCCGATCCTTGCTGTGGTATCAGCGCAAGGTTTCCGTCAGCTTTCGGACGAAGAGTCTGCGGGCGTCTTTACGGACCTCCAATCAGAACTAAACGGTGATGGGAGCGAAGCATGAGCATGCCAATGTATGTCAGCCCCGAACAGTTGATGCAAGATCGCGCAGACTATGCCCGCAAAGGCATCGCTCGCGGCCGGAGTCTGGTAGTGCTTGAGTACAAGGATGGAGTCGCGTTTGTAGCCGACAATAAGAGTTCTACGCTCCGGAAAATATCAGAGATATACGACCGGATTGGCTTTGGCGGAGTTGGTCGCTACAACGAATTTGACCAGTTGCGTATAGCTGGTGTGCGACACGCAGAATTGAAAGGTTTTCAATACAGCAGAGAAGATGTCGACGGCCGCAGTTTAGCTAATCAGTATGCACAAATGCTAGGCCAAATCTTTACGCATGAAATGAAGCCAATGGAAGTGGAAATAGTAGTTGCTGAACTCGGCGTAGATGCTGTAAATAACGAGTTGTACCGAGTTCAGTACGATGGAACAGTTGTAGACGAGCACGGGTTTTGTTCTATTGGAGGAGATGCGGAGGCAGTTAGAAGCCGACTTCAAGATGGTTATGCGGAAGGCCTTAATCGGAACCAGGCAATCCGCTTGGCAACCGATGCATTAGCAGAAGGTAGTCAAGTGTTGGAAGCTGCAACCCTGGAGGTAGCGCTCCTGGAAGCAGGCGGGGAGCGTCGTTGCTTTATGCGTCTAGATGATCCTGAAGTACAGTCAGCCTTGGAAGGATAGATGCGTTCTTTTAATATGTTCTGGTTCCACAAGTCGGTGTAGGTGACGTGCAGCGTAGAATCCTTGGAATTGAGAATGAGTACGGTATTACTTGTACATTGAGGGGGCAAAGGCGTCTCAGCCCCGACGAAGTAGCTCGATATCTATTCCGTAAAGTTGTATCGTGGGGACGTTCAAGCAACGTGTTTCTCGAGAACGGTGCAAGGCTATATCTTGATGTCGGTTCCCATCCCGAATACGCAACTCCAGAGTGTGATTCCATCAAGGATGTTATTTCTCACGATCGCGCCGGCGAGAAGATTCTTCTAGAGCTAGTCGAAAATGCAGAGTTGCGATTATCTGAGGAAGGAATTACAGGAACGACGATTTACTTGTTTAAGAATAATACAGACAGCGTTGGCAATAGCTATGGCTGTCACGAGAACTATTTGACTCTGCGTGACGAAGACTTTACTAGCTACTCAGAGACATTGATCCCCTTCCTAGTCAGCAGGCTAATCTATACGGGCGCAGGGAAAGTCTTACAAAGTACTACTAAGGGTGCCTCGTACTCTATCGCCCAACGTGCCGAGCATATTTGGGAGGGAGTGTCCAGCGCTACAACGAGAAGTAGACCGATAATCAATACAAGAGACGAGCCACATGCCGATGCCGAAAAGTATCGGCGTCTTCATGTCATCGTTGGTGATTCGAACATGAGTGAATATACGTCCTTCTTGAAGATAGGCGCAACTTGTTTGTTGCTCCGGATGATGGAAGACCCAACAGTATCGCTTCCCGACCTGACGCTTGAAAACCCGATTAGGGCGATACGTGAGATAAGTAACGATATAACCTGCCGCCGTAAAGTGCGACTAGCCAGTGGCGAAGAATTAAGCGCATTCGAGATTCAAAGTCAATATCTGAATTGCGCCTTAGATTTCGCGGCTCACAACGAGCTCAATGAAGAGGAACGTAAAGCTTTAATGATGTGGGAGCACTGCATGACGGCTATCGAAGATGACCCACTGAAACTTAACAGGGAAGTTGACTGGGTAATCAAATATCATTTGTTGGAGCGGTACAGATCAAAGCATCAGATCGACCTCGAAGACCCAAAAAACATGCTCCTAGACCTGCAATATCACGACATTAACCGGCAACGCGGTGTCTTTTTTTTACTGCAAAAAAATGACTTGGTCGAAACAGTCCTTAAAGATTCGGATATCGATTTAGCTATGAAAGCAGCGCCGCTAACTACAAGGGCCAGGCTGAGAGGCGAATTTGTTAGAAAGGCGAAGGAACGAAAGAGGGATTATACGGTGGACTGGGTTCATCTCAAGTTGAATGATCAAGCTCAACGAACGGTCATTTGTAAGGATCCATTCAGATACGAGGATGAGCGCGTGGATGCACTGATCGCATCTTTGTGACAAAGTGGTTAACAGATGTCATCGTTTGAACAGCGGATAGTTACTCAGGTCGAAATCGAGCGAGAGGGTCTTCAACGAGTCTTGCTCGACGATGGCACCCAAGCCACTTCATTAACGGAAATAATAGGCTTATTGGAAGTCGGTCAACGCGTAATAGTTAACACTACGGCGATGGACCTTAATCTAGGCACTGGCGGCTATCACCTCGTCCATTTCAACCTAGATTCAAAACAAGGCGATCGGATGCGGCAAGGGCGGGTTCTTAAAGCGCGTTATTTATCGGAGCAGCTGCAAGCAGATGTCTGGGAAGAGCAGGATAATGAAGCGCCGAACGTTTCAGATCTCACGGGGATGAGAGTTCTTTTGTGTCAGCTTCATAGCCATGTCGGGGCGATAGCCATAGCGACTTCGGCACATCGTAGCGGCCCAGTTGGTTTTGTCATGACGGACCAAGCATCACTTCCGTTGGCAATAAGCGACATTGTATTCCAAGCTAAAGAATCAAAGGTTTTAGGTGTTACTGTCACCACGGGACAATCATTTGGTGGTGAGATAGAGGCAGTTACGGTGGCCTCGGGTGTACTCGCTTTGAAAGAAAGAAATGAGAGCACTGTTATAGTTGGTTGTGGGCCCGGACATCTGGGGACTAATTCCAAGCTTGGCTTTTCTGGATTGGAGTTGGTTGGGCACGCGACAATATTGAGCAAGCTCGGCGCTAAGGTTGCGCTGGCAGTGCGCGCTTCTAGTACTGATCCGCGGGAAAGGCATCAAGGCGTAAGCCACCACACTAGAACTTTGCTCGAGCTGATCTCGCATTCAATAGACGTCCCAATTCCATCAGATGTCTCTGGTGATGCGTTTGAAAGTCTGGGGCACACGGCGATGAGATATAGCGACCCGTCAATTTCAGGTTTGCTTAGTGAATCCAATATAAACATTCAATCAATGGATAGGCCATTGTTCGAGGATACGCTTGCCTGTGAATATCTGGGAGCTGCTGCCATGTGGTTAGCAGGCGCTAACGTCGTTTAATTGATGATTCACGCGATAACGGATGATTTGATGATGAGGCCATGAACAAACCTATGTGGCGAGTTTGTTTAGAGTGGTTGTCCATTATTGTCGGTGCACTATTGGTTGCGTTGCTGCTTAAGGCGACAGTTGTGCAGACGTTTTACATACCATCGGGATCTATGCTGCCGACCCTTGAGATAGGAGACAGAATAGTTGTAAACAAGCTGGCCTTTAGCTTGGGTGAAGTCGAGCGCAGCGACTTAGTCGTGTTCAGTAAGCCAACAACTCTTGACAACGTGCAGATAAACGATTTCATTAAGCGGGTCATTGGGTTGCCAGGCGAGGAAATTAGCTCAAAGGATGGTCAGGTTTATATTAATGGCGAGCTGCTCTCGGAGCCTTATCTACAGTCAGGCGAATTTACTAGTGACTTACCGGTGACAAAGATTCCCACTGGTCACTATTTCGTAATGGGCGACAATCGCAAAAATAGTAGCGATAGTCGTTTCTTTGGATCAATTCCGTCGGAGCTGCTGGTCGGCGAGCCGTTTATCCGTATTTGGCCCCTGAGTAGGTTTAACATTCCGTAGGAGGTAACAGTTTTCAACCTGATCCAGCGCTCACCAGACGGTCTACGTGATCACTATGAATGCCATCGATTCCCATTAGATATAGATTACGGATCACCCTTTCGTATTGCGCGTCCCATCCGATGCAGTATCTTTTGAACCGATGAAACAAAGTGGTTAGCCCAGCACTCCAATCAGAATGATGGAAATTGACAGCATCGATCCCAGACTCCGCTAACAAAGCAGCGTGTCGCTCAGGTCCTTCCTTTAAATATCGCAATCTCGTTGAATGAACAAGATAAGCAGGTGTTAGCGACCTGATGGTGCGAAGCACGGTCAGATCTGTGTGGCAAAGCCAAAGCCTGCTTTCAGCAGAGTGCCTTCGAACAACTTTTAGCGCAGGTCCTGATGCTTCAGGGTTCTTCAAGTCGAGCGACAGATCAAACGAGGTACCACATTGACCATAGAGATCTTCCAAGGTGCACATGTGCTCAGGCAACTCATTTTTTTTGAGCTCAGAGATAGTTTTCCGCCGTAATGCTTTCTTGATGTAGCCATTGTGGTTGAGCACTGGCACTCCATCTGAAGTCACCCATAGATCAGATTCGAGACCGGTAGCCCCTAGTTTTATAGCCAGTTGGAAAGCCTCTAAAGTGTTCTCCGCAGCGTGCGCACTTGCACCTCGATGAGCAAACAGTACCGGACGGTCTCTAAGAGAGGCGAATTTTTGCTCCACGGGTTCATTTTGCCGCTTTGAAACGCAATTCGGTCTCTAAACTGTTAAAAGTTAATCTCGAAAATTGGAAAGATGGTTGAGGTATGAGTCCTCTATTGGCGCTCCCGCCCCTGGTCTTTGTGATCGGGAGTGCACTCATGTACCGAAAGATTGACTCACTTACTACAGAGGCCCAAAGGGCAGTTGAGTCCATTGAAGCCCTTATGTGTGCTACTGATTCTTTTACAGAGCCGTTAGAGCATGCAAGTTCGCTGTTCAGCCCCTTAAAAGAGAAATCAAGTGAAAACTTTTAGAATGCGTCGTACGGCTCTATCCGACGTAGTCTCGTAGACGTGAATCTCACTCCTAATGAAGTGTTAATCATAGGTTTTGTAGCATTAGTCGCTCTGGGTCCGAGACAAATGCCTGACGCGGTTAGACGCGCGGCTAGGGGGCTTGCCAAACTAAAGCAGTTCAGCCGTTCATTAAAAAGTGAGTTAGATGAAGCTGTTAACAACAGCATTGTGACGTCGGCGCATGATGAATTTTTAGCTGAATCATTTAAGGAAAAATCATTGGAAGAGATGGCCAACAATGAAGGCGAAGACAAGGACCCTTCGTGAGGCTATTTTTTAAAAAAGCTTCTACGGAACAAACCATGTCCTTCTGGGATCATGTAGCTGAACTGCGGCGCAGGCTTATCTACTGTTTCGTTACTTTGTCAGTATCTTCTGCTGTCGGTGTTTTGGTTTATGACTGGCTTCTAGAGAATGTCTTTCTTCCACCCTATTGTAGAGTCCTGATTCAGCAAGGCTTTGACCGGCCGTGCAACCTTGTGATTCTAGACCCCCTCGATGGCTTCAGAACACGAATCAAAGTTTCTATTTATGTTGGATTGGTATTAGCTATGCCCATTCTCTTATGGAACTTATGGCGGTTTGTGACTCCAGCATTGCAACGGCGAGAGAAAAGACTGACTCTGCCATTCGTAATCAGCGGCCTAACGTTGTTCAGCTTGGGGGCATATCTCGCATACAACACATTTGAGAGAGCTCTTAGCTTTCTAATCTCATTTGGAGGAAGCCAAGTAGACCCCATGTTCTCGCCTGGGTCTTATCTCGGCCTTATTACTTACATGATGTTCGCATTTGGAATCGGCTTTCAATTTCCGATTCTTCTAGTGTTCCTCCAATTGGTTGGAATCCTACGACCTCAGCAGCTTAGAAAAGCTCGAAGATTTTGCATAGTAGGCATAGTTACAGCCGCTGCGATCATTACTCCATCAGGCGATCCCATTTCCCTAGCGACGTTAGCTATTCCTCTGTGCGTATTTTTTGAATTTTCTATTCTGATTGGTTATTTAGCAACACGTCAACGACATGGTTGGGTCCCTCGGTCAAAGCGTGGTGTCAGCGATGAAATCTGATCGAGATACTCTTCGAGACGACCTGATTCAAAGGATTGGTTTTTCGCCTGATCCATTTCAACTAAAAGCATTCGACTCTATCGACGCAAATGAGTCGGTGCTAGTTGCGGCTCCAACATCGTCAGGTAAAACCTTAGTAGCTGAGTATGGCATCTTGGTTGCTCTAGCACGCGGTCAGACCGTGATTTATACGACGCCCATTAAAGCTCTGTCAAACCAGAAAATGAAGGATTTGAGTAAGTGGCTCGGTAAAGAAAATGTTGGGCTCCTTACTGGCGATAATAGTATTCGCGGAGATGCAGCAGTAGTTGTCATGACTACCGAAGTTCTTCGCAATATGATCTATGCGGCCTCTGATCGTTTAGAAGATTTAGGTCTGGTCATCTTAGATGAAGTACATTACCTGCAAGATCCATACCGAGGACCAGTCTGGGAAGAAGTTATTATTCAACTTCCGAAGCATGTAAACCTCGTTTGTTTGTCAGCTACTGTGAGTAATGCTGATGAGGTATCTGACTGGATCAGCGCTGTTCGGGGATACTGTGCCTGTGTAGTTGAACGAACACGGCCAGTTGCATTGCATGATCACTACTTGCTCTACGAGAAAGGAAGCAGACGTCTACGGGAGTTTCGGACCTTAAGTGATGGATTTCCGAACCCAGAAGTCGAAAGGTATTTGGCGAAGGCGGGCGGAGCTCGACAGCGTGATGGCCGACAAAGAGGAAGTCGAGCTGGTCGACCGCGTAGAGCAGAAATTCTAAGACATCTCGATGATCGGAATCAGTTACCTGCAATTATCTTTATTTTTTCAAGAAAAGGCTGCGAAGAAGCTGTCCGCAGCTGCGTAGACCAGGGAGTAACTTTTTTAGATGGCCGGCAGCAACGTGTTGTCGAAGCTATAGCGGAAGAGCACTGCGCCGGCCTGACGGATGAGGATTTGGCGCTGCTGGGCTATCACGAATGGCTAGAAGGCCTCCAGTGTGGTGTAGCAGCGCATCACGCAGGAATGGTTGCACCCTTTAAAGAGGCGGTAGAAGATTGTTTTGCCGCGGGACTCATCAAGACAGTTTTTGCAACTGAAACACTCGCACTCGGCGTAAATTTGCCTGCGCGCTCTGTTGTTATCGAACAGATAAGCAGGTTTCGTGGGGAAGGTCACGTTGCATTAACTGCGTCAGAGTACGCTCAGCTAACCGGTAGGGCCGGACGACGCGGAATTGACTCGATAGGTCATGCGTACACACTCTGGAGCCCTTACGAGTCCTATCAGCAGATAGCTGAGTTGGCTGCTAACAAAGATTTTGAGCTTGATTCGTCATTTCGACCCACTTACAACATGGCGGTCAATTTAATGGCCCAGAAAAACCGGGACGACGCGATTGACCTGTTGCAGCTTTCCTTTGCTCAATACCGCTCGAATCGAAGAGTCGCTGGTTGGATGCGGAAAATGGAGAACGCTCGAGAGAAGTTGAGGGTTAACGAATCTAAGCTAGACGCAACTCAACACAGAGAGTCAACTGAGCAACGTCCGAATGTGATTGGGTCAGGTCAACTAAACAAGTCACTTAAAAAAATCAAACCAGGTTCGTTAATTACCCACAATCGCCAAAGTGGCCATCGACTATTGTTAGTAATTGGCACAAGCACGCGCCGAGACGGCACAACAAGGTTAAGGGTGGTCACAACCCGTGGTAAGACGTTACTCGTTACGTCAAGTGACTTCGAAGAACTACCTGAGGTTCTGGATCAGGTTGCTTTACCTAAACCATTTGCACCAAACAGACGTGAATTTCAGCGTGCAGCAAGCAACGCAATGAAGCGGCACATTATCGAAAAGGAGATTTCGCTAGCAACACCGGATCCTAAAAATAATCGAGCAATAATTGGAAATAAAGAAGTGCAAAGAAAGGCTGCAAATGCTCGGATAGACATCAGGGTCCTTGAAAACCAAATTAGAACGGCGGATGGCGGCCTAGGTAGAACGCTTGACCTAATCATCGAGGTCCTAGAAAAATTTGATTGTGTAAAGGGCTGGTCCCTGAGACCAGCTGGACAACGATTGCAAAGAGTCTTCAACGAATCAGATTTGTTGATAGTTCTATGTATCGAACATGGATGCTTTGATGGCTTGGATCCCAGTTCGTTAGCGGGTTTAGTCTCTCTGTTGACTTACGAACACCGAAGCCGAGTTGAGCCTCCGTCTCCATGGTATCCAAATGCCATGCTTAGAACGCGAGCAAAGAGTATCGATAGGCTTTGGGCAAAACTGCGGGTAGAAGAATCAAAGCGCGGATTATCAGTAACTAGATCACCAGATCCAACCCTGTTTTCTGCCGTGCACGGTTGGGCAGCGGGCCACTCGTTGGACGAAGTTCTTGATGAAGACTTCTTAGTTGCAGGAGACTTTGTGCGCCATATTAAACAGGTAGTAGATTTACTGTCCCAGATAGCCGAAGTAGCCACCAATTCTGAAACAGCCCGGGCAGCACGCCAAAGCATTAAAGCTCTCGACCGAGGTGTCGTTGCGATCGCGACTCGGCTAGGGGAGAACGAAGCGTCTGAAGTAGCGACGATCCAGGATGGCGAACCGACGTGACTATAAGAAATGGTGAGCCGTGGGGTGAGTTAGGCGCATTACCTGAATCCGGTGTGGCTATAAAGTCTGATAGTGAGTTACGTAACGTAGTTCTGGAATGCATGCGCACTGATACAACGCTTCCAGTCTTTGGTCTATTAAACGGTGACTTATGGCGCGCTGTGGGTGCTCCTATAGGTGGTATCAATCGGCTCAAAAGCGAAAAAGCTCAGACGGTTACCATCGATTTAGTAGAAGTGCGGCTGGATGAACGGACCAACTGGTTTTGTTCACACATGTTGATTAGGAACCGACTGTGGTCTGGAAGGACAGTAGCCGTTATGAATAGTGAATGGATTGGCCCTTGGCGCGTAGCGCCTCGAGCTCACCCTAACGACGGTAAGGTTGACATAATCGAAGGATCGTTGCCATTCGGTCAGCGGGTTATGGCTCGCCAACGGATTCGCACAGGAGATCATATTCCGCATCCGAAAATTAAGGTATCTCAGAAGTCGGCTTGGTCCACTATGGCTGGTGCTCTAAGTCACGTGTATCTAGATGGCCAGAAAGTCGGTAATTTTAAGGCTGTTAATGTTCAAGTTTTACCTGACGCCTTGACTGTAGTTTTCTAGCTTCAAGCCGATTATTTCGGTATTTTGTAGATGACTCGTTGAGGGTCCTCCGCTAAGGCTCCGAAACCTTCTACGATTTGGAACTCGAACCAAAACCCTTGGATTTAGGCTGTGAATAACTACGCATCAGAAACTTTCTCATCAGATGAAGAAGATGTGCTACGTCGATATTTCACGAATTTGGATCAACCAGTATTCGCTTTGGTTAATTTACCCGAAGTCGTAAAGGGTGCGCTGTTCGCACGTTATAGTCGAACACATAAGAGCTTACGGCGACTATTTCTAGACGAATTCGTTGATGACCTAGACATATCCGGGGATCATTCCATTGATGCAACTGTCGGGCTCGCCAAAGCAGAAGAGCTTTATCAGAGAGTATTTGTAGAGTACGGAGATGACTCGGTAGCTCAGTTGGGTGGAGTTCATCTGGCATGTGAACAATCATCTAATCTCCTTACAAAGATTCTTGAGCGGGGCAGATTGATGTCCTATCTAGAGCAGTCAACCCGATATTTGAGTTATGACAGACGATTGGACGGCAGGTACCGGTACCACCGAGATCCCGACGTCCTTGCATCGAACCTCGGTACCCGCTATGTGGGCGATATTGATCGCATCTTCGACCGGTATGCCCAGCTCGTTCCGGAAATGCAGGAGTTCTATAAGCTCGCTACGCCGCAAAGTAATGAAGTCGGAGACCTGGCTTATCGACAGACTATTCGTGCAAAATCCTTTGATGCCGTCCGAGGCCTGTTGCCTGCTGCAAGCTTGTCCAACGTAGGAATTTATGGAACGGGTCAAGGATATGAGGCACTCTTATTGCGGATGCGCTCTCATCCGCTACCGGAAGCTAGAGCCTACTCCGAGATGATGCTCAGGGAATTGCGAAAGGTTATTCCATCATTCTTGAGAAGGGTAGATCTCGAAGACAGAGGCATCGCCTGGTCTAGATACATGGCAAAAAACCGCGAGGCCGTGGCTTCTACTTCGATTGAATTGCTAAAGGAGATAGAGCCCACAAGTGTCGATGAGGTCAGCTTAATAGATTGGGATCCAGACGGAGAGCGAAAAATGTTGGCGGCGATGTTGTACTCGCAGAGCCAATTGGGCGAAGCGCAGCTGATCTCAGTTGTTGACAGAATGAGTAGCGATGAGAAATATAGCTTAGCTAAAAGCTATGTGGGGGACCGGAGCAATCGGCGGCATCGTCCGGGTCGTGCGCTTGAACGGCTTGATTATCGCTTTGACATCCTCTCAGATTATGGTGGCTTTCGCGATATGCAACGCCATCGCCTACTAACAATAGATTGGCAATCCTTGACGCCGTATCACGGATATGAGGTGCCAGAGGATATCAAAGAGTGCGGACTCACTGATAAATATGTCAGTGCATTAGAGCGGTCAAAGGACCTATACGAAGTGATGAGAGAGGCATTCCCGGAGCAAGCCTCGTACGCAGTCTCTATGGCCTATCGGATTAGGTACGTGATGCAATTCAATGCACGTGAAGCACTTCATATGCTTGAGCTGCGTAGCCAGCCGCAAGGGCACCCAAATTATCGTCGTGTTGCACAGGCTATGTACCGACAAATAGGTAATGTAGCTGGCCATAATATCGTATCTGGAATGTTCAAGTTCATGGATCTTACGGCAGCAGAAGAAGGTCGATTACAGTCTGAACGCTCGCTAGAAGACCGTCGCGAAAATAGAATCTGATGGAAGAACAAGCCAAAGTTGCAACTACCGAGGAGCTTTTGATAATTGCAGAGTTGGCTGATGAAGCTGTACGAGAGCAGATAGACGGTCGTGGGGGATATATATGGAGTCGCCGCGAAACCTCGACCGTTCCATACGTTTTATCTTTAGAAGCATCGATGGCTAGTCCGGATGAAGAAATATGGGTCGGCACTCTAGACGGAGCGGTTCTAAGTTATGCGCGTGCGAAAGTAGAAGTACTGCGAACGGGTGAATATTTAGGACTGGTTACGGATATTTATGTTACCCCGGAGGCTCGTAGCGTTGGTTTAGGGGAAGCTCTGATTAACGTTATAATCGCTTGGTGTAGCGAACGAAAATGCGTTGGTATTGACTCGATGGCGTTACCAGGTAATCGAGAGACAAAGAATTTCTTTGAAACTTTCGGGTTTAAAGCGCGCTTGTTAACGGTTCATAGATCCCTGTAAATCAATGCACGGCCCGGAGCTCTGCGCTGGCAGCATTGTGTACAGCGAAGAGAAGATTTTGCTTATTAGAAGAGGTGCAGAACCTGAGAAAGGACTTTGGTCTCTCCCAGGCGGTCGAGTTCAAAAGGGTGAGTCGATCCGTCATGCCGCTCTGCGAGAGCTTAAGGAGGAGAGTAATTTAGAAGGAAAATTTGAAGAAATGATGGGCTGGGTCGACTTGCAATTAGGTGAACATCGATATGTGATCGTTAACTTACGATGTAGCGTATCGAACGCGTCGAACCTCAAAGCTGGAGATGATGCTGCAGAAGCTAAGTTCTTCAAATTGGAGGAACTTCATGGGTTGGAGATGAACGATAGAACTCGAAATTTCTTGTTCTCTCTTCAGCCACCGATGTCCTATTAAATTTCCTATCTACCTTTCCAAACAGGATCGCGCTTTTCGACGAAAGCCAGTGGACCCTCTTTGAAATCTTCTGTCTTGACTACATTGCGGAAGTGAGCCTTAGTAATTGCCCAACCATCGGCTTCAGGAACGCCGAGAGTTTCGAGAATGACTTCTCGACTTTCTCTTACTGCAATCGGGGCGTTAGCAGTTATTCGTTGAGCAAGAGCAATAGCTGTATCGACAACGGTTCCCGTCTGACAGAGTTCATTAACAAGGCCTAGAGAAAATGCTCGTTCCGCCGAGATAGGGTCGCCAGTTAACGCTAGTTCCATAGCGACATTCTTCGCAATAGCCGCGGGAAGCCTAAATAATCCACCTGCGCCAGCAATCAGTGAACGCTTTACTTCGGGTATCCCGAAACGAGCTGATGATGAAGCAACAACTAAATCGCAAGAGAGTACGATCTCAAGACCACCCGCAAGAGCGGCTCCATCAACAGCGGCTATCAATGGTTTCGTGCGCGGGTAACGAGCTAAACCAGCAAAGCCGCCCTTGTCTGTTTCGATCCGCTTACCCTGGCTAACTGACTTAAGATCTGCACCTGCACAGAAAACTTTGCCCTCAGATTTAAGGATGCCGACCCATAAATTCGGGTCAGATTCGAACGAATCCAAATGTGCTTCAAGCTCCTGAGAGACCTCATGGTTAACAGCATTGCGAGCTTCGGGACGATCGAGGGTAAACAATGCAATTGGGCCACGAGTCTCAAAATTTACAGCCATGTTGCCTATGCCCCTTCAATTTTCTCGACCTCAGCTGTCTCAGCGTCGGTCGATTCGACAGTATTTAAAGTATTAACATCCTGGTCCAGGGTTGCTGGCGTAGCCGTTAGATCGGTTGATTCAGCGCTGGTCTTGCCTGAAACGACATCGTCTGTTATTTGACCATGAGTAGCGGGGCTAACCGGATCGGACGTAGGAGTTTCAGCTAAGTTTGAACTAGCGTCGTCATTAGGAGCGATCGCTTTAGGTGACGCAGCTTCGGCACCTTCGTTATTCGCTTCAGGTGCTTCAGGTTTAGGCTTACCAGGACCTTTGCGTCTACCTTTTCCGCGACCGGGTTTAGATGGTTCAATTCCAAACCGACTAGCGATTTCCGGAATTCGATCAGCCACCTTGCGTATTGTCTCGACCAGTTCTTTCGTGGGCTCAGCCGGCATCGTTGCGAGAACTATGTAAGGTCGTATCGGAGAAAATGCAATAGCCTCGATGACAATGGCCAAGCGCTGCTGAGTGACCTCACCGCCAAGTGCTTGATTGGCTTGCATCGTGAGCTGCTCGGCAATATCTGGGGGAAGTGGAGCACCAGCTTTGGGCGGCCTGGAACTGAGCCGCAACGCACGTACGATGCGATCCCCAGACAATGTCGCACGAAGTTCCGCATGCCAGTCGGTTTGTGCTTTCTCTACTCTGATTTGGAGCCCCTCGCGGATGCGTTCCGCTATTTGTCGACTTTCATCGTCGCGGGCATTATCGTCAGCTGCGACCAGAATCGTTCGAAGATCGCGTATATCAACTTCGTCCAAGTCGGCGACTACCGCATCAGCGCGGTCTCTCCACTCGGCTATTTTGATTCGTGGTACAAGGGTTTCAGCTAATGCGAGCAAAGCATCTGCTTTGACTACTGGCTGTCCCTCTTCAAGCAGTCGCTTGTTTTGAGTATCAATTTCAGTTCTTACTGCAGCAATACCACCGCGAGCGACTTGCTCTGCAATAACCCGCTGTTCTTCTGGAAGGCTCTCAATCAGGAGTTTCCGGTGGGCACGGCCTGGACGGAGTTTCTTGACTTTTGGCCGCTCTGAAGCTTGATCACGATCATTTGTTCTATTGCGTGCGGGTCTCTTCGAACCTGAGTCTGTTCGTTTGCCTCTGTCAGAGCGATTATTAGATCGGTTACCCTTGTCTTTGGCGTCTTCTCCATTTTTTCGGTTGTCATTTGAACGTGGTTTACCGCGACGCTTTTTATCATCACCGTCCCGACCTCGGCCACCTTTGTTCTTGCGCTCAAGCTGGGTGGTTACACCCGGCGTATCTTGTTTGCCAGGAATTATTTCTAATATTTTGTCTGCAGGTCGCCCGCTTCGAGACTTTAGTGGGGTGACAGCAGTTACAAAAATACCATCAATCTCAAAATCGGCCTCTGCCCGCACGACATCGCCAACAGCGGCGCCCTTGGCTAATAGGGCAGCATCTAAGGTGCCCTTTGGTTGCTTGGCGCCGGCGGCTCGCCAGGTCCAGGTTCCGTCGTCTTGCTGACTAGTCAGCTCGACCTCGATACGTCGGCTCATTGTTGCTCCGGGTCTTCCGGCAGGGGAGTAGGTAATGGGTGTGTCTTGCTCGAAACAAATGCTCCGAGAACGCGATAATCACGCGATCGGTAACGATAGCGAAGAACTGCCACGACTGTGCATTTAAACGGCTAACTCTCCGAACAACAAACAAATTATTAAGAAACTTAAGGTACTAGATCTCCTCAATTGCTCTTCTGATTGCCACTCTTTTGTCCCATCAGCCTCGTACTCTCACAAGTCGTGGATGAATTTTTAACTATGAGGACCCCTTGAACTATGGCTAGGCCGAAACTCCCAGAATCAATTGCGAAGGAAATCATCGATATTGCAGTCGATGACGAAATGCGCGATTCCTTCATGCCATATGCGCTTTCGGTTACCACTAGCCGTGCAATCCCAGATGTGCGCGATGGACTGAAACCAGTGCAACGCAGAATTCTGTTCGTGATGAA
This sequence comes from Actinomycetota bacterium, assembly GCA_002731665.1. The sequence continues at coordinate 8,393 of PCCJ01000011.1, read as the reverse complement.
TGATCTAGGGCTTCGACCTGGCACTCCTTTTCGAAAATCTGCCGGAGTGGTAGGCGAAGTCATGGGCAAGTATCACCCCCACGGAGATGGTGCGATCTACGAAGCTATGGTGCGAATGGGTCAAAAATTTTCTATGTCTGTGCCATTGGTTGCACCAAAGGGCAATTTTGGAAGCCTCGACGATCCTCCCGCAGCCTATAGATATACAGAAGCCCGCCTGACGGAGGCTGCGATGGCGATGGTGCAAGACATTGAGGAGGAAACAGTTGACTTCCAACCGAATTTTGACGGGGAGCGCGAGGAGCCCGGATGTCTTCCGGCAATGTTGCCGAACTTACTCATAAATGGTGCCAGTGGAATAGCGGTCGGCATGGCTACCAATATGCCACCGCACAACATAAGTGAAGTGGTGGCGGTTGTGAAGCACATCCTCCACAACCGTCGACCGAAACCGACAGTAGACGAATTAGTGAGCTTGTTGCCTGGCCCAGATTTNCCAACGGGTGGGATCATCATCGACGATGGAACCTTGAGGGACGCNTATGAAACTGGTCGAGGCACATTTCGAGTGCGNGCCAGAGTAGAGATAGANCCTATTTCAGCNCGAAGGCAAGCCATTNTCGTNACAGAGTTACCTTATGCAGTAGGTCCAGAGCGAGTACANGCAAAAATACGAGANCTTGTAAATAAGGGAAGACTCGATGGTGTAGCAGCGGTCAACGATTTATCCGATCGGAATCACGGACTACGCCTGGTAATCGAATGTAAGTCGGGAGTTGGGCCCCATAAACTATTGAACACCTTGTATCGCTTAACCCCGATGGAAGAAAGTTTCGGAATTAATAATGTCGCTTTAGTATCGGGAGTCCCTTCGACTCTAGGGCTGCGTTCACTGTGCCAGCACTTCATTGACCATCGGCTCGAGGTAATAACGAAGCGAACCGAATACAGACTTAGAAGAGCGCAAGAACGCGAGCATATTGTCGTTGGATTGCTAATCGCTTTAGACAACATAGACAAAGTAATTCGAATAATAAGAAGCGCTGCGGATGTGCCGACTGCGCGTTCGGAGCTCATCCAGGAACTAAAACTATCCGAGATTCAAGCAAACCACATACTAGATATGCAGTTGCGGCGGCTAACCGCTTTAGAAGTTGACAAGCTACGTATTGAGCTCGCAGAACTTCAGGAGTCCATTAAGGCTTACCTACTCGTGCTTAATTCTGAGCACCGTCGCCGAAAAATTGTTAGCGAAGAACTTGACTTCATTGCCGGGGAATTTGGAGAAACGCGCAGAACCAAGATCGTTAGAATTGAAGACATCGTCTCAATTGACGATGAAGTCGTTCAGACTGAGCTGATTACTCAAGACATTGCAAAGCAAGAGATTACGTTAGTGACCTTGTCATCCTCAGGTCTGATAGGCCGTTTCTCTCCAGATGACTCATTCACAGCTAAGCCAGGTCGCCATGATGTTCTGACAGCCTCTTTAGAAGTCTCGACGGTGGAGCCGATCCTTGCTGTAACCAACAAAGGTAGACTACTTAGCGTTCGCGCTAGTGAAATTCCGGAGATGTTCCGCGGAAGTCGCGGAGCATCCTGTGCCGAAATGTTTTCATTGAGTCGCGGCGAAGCAGTCGTCGGATTATCCACGATTGGAAATAGCGAAACAGTTCTAGTGACGCGACAGGGCGTGGTGAAACGAGTTAGTGCTGCCGACTTGTTACGCACGCGCAGCGGGAATTCCATAATAAATTTAAGGCAAAATGACAACGTTGTATCTGCGTTTGAAGCCGAAGAAAGTGCAGAACTGGCACTTGCCGCTTCAGATGGGCAGGTACTACGAACTGCCGTAGCTGGAGTGCCAATTCAGGGCCCAGGAGCATCGGGCGTTTCAGGAATGAAGCTTAAAACCGGTTGCTTTGTTCTATCAGCAGGGAAAGTGGAATTTTCGACAGTCGTAGTTGTCGTGACAGATGAAGGCACATGTAAAGTAACCGACATATCTGAAGTGCCCGCCAAAGGTCGAGCGACTGGTGGTGTTCGTGTAGTTAAATTCAAGAACTTCGAGACCGTAATTAGCTACGCATGGCTCGGCCGAAATCAGCAACTAGCCGGAATCATGGCCGACTCAGTCGACCCCAAGAAATCTGACTCAACACCGGTGCCAATTAGCTTTACAAGTACTCGAAGAGATGGCCCCGCTGTAGATCTTGGATTCAGGCTGCAGCGTGTAGGGGAGTATCGCTTCAAATGAATCAACAAAACATGACTAAGCAGTTGCAAGACAAATCGCCAAATAATTACGATGCTGACTCCATCGAAGTGCTAGAGGGTTTGGACGCAGTTCGAAAACGCCCGGGGATGTACATCGGTGGGACCGGTAGCCAAGGTTTAACTCACCTGCTGTGGGAAATAATTGACAATGGTGTCGACGAAGCGGCTGCCGGTTTTGCAAGCACTATAGATGTAAGTTTTCATGCCGATGGCTCATACGAGGTGTCCGACAATGGTCGTGGAATCCCAGTTGACAAAAAGTATGGCGAGGTAACGGCCCTCGAGGTTGTTTTCACTGAACTTCACGCAGGCGGTAAGTTCGGCACTGGCGCTTATGGTGCGTCAGGTGGGCTTCATGGAGTTGGTGCGTCTGTTGTCAACGCTCTTTCCACTCGAGTCGATGTTGACGTGAACCGGAACGGTAAGACCTACCACCTTTCGTTTCGAGACCGTGTCGCTGGACAAGTTGGTGCTAATGGCCGGTTCAAGGCCGGTCACGTGCTCAAGCAGACGGGCAAAGTTCCGACTCGTAAGACAGGAAGCACGGTGCGTTTTTGGCCAGATATTCAAGTTTTCGATATTGATGCTGTTATTGACTATTCTGAAGTTCGGGAACGACTTGGGCAAGTATGTTTCCTGGTTCCTGGCTTAAAGATACGGTTGACAGATCGCCGAAAAGGCTTACAAAAACCTCAAGAAGAGTTTGTTTCCAAGAGCGGTCTTGGAGACTTTGTCGATTTCTTAAGTGCTGAGGCAGGAGCCGTTACTTCGATAATTAAGCTTCAAGGTTCCGCAGAATTTATTGAAAAAGTTCCGGTTGACGGCGACCTGACCGAAGTAACGCGTAAATGTGAAGTAGATGTGGCAATGCGTTGGGTTAGTACTTACGAAACGAAAATCGTTACCTTTGTTAATACGATCCCAACGCCAGACGGGGGTACCCACCTCGCAGGTTTTGAGCGAAGTCTTACTAGCTCAGTCAACCTGGCTTTGGGTAAAAATGAGCTACGTAAGCTGCGGAAGTTGAAAGATGATGGAAAAGCAACTAAAGAAGATTGTCAAGAGGGGCTGGTAGCGGTTATTCGTGTTACTTTTCCTGAACCGCAATTTAGAGGCCAAACCAAACGCGAATTAGGGACTCCAGATATCCAAAAAATTGTTAGTACCGTTGTGCGCGAGACCCTGGGTGCTTGGTTTGAAGGCGACCTTCAGGGATCTAAAAAAGTACATGTCAAAGCAATTCTTGACAAAGTAGCTGATGCAGTCATTAACCGTGTTAGCACCCGTCAAGCTCTGGATAACCGCCGAAAGGCTGCACAAATTGGCAACAACGGTTTACCTGATAAACTTTCGGACTGTCGGATGCATCCGGAAGGGGAGTTGCTTATCGTTGAAGGCGATTCAGCAGCGGGTCCTGCGAAACGAGCAAGAGATAGCGCCTGGCAGGCGGTTCTTCCATTACGTGGCAAGGTTGTCAATGCCGGTAAAAGTACAAAAAAGGCCGTTCTCGATAACGCCGAAGCTACTGCTCTCTTTACCGCAGTTGGCGCAGGCTCAGGCGCAGAATTCGATCTAAGTTCGGCCCGCTATGAACGAGTGATTCTTCTGGCAGATGCAGATGTTGATGGTAGCCACATCAGATGTTTAGTCCTGACGTTGATCTATCATTATATGTTCGATCTCCTTGCAGCTGGGCGTGTTTATGCTGCTCAGCCTCCGACCCACGCGTTGACAATAGGGCAATCAAAGGAGTTTCTCTACTCGGAACTAGAACTGGCGAAGAAAGTGTCAGAACTAGATGCCAAGGGTCGAAAATATCGCGTTACGCGCTTTAAAGGCCTAGGGGAAATGGACGATGACGAGCTATTGGAAACTACCTTAAACCCCGAGACACGGCTTTTAAGGAAAATCACATTTGATGATGCAAAGGTTGCAGCTAAAGCCTTCCAGGTGATGATGGGGGCCTCAGTAGAGCCTCGCCGGGATTTCATTGTGAAACACAGTGAAGCTTATGGACATGCATTAGATGTGTAGCTGCCACTCAAGCAAGAGATACTCAGTCTCTGATATCCAGATTAAAGAACTCGTTGAAGTTACTCGCGTAGTCATTTTTAGATGAGACCGACGCCCCGAGCTCAACCCACTCTTCATCAGTCATCATTGCTCTGCCTTGCGCTATTTCAGTGCCACCCCAGCCACAGACATGGCGTAATTTGTACTCAGGACTGGATAGCGCCTTCGCAATAGTTTCGGCAACGTCATCGGCTTGTACCGCTGCAGCTATCCCTGCTGCGTAAAAATCGAACATCCGGTTGTAATGCTCTTGATAGGCGGTCGGTAACGGGTTTCCTTCATTTTTTGGCAATATAGCTGTACGAGTGACGCCCGGTTCGATCAGGTAAACCCGGATGCCGAACCCCCTTAGTTCTTGAGCTAAGGCCTCACTCATGCCTTCGAGAGCAAATTTGCTGCCGGCATAAACAGTCTGACCAATAGCGCCGATCAGGCCAGTGATCGATGAGATCTGGACCACATGGCCGCTACGGCGTGCTCGCATACCTGGCACAAAAGCCTTTACGCAACGCACTGCGCCCCAGACGTTTACGTCCATGACTGACTTGGCTACTTCAAGATCAATATCTTCTGTCACTGCGTTGTATCCGACGCCAGCATTATTGACCAATACGTCTATTGAGTCCCCATTTTGTTCGATAGAAGCAGCACAACGGGCCACAGAATCATCATCAGTTACGTCGATTTCAATCGAGTGCAAGTCCAACCCCGAAGCTTGTTCTAATAGCTTGGTTCCCTTCTTCAAATCACGCATTCCTGCGTAGACCTTGTGGCCTTCTTTCGCTAATCGCAAGGCAGTCGCTCGCCCCAGCCCTGAATTACTTCCGGTTACCAGTGTGACAGTCATATATTGATGTTAGCTCACCATCAGGTCCGCAGACGATTTGCTGAAGTCTGTATAATCACAACGAATAGCGGAGTATTTAGTCAACGGGCTCAACAGTGTCCAGGGTTCTTAGCGAAAGCTTTGTTAACACTTCACCAGGCACTCTCTGGTAGTCGACGGCAGGAAACCCCTTTGCCCATCAGCGTCAACGACCACATGAAGGGGGAACGGTCAATCTCGTGATCTCCCAAAACGATCCCAAACGCCCATAATCCTCATTATGTAAAGTTAATGATTAAACTGAGGCTCAAAGCTCCCACTAAGTAATGCAACTACGCTTTTGCTCGATCCAACCGCACGCCTTGTGTGTCTGAAGCTGTTGATACGCCAGTCTCACGAGAAGCTGATTGGGAGGGGTACGCTTTTGTCTAGATGATTACTTTGGTATTCGACCGTTCGCTTTGGAACTTTTATTGGGTGATTTGTTTAGACATTTGAACTAGTAAACAACAAGGATGTAGTTTGGGGCTTTGGGACTTCAGCGTTGTGACCGGGTGTCGTTGCTTGGTTGATCTAGAAACCTTTGACATAGCCGTTTCTTGTCTGGACTCCTTCGGACTTTAGTAGCCGGCTTTGCAATAACTCCATCCCCGGAACGAGTCGTCCTTTGTGATTTACAACTCGCCACCATGGGTATCCTTCAGAGTTCTTAAGGAAGCGCCCAACTGATCTACTTCGCCCGGGAAATCCCGCCTCCATAGCTATTTCTCCGTAGGTGGACACATCTCCTGGCAAAAGTTCTTTTAGTCTCCCAGCCACTGCAAGGTCGAATTCTGATTGGCGCTTAACGATCTTTGGCGACACACGGAGCCCAACTGCAGGTTATGGTGAGTGTAGTGAATGTTGATTATCATTTCGTTCATGATGGGGGCACTAATGGAAAGTTTCGATATCCATATAAGTGGAGGCACGATTGTCGATGGAACCAGGGTTCCACGATTCAAGAGTGATCTCTGGATCAAAGATGGGAAGATAGCCAAAATTGGCGGTCGTACCAGTGCATCTAGCAATCGGACGATTGATGCTACTGGCAAGATCGTTGCGCCGGGATTTGTTGACCTGCACACTCACTACGATGCTCAAATTCGATGGGATCCGTGGTGTACTATTTCTGGATATCACGGCGTGACCTCCGTCGTCTTGGGTAATTGCGGTTTCGGATTTGCGCCTGTTCGACCGGACTTTCAAGAGCGTTCGATGTTGACGATGACTCGGACGGAGGCAATACCCTTTGAGTCAATGAAGCAGGGTATGGATTGGGATTGGGAGACCATACCCGAGTATTTGGATTCCCTAGAGCGAATTCCTAAAGGTGTAAATGTAATTCAATATATGCCAACGGCATCTTTGATGACCTATGTGATGGGTTTAGAGAAAGCTAAGGCGGGCGAGCCGGCTAGCAAGGGCGAGCGTGAAGAAATGGCACGGTTACTGCACGAGGGAATGGATGCGGGACTGTGTGGCTTCTCAATTCAAAGACTTGGAGAAAATAGCGTTCAAGCCGACTATGACGGCTCCCCCATGGTGACCGACATCATGGGCGATGAAGATATTCTTAACCTCGCCCGGGTTCTGTCAGACCGAGATGAGGGCTTTATTCAAATCACTCAGGGCACGGGAGATATAAGAGCCGACATAGCATTCCTCGAGAAGTTAGCGTCCGTGGCGAATCGCCCAATTCTTCATAACGTTGTCGCCCCATCGCGGCAGGACCCCGAAGTTCACAGGCGCCCGCTTCGATGGATAGATAAGTGCTGGGATGCAGGTCTTCCTATCTATGCTCAGTGTGGAACTGGCAGGGCAGGATTTGCTTTCACGCTCGAACACTGGAACCTCTACGATGCATCGCCGGCTTGGCGAGCTGTGACTACAGGAACCAAAGATGAAAAAATTGAGAAAATGAAGGACCCAGAACTGCGGAAGGCCCTTGTGACAGAAGCTGCAGAAGCAGATCGGCGCCTTCAGGTTATTCAAGCAGGTGTAGGTGGGAATCCGAAGGGCTTGGTAGTTCAGGGGGTGAATCGACAACCTGATCTACAGCAATATGTTGGCAAATCTGTTGGTGATATTGCTGAAGCAGAAGGCAAGCACCACATAGAGGTAATGTTGGACTTGTCGCTTTTAGGTGATCTCAATGTCGAGTTTTTAGGACCGGACAAAGGCTCTAATGCCTCGTTCATGGCAGAAATGATGAATGATTCACCCTATGCCATCCCCGGCGTCTCAGATGGTGGAGCCCATACGAAATTCTTTACTGGTGGCGCATATACGACTGATTTCCTGACATGGCTTGTTCGCGACGAGGGGGTTGTGACCCTTGAAGAAGCGCACTATCGACTATCGGCTCTTGCAGCTCATGCAGCAGGCTTCAGGGATCGAGGTACTCTCAAGGAGGGATCTGCCGCTGACGTCCTGGTTTACGATATGGAAGAATTAGAAATACTTCCTAATTGGATAGGTGAAGTTGAATTTGACTTACCTGGGGGCGAATGGCGTCGAGTTCAGCGTGCAAAGGGCTATAACCAAATTATTGTCAACGGTGAGGTCACTTTCGAAGATGGTGAATGCACATCGGCAACTCCCGGAAAGCTACTTCGTCATGGGTCAGCGTAATTAATTTATCGGTTACTCTGCGCCGCCGAAATAACTTAGGTCCTTATCGGAAACTTCAGCGCCTAGGGTGCACTTCATATTCTTAGGATCGTTAGAATATTCTGGTGACGAAACGTATACCGATCCATCAAAGAAATTATATTACGGAGGCATTCGACGAAGGTGACGGTCGCATGCGTGTAAGTGGTCGACTAGTCGACAACAAACCACAGGGTCTTTGTCTCGATGATGGCACCGACCTGGTAATACATGATATGAGTATCGATCTGCTGATTGATCCGCCAAGCTTCACGATCGTTGATATCGAAAACCATATGAGCACCAGACCTTACGCTCAGTGTGAGCAGATCCTAGATAGCTACGATGAGCTAATTGGACTGTCAGTGACTAGAGGCTATGGCAATAGAGTAAAGAAGTTATTTGGCGGCCCTAATGGATGTTCTCATATGGGAGCATTACTATTGGCTATGGGGCCTGTTGCGATTCAGGCGAGTTGGAGTTTAGTAAATCTACATCAGTCCCTAGAGTCAAAATTAGACACAGT
>PCCJ01000126.1 GCA_002731665.1 Actinomycetota bacterium | reverse complement strand
TGCTCCGATTCAAGCACTTCGCTACTTATAGTGGCGCGGGCCAATTGCGATCTGCCACATCGTCTGCATGCCGGGCATTCTCTAAACCCAACATGGCAACCCAGCTGTACGCTGCTGATGGCTTAGTGAGATTGGGGTTGCCGCTGCCCGTATATGCCGCGCTAGCCAGGAGCATCGAATCGCAGTTTCCCGCGCAAGACCACGGTCAACACGTATTCGTTGCCACCGATGAAGCATCCAAATTCACCCTCCAACAACCCGAGGCACCCCACCAATTTACCAATTTAGGGGGTTCTGCATTCACCACCCAGGCAGAGCGGTTGTTCCATGAGATTCATCACGCTGTTGTCAACCCAGCCACGAAGGTCGGCTCCGATGTGACCACCAACCAAACCCTCGGCGTCGACTCGTTGTCGCTCTACATTCCTGGACTTGGAGGCAGCCGAGACATCCTACTAAGGAGCAACGCCGATGCAGCAACATCCACGTTGACCAATGGGTGCAGCTCCGGACCAATGGGTCCGGCCAGAGGCGATCAATTTGGCAAGCGTGGAATTATTCTCATTGGGCACGAAAGTGCCAACCCCTCTCCCAACGAGACCCTACGGGTGTTGCAGATCGTCCCCTGCGATCGGCAAGCAGAAAGCTGGCAGCTTCCCGACACACTGAGTGCGAAGAGACTCATATGCATGGGCGTCGCTACAAACCCCAATGCCTCGGCACAAGCCGTCCGTCGACATACACTGGCAGCCGGAGCTGCTGGCATATATCCAAAGCGCCAGAAGCAAGCGCACCAGAAGGAAAATGCGGAAAATGGAAGTGATGCGGAAAATGCGAACAGTGGCCCTGTCACGGAAGCACGAAACATCGAGTCCCCTGTCACTGGCAGCGCTGCACCCGATTGTAGCGAGTTGAAAGCAACCACCGGTTCGCTGATGATCAAATTCAAACAGGTGATCGAATTAGCGGAGAGTATCTACGCCGCAACCAAGCAAGGCATCGAAGCGATTGTCGCCGGCAAAACTATCAACAATCGGCTGATCCTTAGCGAAATCGAGCCTCCAAAGTGTGCCACGTGTCAAATGCTTTATGTTGAAAATGCCGATAGTGGTGAAACTACCGACAATGCCAGTGCTTTCCAAATACAGGGGGAGGCTCCAAATCGTCCCCGAGTGCCTGAAGGGTATCGTCCTTCTTGCTGCCATTGCTGTCCCACCCCCCTATGGAACGAAGTTCATGCAGCTCTCAAAGGCGATGCTTCGTTGGACTGGGGTTGCAGTTTTCTTAATTCGAACGATTCGAACAGTTCAAAAAGTGCATTAATTGAGCGCCATCGCAGTCAGATCGAGGCGCATACAGAGGCACTGCAGAATTGGACGGAGCGGGCCATTGGTGCCATTACGGAGTCCGACCTGACAAGCTTACGAATCAAGGCGCGCGATTTTCTCGAAAACCACAACATCGCCTCTTCCTCTTTGGATCCGTGGTCAGAAGTGCTTTCTCTGTCGAAGGATAGCACGGGCAAGGTGGATCGCGCAGCACAGCTCTCTCGCAACCTTCAAGCCTGCAGCGAAAATATCGAATGGTTTCGGGATACACCGATCGAAAGATCCAGGCTTCGCTTTACCATCGTGATCGCACCAAAGGAAGAGACCCCCAATCGCTACAGGATAAATACGGCCAGGAGCGCACCCAACTGGCCGATTTTACAGCGATCGTTAGAGAAGGATTGGGATCACGCTACAGGCAAACCAACCCGCGCGCTGCTCAATCATTCGCTGAGTCAGCACATCAAGGAGAGCAAAAAGAAGCGAAAAAAGCCGACCATCTAAGTCGGTCCCCTGACCAATGATCACCTGAGCATAACATGGCTGCTTCCTCGGGAGAAGACATCCCTAGTTTGACGCCGAGTGCTGAATTTTTCGAGGCACTGGCGGATGTGCAGGCTCTCCTCCATCGCCAATCCAGGAGGATCACTCTGCTAGAACGCGAGTTGGCAATCACACAGGCTCGGTTGCATATCGCATCCGTACAACAAGACCAAGCTGAGAAGAGACTAATAATGCAGCGATGGCAGCTGCGGCACATGGCTCGTAACAATAGGTAGAGGCTCGTACACTCTAGCCGATTTATTTGATTTATTTGATTTAATTGATTTAATTCACGTAATTTTTTTATTTTTTCTCTCTGAATTCCAGAAAAAACTGCAGTCTCGCTCGTAACTGTTGCAGTCTGACTGCGAACACCATGCAGGCGCCAGCAGCACGACCACCGGCTCTGCCAGCGCCACCAACCCCAGGCACGAAAGTGCCATCTACTAGGAAGAGAGGCCGAGATCCGTCCTTCCCACCCATGCCACGCAAGCGTGGTGGCAGATACCAACGCACGCTCCTCTCGCTAGATAATATCTACAAGGGAGCGTTCGAGGACTACTTGGAGCCACCCTTGCAACTTGTCGCACGCATGCTTCGTGATGCGGCCCCGAAACATATCGAACGATTCATTCTCAGTTCTAGCACTCTTAGAGATGCAGCCACCGGTACAGAAGACCATCCTGTTATTATATTATAATATAAGAGATAAGATAAGATTAGCGATGGAGTAAAAATAAGTAAACTTAAGTGAATGCGCATCGAACCCATGCATGCAAGTGCGCCTGTGATCGAATGAGGCACACATGAAGCAACTCAAGCTGACTGAATGTGGTGCCTCGCCTGTTAGCGAATCGAGTCTTCGTGGTGGAGGGCAGCGGGCGGCGAGCACTCTCCGACTGTTGTGCATAGACCCGGGAATTCATAACATGGGATTGGCCTTAGTGGCGGTGTCACCGAATGGTTTCGATAGCCGGGCTCCGTCGTCGTTTTATCTCGAGGGAGCCTCTTGTACGGACATCACGATTTTTCCGTGTACCGGAACCGACTGTAAGCTGAGGCACGAGGCTACGATGGCAGACTGGGTAGCTCACTTCATCCAAGCAAATGCTGCGAGTTTCGCCATGGCTGACATTATCTTGATCGAACGACAGCCACCACAGGGGTTCCGGTGTTGCGAGCAGTTGCTCTTCAGTCAGTTTCGTGACAAGGTGAAACTGATACACCCCAGGTCGGTTCACACATTCTTTGGTATGAGCTATCTCAACTACGAACAGCGAAAGAAAAGAAGCGTCGAGCTAGCCATTCGCTACTACGCCAAGAGTGCATCTCTCCAGTGCGCACTAGAGCGCAGCAGAGCACACGACATCAGCGACGCAATGATGATGGCAGTCTACTTCCAAAAGAACTTGGAAACACAAGTGGCACAAGCAGAACTTCCATCGATAAATAGTAGAAATCGTGGAATCAGCGAAGCAGAAACCTTTCTAGATCAGTTCTGCTATGTTGCAAAAAAAGACAAGTTTTAAGCAGTTTTAAGCAGTTTTAAACAGTTTTAAACAGTTTTGTACATGTCATCAAGCGCCCGCATTACTTTATCAACGGCTTCCCAGTCCTTTGCCGCAAAGGCGCGACTGGCCTCTTTGGCGGCTTCGATGCCGAGTTCGTGGACCAGGTAGTAGCCAAAGTCTGCGAGGTTGCCTGGGTTAACACTCGACCACGCTACAGCTGAATTGAACAACCCAGAATAGATTCCTTGCTTGAGCTTAGAGTCGTGCGTCTTCATCAATGCGACAATGAGCTGTAGCTCGCTGTAGAGGAAAGCACTTGCCACGCCATAAGCTCCATCTGTGGTAGAAATGTCGAATACTTTCTTGAGCTCTTCGATACACGAGATAGCCGATTGGGGATTATTGTCTTTTTTCACCCTTTCCAGTACAGAGGCAAGTAGATGGCAATCCAAGCCATGCTCACGGAAGAGCATTGCCTCGTAGGCCTTCACGTCTTCGGTACCAATGTTCCCAGTGGTATTCGATGTAGCATCGGTAGGCGCATTGGACATGTTTACTTTACAAGAATGAGCCAATCGCTCGCTCGTGTAACCGTAAAAAATATGTTGCCAATTTTTTTTACTGGCAGTCGCTTAAAAAGCAAAATCTAACTGATTTGAAGTATGGATTGCGCTCGAGTCAACTAACGGTTTCTTTGCCTGTGCGTCAGGGTTGCCATTATTGGTAAACTCCATTGCCTTTGACGCGTCGAACCAAAAAATGTACCATGTGGTTGCAATGCGCGCCACTGCGTTGATAACAAGAAAATCAAAACCGGCTACAATGTAGAGCATATGAAACGCGCCTCTCATAGTATCGCCTGCATCAGCAAACACGTGTAGCGCCGCTGCTTCCGGTTTCGTCTCGCTGTTCTTGCCATCGGTCAAGTTATTGTACCAAAGTCCATTTAAATCGTAGAATCGGTTGTTCATAAAAGTGCACACAATTATAAACACCACGATCATCATGTATTTTGCAGCCGTATCCACCTCGAAGTTGCCGATTTTCTTCGGGGGATCTGCTTCCCACCCCCAAGTAGCCCAAGAACCACTCGAATCCCATGTAATAAACACAGCAAAAATTGCAGCTGACCCTGCCAGCTGGAGGANTTCTTTCCACAGGGGTATGTAAATTTTTTCAGNCATGCCNGCAAGGGTTGTNGTAGTANTAAGCCATCATTTAGTNATCATTTATAGGAACTTNAATCTACTNGAACTTGNGGATGCTGCTACTGGATCACAAATCCGCCAGCTACCAGGGTACTATTCGGAATATACACGTCAGCTCCCCCCTTTGCGTTGTTGCAGACTGTGAAGATCAGGCCAGTTTTGATGACGCGCATCCACGGATTCGAGACACCCGGTGCAGAATTTGCAGGATTTGTAGGATTAACTGGATTAGGTGGGAGGGCCGTCCCGAGTATAATCTGGGAGTCAACAGATAGTTCGGTGGTAAACGCGATCATGAAGGATGCCCATAGGGAAGAGAGCCAGTCGCGCATCGACCAAGACAGCCCTGAGACCAGAGCTAAGCGCAAAGTGCGTATGGGTTTGTTATTACCAAGGCTGAAGACAGTGCCGATCTGGAGAACTTCGGAGGTTTCGATACCCACCCGATTTAGGAGTTCGAAGAAGACAAAGACCATCACCATCACCTTAATCGCAAAGGTGATAAGTCGCGCTTGCACTCGCTGCATTTTTGGATTCCGTAGTTTCATCTGGTTGTCGCCAGTCTCCTCGTCGTCTGCCCGCTGGTTGACCATCAGCTTGAGCCAAAACACGATTAAAGGGTAGGCGGTAAACGGGAGGATGTAACGGAACAGATGCAGCAGGGTATCGCCCACGCGCTTAAGCGAATAGTCGGCGAGATGGGACGCTGCAGAAGTGCTTTCCTTCCATATTCCTATTGGAACCAAGAACAGCCCGAGCAGTGCGAACCATAGCGGGTATATTTGCTTTTGCTGCTGTTTGTGAAGCACGTAGAATCCCAGTGCCCACGGTAACAGCAAATAAACCAACACTTGGATTGCGGCATCCATTGTCGCGGTTGATTGATTTGATTTACTTATGTGTGATTTGTAAACGCCAGTGTAATGTATATCAAGCGAGATTTGTTGGTGCGTAAGGTTGGCCATCAGCCGACATGCAATTGCATGAGTGACAAGCGGTTGATAGGCACGGTAACGTCGCACGCCGATAATTCCGATAATTCCGATAATTCTATCTGGTCAGCCACACCATCGACCGAACAACTGCACGCCCTCGAGACCCGCTTACGTGCGGCCACCAAAGGTGGCATTGAACTCAAGTGCACAGACTGCGAAGTGCACTTGTGCTCGGTTCGGTTTACAGTCGTGCACCTTACGCACATTGACGCTTCCGTGTTTGCTATTGTCACGGACTGGTGGGCACGCCACTTCCCAAGCAGATCCGCTTGCATTGTGCGAGCATCCGGCACCAAAACTCTCGTGGTCGACTGTCCTCATCTACCGTACATAACCGTACCCACTCGAAAGTTGGTCCTCTTTCTGTTGCTACACCTAGCTGCGCTGCTTTGTCTCGGCTACCTGATCACTGCGAATTTCTTCGATCCTTACAACGCGTGGCTTGAGACGCGAGTCGAGCGAGCGGTTGGTCTCTCTTGGGCCACGGCATTCGAAGGAGTGTTGGGCTGTTGCTCGTACTTTGCGGCTTTCGTCCTGTGAGATTGCTCGTGGCGCCAAACCGAGCAACGTTCGGCGCAGCTTTGTAACCGGCAATGTTTGGATGCTTTCGAGACTGGTCGGTCGCGCGATTCTTCACTCGGTGCTCCACCACAGCCGAGGCAACAGTCGCTCGACACGACGTGGAGAAGGCCCGGAGTCTGCTCGATGCTCGCCTCCTGGACTGCAAAGAAGAAGAGGGCCGAATTGAAAAGAAACTGATGGCCATGCAAACCCAACTGCGGGTTATGGCAGCAAACATCGACACCGACAACCATCCCACGATTCTCATGCACCGGATCAAAGCACAGGTTCTCGAGAAGAATGTGGTCCAGGTCGAGCTTGAAAAGATGAGCGCTCTCATCGGCCAGCTAAAACGACAGCAGGTCGTCCTGAAGGATGCCGAGCTGAGCAACTCAGTGCTTCTGACGCTGCGCAAAGTGCTCAAGCGCGTAGATCCGCACGTTCGGAAGGCATCTTCGGATGCAGATACCGTGTTGGACGCGATTCTCGAACAGCGTGGACTTGTCAGCGATACCAATACCGTACTTACAGATGAACTTGATCAACTTGGCGACATAGATGAACACTTAGAGAACATAGAAAACGAGAACATAGAAGAGACAGCGGAAATGGAACAGTTCTTCAAGGAGCAAGCCGTCGTGGAGACGAATCTACGCGTAGACGCGGCGCAGACCTGCTTGCTGCGGCGCAAGCCAGCTTCGAGAGAAGCTCTCGACGAGAGAAGCTCTCGAGAAAAGACGAACCAACAGGCGATGCTGATTTGAGGCCCGGGGACAAGTGTTAAATGAATCCCCTTGAGAAAACTTTAGTTGTTATAATAAATTCATAAATTCATAAATTCATCAATTCATAAATTCAACAATTCAATCGCAAATCACAATAGGGTCATCCACCGTACCGGTGGCTGCATCTCTGAGGGTGCTATCACTCTCGGTTTCGTTAATCTCATCGTCGCTATCGTCGCTATCGTAGCTATCGTCGCTATCGTCCAGGTCGGCTGGTTGGATCCACTCCTGGTGCGGCTGGTAAGCAGGAGTGCAATCGTTCCAAAAATCGTTCCACACGAGCAACAGATCCGCCACACGACCGCAGTGAAACCCCGGGTACAAATGCGCCAACTCTTTCAGACGCGTCCACAGAAAGGAGTCAGGATTAGCGATTTCAGATTTCGATTGTTGGTAGGAACCGATTGTATTAGGCAGTGAAAACAAACCTTTTTTGTGAAAAACAAGACACTTCGAACAAATGCACCCGTGTTCGAAGTTGTCACAATCACCTGTATCCGTATCAGTTGTATTCGGGTAAAGCTTGCGGACGGATGCAATGTCTCGTAAAACCCATTCGACTCGATCCGGGCCACACATTTCCGTTCGCAACTGATCGGCGAGTGCCTCTGTTTGAATGTCTCTATTATAGTTCCCGGTGTAGAGGCTTCTCAGGACGAAGACAGCGGTCAATGTGTTGCTGCGGGCGTGTGCCGCGTGGCAAAGAGCACTGTGGACGGCCGGGCCCAACACGTGCTCCCTGATTTCGTAAAGCAATTTCAGCTGGAAAGCAAAGTGATCCAGATCACGCTCCGCATCCACGGGCGTCCGGGGGGCGGGCAAGACATGCTCCTGTCTCGGAGTCCAGTCGGATGGAAAGCCCCTGCGCGCGCGGTAGACTTGCAGATGTGCGTAGGCGCCACATTCACGAGTTAGACAACCCTTGCATTGTGTCTTATTCCATTCGGCCTCGTCCATTTCATCTTCGGCAGTTTGTCCACTGGCTTCGGCCTGGCACAGCCGGGTAAATGCGATACTCAACCTGGCAATCTTTTCCAGTCCGTAGATGCCACTTTCAGCAATGTAAGTGTTCGTTGCTCCGCGTTGCTTGAGTGTTTGCAGCATCCTGGTAAACCAGTCGCTTCTCTCTGTTGTAAGCAGCCATTCGTATTGCATTGTTCCCCAATGCATTCCCACCTTGGACAATGGGGAATCCATAACAGGACCTGGATATTCTTTGGTGAATAAGCAGTCGAGGTAGGCTTTCATCGATGTCATGTATACCAGTGCTCTGTCTCCGACATGCCAAAGCTTGGATCGGTATCGCTTCATAGAAATGGGCACAGGGCACACCAAGGAGTTGATTCTTCGATTGACACAAGCAAATTTGCAAAGAAGGCGTTCCAAACCTTCCGTGCCATAGGAAGGCCGACCGTGCAACACAAAGCAAGCAAATAGAACTTCATCGGGCAGCAGATCCATCAAACAGCTACAGGATCCAGTAGCAAACTCGCACACCGAATCGTGATCGGAGCCTTCCTCGTTGTTGTCTTCATTGTCTTCTTCGCCTTCTGCAAACATGGCTTGGAACTTGGCCGAGTGCAAAGCAAATGGGGTCGAATGTGTGTAGGGGGAAGTTCCCATGAGGCAACGTGCTTTGTTATGCTGTGTCTGCCCACGCGCTCGCAACATGTTGTTGATCCGACTTCAATGCAGAAGCAACCCGAATCAGGTGGAGAATAATTTTTTCAGTGATTTTTGGCAACAGTGTAACTGTCTCTGTGTTGGCAGGACAGTCTTCGGTAACTGTGCAGCTGCTGCAGTTATATAGTCTGCTG
>PCCJ01000010.1 GCA_002731665.1 Actinomycetota bacterium | reverse complement strand
AAAAAAATGCCCCATCGGTAATCCGGTAGTTGAACGTGACCAAAGTGAGCCCAGCCCTCTTGCCCAACATCAACTGCGGTTCGGAGATAGACGTCCTTGTCCTGAAACTGGGCGGGTCCCATCTCAGACCACCAGTCTTTGAATCGGGGATGCCAATTTTCCAGTGCGCGCTGAAGACGGCGATCTTCTGCCAGATCTACATTATTGGGTATTAGGTCGGAATAATTAATGCTTGTCATTTGCTTCTCTGCTTATGTTCGGTCGGTGTTAAAGGCCGGTCTCGAACCGGTCCCATACAAACGCAACGCCCCTTCAGGGCCACTAGCGTTCGGGCGTGTAAATATCCAATTTTGCCAGGCTGATAACCGTGCAAAAATTTTAGTAGCCATAGTTTCAGGTCCAGCGAATCTGTGATTAGCTTCCATAGCCGTTAAAGCATCTGGCGAAAAACTTGAACGTTCTTCTATTGCTATGCGTAGCTCTTCTTCCCAATCTAAATCATCGGGTGTGTAAGTCACCAAGCCTCTTTCAATAGCGTTGGAGGCAACGAGAGGTGTGTCGCGTGTTTCGATTGCATTCCTCAAACCATTGCTATCCCCCCAAAAACGAGACGCTAGTCGGCTAATACCGTTGGCCATAGGAAATACTCCCAGGTTTACGGCACCTAGCTGCATCGTTGCTGCAGGAAGGGGGTCTTCATCATCTTCGAAAATTCCGGAAAGCATGTAACTTCTATCTGCTGCGAGCGCCAGTTCGAATAAAATCCCAACGAAACAGGAGCCGGGTTCTATCGCTGCGATTAAAGTCCTTGCTGTCAAATCCATTCTTGAAAGCGTTCGTTTCCAGAGAAGCGCAGTTTCGAGCTCTTCGTGAGTTGTGGGGTTGCTTAGGGCTTCGTCGTGACTTAAGACCGATTTAGCTGAGCCTGAAGTGCGAATTAAAAGCGTACCCAAGTGAGTATGATTGAAACGCAATCGACACAGTAGGTCATCGAGTTCGAGCGCAGTGGTTAGTAGCCAGTCTGAGTTTTCGGCGGCTGAAATTTCGATATCTACATGCTGGCTCTTAAAGGTCGCCGAAACATAACGGTATTGAATCCCGTTATCTGTGACCTGGATGGATAATTCAGGCAACACGGCGGGCGAGCCACCTATCCGAGTGGTTGAGCTCGATAATTGTAGCGCTCTGTGCCTCACAGCCATATCGAAACCTGTTGGTGAAGCTAACTCGTCAACTAATTTTGATTTCAATGCTTCTTGCCCGCGCGTTCCTTCGGCTTTGGTTGCGAAAACGTCAGCTATGTCTCGCCTCAAGTGGCGCTTATCGGTGAGCCTAGTTAGTCCACCGGTGCCTGGAAGTACTCCGAGTAGCGGTACTTCCGGGAGGGAAACTGCTGTATTTTTATCATCTATTAAAATAATGTGATCACAGGCAAGAGCTAGCTCGTAGCCGCCTCCTGTGCAAGCCCCTCGTACCGCTGCGAGAAATCGTATTCCGCTATATAAGGACGCCTCTTCAATTTCAAGACGGGTTTCATTCGTGAACTTACAGAAATTTATTTTATGTCCATGATCCGCGCCGGCTAACATCTGGATATTGGCACCAGCACAAAAAATGCCATCGAGAGCGCTGTCGATCACAACGCATTTAGTGTTGGGGTATTCGAATCGTATACGCCGAATTGCATCCGCGAGCTCTATATCGACACCGATGTCGTAGCTGTTAAGTTTTAGTTCGTATTCTCCAATAGCTGCTGCTTGTGGGTCAACAGCGAGTGTTAGCGTCGCGATTACGTCATCAACGGACAAAACCCAATGCGAATATTGATCCGGACGGCGTTGGAAATCAATCATCACGTTCCGATTGGTTGGAATGAGTCAGAAACAACGCATGTTTCCGAGAAGATTTGATTTGCGGTGAGCTCTAAGCCCCGCCAAGTTTCTATAAATAGTTGCTGAGCATCCCGTCTGTGGCGAGACCAAATAAAATATTTATCAGCCAACCCGGGGTCTGCCAAGGGAAACTGTCGCCATTCGTGCATGAGAAGTGTTCTTATGAATAAGTCATCCTTGCTCCTACGTAAAGCACCCGCTGGATCCCATTTTTGTGAAAACGTGATGTAAAGATTACCGAGTTGGTCAAGGGGCCCCCAAGCTTCAGCAATCATTCGGCTAGGGTCCATGGTAATTGCAGGCCGCCCTAGGAATAATTCGACATGTTGCTCAAGTTCAAGCTCGCGGATAACGGCGTCGGTTTCTAAGGATCTATCACCTGGTGCTATCCATTGCCCGTCTCTAAGATTTCCGTACCCGAGAAACGTAAGACGCCTTCTCAGCCGGTCACGAGATGAACGATGCTCAACGGGAAGGGAATAGCTCAGAAGTGTCCATTCGCTTTCTGGAGAATCTTCCACATCAACGAATGTTCGAATTCGATGCTCGCCATCAATCAGCGAGGATTTAGCTCGTGTCGATAGCGAGTAGTGTGTTTCTCTTCCGGCTCGATGAGAGATCAGGAACCCTCGTTTTACGAGTCGTAATAGAGCAGATCGAGTGGAAGCGACAGAAAATCCGTGTTGATTGAGGATTTGTATTAAGCCGATGGAGCTTACTCGAGACGAGGAGTGATGGAGAAGTTGGTTTCCTAGCAGAGTGATAAGTAGTTCCTGTGGGAGAGGTCGACGCGATAAATAGTTACCCACAGCAACATTCTGCATCAAATAAGTCACGTGACGCAATACGCGTTTACTATATTTTTGTAATACTTAGTAGGTCTCGATAGTCCAATGAAATGATTTAGTCGTTAAGGGGAGAGAATGCTTGCTAATGCAGTCAGCCGCTTTGTCGTTGAGCCATCGGAGAGTGAACCGTCAGCAGTTGCAATCATTCATGCTGGTGATGGGAGAGAGGTATCTCGGTTAGAGCTTTTAAACGGCGTTAAATCAGCAGCTGCCGAGCTTTCAGCTAAAGGTGTGCTCCCTGAACAGCGAGTTATGATCTGTTGTGTAGACAGTTGCCAGTTTCTTTATTGGTTCTGGGGTGCCATGTGGATTGGCGCTATTCCGGTTCCGGTTTCGACCATGTTGACTGAGGCGGACTATCGGTTTTTGCTGGATGATTCGCGTTCTGTTGGTTTAATCTATTCGGCTGAATTTTCCGAATCGGCTGGTTTGGCAGCAGAACAGCAATTTTTTTTGAAATGGAAGTGTCTTGACACCGATAGAGACGAGGGGCATTCAGCAACTTTGGTCGCAAGCCCGTACCCTACCGCCGAAACAGATGATGCTTTTTGGCTCTACACCTCTGGTACTACGGGATTTCCAAAGGGAGCGATACATCGCCACATCGACCTAGGTTTTTGTACTGATAATTATGCGGTCTCTGTGCTTGGGATGAACTCCAGTGACACTGTTTACTCAGTCGCTAAACTTTTTTTTGCTTATGGGCTAGGAAATGCTGGATATTTTCCCTCTGGAACTGGCGCAACGGCCATATTGAACTCTGGAAGGCCTATTCCAGAAGATATTTCTCGCCATCTGTTGCGATACCAGCCCACTATCTATTTTGGGGTACCAACGTCTTATGCGCAATTACTAGCTTCGGAGATACCTGATAATACTTTTGAATCTGTTCGTGTAGCTATTTCAGCGGGCGAATCTCTGCCTGCTGAAATATACCGGCGATTTAAGGAACGTTTTGGTGTGGAAATTCTAGATGGGTTAGGTACCACAGAACTAGCTCATATCGCTATTTCCAACTTGCCAGGTGCTTCTGTCGCCGGCTCGAGTGGCTACCCAGTTGACGGATACGAAATTTCGTTACGGGATCAGGATGGTGTTGAAGTGCCCGATGGTGAGCCGGGCGCTCTATATGTGGCTGGAGAGTCTGTAATGGTCGGTTATTGGAACCGGACGGCAAAGACACGCGAAACGTTGCAGGGAAAATTTTTAGCAACTGGCGATAGCTATGTTCGAAATGTAGATGGCTCCTACACCTCGCTAGGTCGCAGCGATGACATGCTTAAAGTGGGTGGTATCTGGGTATCTCCTAATGAAGTTGAGGCCTGTGTGCTTGAACTAGAAGACATTCTGCAAGTAGCAGTTGTTGGAGCGTTAGATGCCGATGGGCTAACCAAACCTAAGGCATTTATAGTGCTAGCTGATTCTCAGGCAGACGATGAGATTGAGGCCCTAGTGCAAAATCATGTCAAGTCCCGCCTCGCCTCATACAAATATCCGAGATGGGTAAAAGTGGTTGAAGAGTTACCCCAGACAGCGACAGGTAAAGTGAAACGCTACATTCTGAGAAATGATAACGATCAGAACTAAGCCGTAACGGTATCTGCTTAGTTAGGCGTCCATGGAGGCTAGTTCCAAGCTCTTTTGATCGCCAATGGTAATTCTTCAATCCATTGAATTAAGTCATGGCCACAGACACGCTCGGTCCAATGATGGTCAGATTTGTTGAAATGCAACCAAGCCGCCCAAGCTTCAGTGGCTTGATGGAAACCAGGTTCAAGAGTGCCTGCGCAAAGGTGGACAAACGGCGCATCTTTCTCGACCCATTTAATCTGTTGCCCAGGAGGCATACCACTTGAAAACGCGATGCAATGTCCGAAGCGTTCTTGATGCAACGCAGAAGTCGCTAAAGCATGCCCCGCGCCGTCAGAGCAACCAAATATTGCTTTGTCTTTCCTAAGATCTGAAGTTCCGAAGGTTTCTTCCGCCCAAAGTGAGAGCTCATCTACAAAAAACTTTTGATGACGATCAAACCTTTGGTCATCAAAGCCAGGAAGATATTCGAGGGCACGTTGGTTTCCCGACCTATCCATAGGGGCCGAGTGAGGAGCTACAACAACCAAAGGGCCGATGACACCTTGATGAATTGCAGCGTCAAGCCGTCTTATGTACGGTGCAATCATATTTCCATCAGTTGAGTAGATCACAGGAAGCGAGACAGATGGGTCATGACCCGGAGGGAGGTATACCTTTATCTTCCGGTTCTCGCGAAGCGCCTGGCTATTCAGTTCCGTTGTTAACAAAGTTCCAAGTAGATTCTCGTCCTCATGTGATGGGGCCTCTATCGGCGCGTCTACACCACGAAACCTTTCATCGACCGAACCTCGAACTCCTCCTACTGGAAACCCGTTATCGTCGAGCTCCCAGAAACCAAAACCGAAAACTGCTTCATCAAGTCGATCAACAAAAATTTGAGCACAAAAAAGATCAGTAGCTGAACCATCTTCTTTTGAAACGCGCCACATAGGGATTTCAAATACTGGTCCGGGCATTAAGCCAGCCGCTTGAGACCGGCTTGCAAAAGTGAGAATATTGCCCTTAGACCAAACACCACTAGGGTTTTTATCGAGTTGTTCAATTAGTTCTTCTTCAGTCGGATCTGTCCAAACTCGAAAAAATGAGTGTTTAGAGTCTGAGTAGTTTTCGGCGGAGCGTTGGCGAGCGAGTTCCAAGTTTCGAGAATGAATGTTATCGCGCATGATATTGAGAGGAGGCAAACCGAAATCGTCTCGCATAGCGTCGTCGGCTAGTCCATCGAGTGGTCCCATCACGATGTCCCCTTGGTGTTCCATCGCTGCAGTCCCAAACCGCTGAGGCCGGCCGCTCATTAGCGCTAACTTGTCAGCACACTCAGCAAATAACACGCCTGCACCTGAAAGGTCAGCGCGGTGGGCGCGTATCGCGAGCTCGCCAGCGATGGGGAGTTGTTGAGGACTGCCATGAACTGAGAGCGCCCTTGCCGTGCGTAAGGCTTGATGACCATCGAGCTCTGATACATCCACGTCCTGTATCAGCCGATGGACCAATAGGGAAGCTTCTTCTGCATCAGCTCTTTCTATCTGATTTAGCAGTTCCTGAATCTTAGTCACATAACCCCCGAATAACTTCATGCTACATCTCGACAGAGTTGAACCTGACGTGATTAATTTGAAACCAAAAATTCTATGAAAAATAGCCCACCGTGGCTTGGCTTAACGCGGTAAGTTCATATCAACTTTTAAAAATTTTATAAAAAATGTAGGTCGATAGGAGAAACATGAACGAAGAGCTAGTTCTGACTGAAGAACGTGGCCATGTGCTGCTAATCACACTTAACCGTCCCAATGATATGAATGCGTTCAATACCCCATTGGCTCAGGCTTTAGCCAGTACCTTAGATGCGTTTGACGCTAATCCGAACGTGCGAGTAGCTGTTCTGACTGGGGCGGGACGAGGATTTAGTGCAGGAATGGATCTTAAGCAGTTTGTCGACGGCGGCATAGATGCTATGCCAAACGCTGGTGATCGAGGCTTCGCCGGGATAGCCGAAAAGAGTTGCGCTAAACCCATCATCGCCGCAGTCGAGGGATTCGCGTTAGCGGGAGGACTTGAGGTAGCGCTTTCTTGTGACATGATCGTGGCATCCGAGGGAGCGAAATTCGGTATTCCTGAAGTTGGTGTAGGGCTATTCGCTGGTGCTGGTGCATTGGTTCGGCTGCCTCGGCAGCTTCCCTATAACCTGGCCATGGAACTAGCGTTGACGGCGGANCCGATAACTGCAGAGGTNGCTCANCAACANGGCATGGTNAATCGAGTCGTTGCAAAAGGTCAGGCTGTGGAAGCAGCAGTTGCTCTCGCAGAACGGATTGCGAAAAATGCTCCAAAGGGTGTGCGAGCATCAAAGCAACTAGTAAAGGATGTTCTCGGTGTCTCCGAAGAACAATTTTGGGAATTCCAACGTCCTGCAATGGAAGAAGTTTTTGGATCAGAAGATGCTATCGAAGGTGCAACAGCTTTTGCAGAAAAGCGTTCGCCGAATTGGCAAGACCGATGAGCCATAATTCTCCGACTTGCTTTGACTAGGTGGAGCGAGCGAAGCGAAGCGCTAAGCGCTAGTGCCTATGACCAACGTTGGGAAAAGCTAGAAGCATCTGGGCACAATGTTCATGGTGAGGCGGATCTAATCCACTCGTTCAGGCCACACAAGATTTGTGACGCTGGGTGCGGCACTGGACGAGTTGCAATAGAGCTTTCAAGAAGAGGATTTGAAGTAGTTGGAGTAGACCTAGACCAAGCGATGTTAGAGGCAGCCCGAGATAAGGCACCTCAAATATCTTGGGTGCTAGCAGATCTAGTCTCTTTCGAGACAGATGAGCGCTTTGACTTGATAGCGCTGCCAGGGAATGTAATGATTTTTTTGCAGCCTGGTACAGAGCACCAGACGATTAGTAACTTAGTAAAGTCCCTGACAAAAAATGGGATCTTGCTCGCTGGGTTTCAAATATCAAAAGCCACTCTTCAGCTTGACGACTACGATTCTGCAGCTAAAAAATCTGGCTTGGAACTAGCAGGCCGTTGGGCGACTTGGGGGAGGGCCCCTTTCACTGGCGGCGACTACGTCGTATCTGCTCACCGCATTAAGAATTAAATTAATCCATCGGCAAGCGAGCTAGAAGTTCAATTTTCCTATCTTCGTATTCATCAAAATCGATCTCCTTAGCATCAAATTGCGCTTGAAGCTCGCCTACGAGCCGCAGCAGATCATCTGCTGATATTTCCTTATCTAAATTTCCATCTAACTGCGCTGCATCAGGCGCCACATTAGGTTTTTCTTCATCGTAGCTTAGCGGACCGCCTTCTGCTGCGACGCCGAGACGCTTAGACCGCTTAATATCAGCCTTGGCTTTTTTTGCTCGATCTCTTTGAAGTTTCTCAAAAGTCGTTCTGCTTCCGGCCATGGAGGTTCCTTTGATCGGTTTAATTCCACAATTGTTCCGATCTAAAGCATTTCTAAATCGGGGTCGGAGACAAGCGCCGACCAGTCTCTAAGCCTAGACGGTAAATCAACAAATGTGGTGTAGCTTGCTCTTGACTTCTTGTGAATGTCCGTAACGAATACAAATGTGGAAACAAAGAGAGCGAAGCCAATTGATGACAAACTATTCAGAAATTAAAGTAAGTAGAGACGGAGAGCGTTGCACCATTTCCTTTAATAGGACAGAGGCATTGAACGCTATTACCCCGACTATGCTCGAAGAACTGAACGCAGCAGCAACAGAAGCGTCAGAAGATGACAGCATTAGATTTGTGGTGCTTACAGGCGAAGGTAGATCGTTCAGCGCCGGTGTTGACCTAAAAGCATTAGGGGAGCGTGAACTAGTAAACGGGAAGGTCGGTGACATTCTTGACCTTCCGGCAAGACGGCTTACGTCGACGCTCTCATCGATGCCCAAAGTAACAATTGCACGAGTAAATGGTTTTTGTTTTACGGGTGCTCTCGAACTAGCCATATCGTGCGACCTGCTTGTAGTAGCGAGCAACGCGAAACTGGGGGACACTCATGCCAAGTTTGGACTTCGCCCAACCTGGGGCTTGAGTCAGCGGCTGCCGGAACTTGTTGGCTTAGCTAAAGCACGAGAGCTTTCTTTTACCGCCCGGATGTTCAGCGGTGATGAGGCAGCTCAATGGGGACTGGCCACTGAAGCGGTAGCGCTGGAGGATTTAGATAGTAGAATCGATGATTTAATTGGAGAGATGAGTGCGAATTCAAGTGACTCGTTCGTCGCATACAAAGACTTATATGCAGCTTCTTCGCGGTTGGGATTGGAAGCAGGGCTTGAGTTCGAGGGGAGAACTGACTATCGGTTCTCAGACACTGAAGAACGTTTAGAAGGCTTTCGTTAGGTGACGGCTGGCCAACTATGGTCAGCGAATTGGGTTCTTAGGACCTTTTTGTCGATTTTTCCAGTTCCAGTATGAGGTATCTGGTCGATAGCAACTATGTCATTCGGTAGCCACCATGAAGGTACCTGCGGCTTCATAACATCGAGAATTTCTTTCTGGCTGAGCTCACTTTCATTATGTAAGACCACAAGGAGCAATGGCCGCTCGCCCCATCGATCATGGGGCAATCCTATGACGGCAGCCTCTGCCACAGAAGGTGCTGCGATTGCAGCATTTTCTAGGTCAATAGAGCTAATCCATTCCCCCCCGCTTTTGATGACATCTTTAGCCCTGTCAACAATGGTTATGTAGCCCTCATCATTTATGGTGGCAACATCGCCGGTTCGAAGCCAGGACCCGTCGTCGGACTCTAGGTGTGTGGATTCATCATCGTGTCGAAAATAGCTTCCAGCGACCCACGGGCCACGTGCTAGAAGCTCGCCCGGAGTTTGACCATCTCGTTCAACTTTCTGACCTTCGGAGTCGATAAGAGAAAGTTCCACTCCGTATATCTCGCGACCAGCCATGGACTGGCGTTTCCGTTGTTCGTCTCGTTCCAATCGTTCCACCCGATGTGTAAATCGACCAGCAGACCCTTGAGTCATTTCTGTCATGCCCCATACGTGCGAGACAGACACACCATACTTGTCTTCAAGGACATCGATGAGTGAACTTGGCGCTGCTGACCCTCCGACAGCGATTTGCTTTAGTGATGGAACATCTTTGCCAGTGCTCTCGAGGTACTGAACAACGGAAAGCCATATTGTTGGTACACCGGCAGAAAAAGTGACGTTCTCTGATCTTATGTGTTCAACCAAAGCTGCAGCATCAAGATTCGCTCCAGGAAGCACGAGTTTCGCTCCTGCCATTGCTGAGGCGAAAGGAATAGCCCAGCCATTTACGTGAAACATAGGAACAGCGAGGAGAATCGATTGTCCCGAGTTGACGTTATGTCCATCTCCGGTGCAGGTAGCCCAGGACTGAAGGACAATAGCTCGGTGGCTTTGTGATACTCCCTTGGGGTTTCCAGTTGTTCCCGAGGTGTAGCACAGGGTCGCGGCTGCCCATTCATCTAACTCAGGCCAGATTAAAGTTTCTCGCTCCTCATTAATCCAAGTTTCGTAAGATACGTATTTGACGGCTGCCGGACTTTTCGGAGCCTCATCACCGAGAATGACCCACAACCTTACCGAAGGCACAAGGTGTGCTATCCGTTCAGCGACTTCAATAAAATCAGGATCGATTAAGACCACTTGGTCTTCGGCATGATTAATAATGTACGCGATCTGTGAATCATGAAGCCTAGGATTTATGGTGTGTAGAACAGCACCCATGCCGCAAATCCCGTAATAAGCCTCTAAATGACGGTAGTCATTCCAGGCTATTGTCCCTACGCGATCACCTTGTTTGACGCCCACAGATGCCAGGGCAGATGCTAAAAGGTGTGATCGCTCTGCAACTAGGGACCAATTTGAACGGAACGTATTACCACTAGAATCGGTCGAGATAATCTCAGTTGCCCCATGGTTGCGACCAGCATAATCTATGAGCGTAGAGACAAGAAGTTGACGGTTCATGTTCAGGCCATCTGTCATTGCGCTACCTAACCTTTGCAAAAAATGAGCGCAGATCAGCAATGAACAGTTCTGGTTCTTCAAAGGCTGCGAAATGACCTCCAGAAGGCATCTCGGTCCATTGCTGGATATTTGAATATATTGACTCAGACCAAGCTCGGATCGGCGGAATTATTTCAGCAGGGAACTTTGCAATCCCGGTGGGAATCTCGACTACCGCTGGCCGGCCAGATCTAAAGCTTTCCCAGTACAACCGTGCCGAAGAAGCAGCAGTAGCGTTGCACCAATAGAGCATTACGTTGTCAAGCATTTCATCGCGTGAGATAGCGTCTTCGGGGGAACCATTGTTATCAGTCCATGCCCAAAATTTTTCAACAATCCAAGCCATTTGTCCAACCGGAGAATCGCTTAGCCCGTAGCCAAGTGTTTGTGGTCGCGTGGCTTGTTGGATTGAGTACCCGGAGTCCCAATCTCGATAGTAGTCAGCTGCCTCAAGTGCCTTTAGTTCTTCCTCCGTTGGCTCGCTGTGCTTAGGGCGTTTCCCCCTCATCACCATATTGAGATGAATAGCGCAACACGTTTCGGAGTGGCGACCACCAATTGCAGTGGTTATAGCGGACCCCCAGTCACCTCCCTGGGCGCCATAGCGCGTGTAGCCGAGCCCAAGCATAAGCTCGTTGAAGGCATCGGCTATACGTTCAACATTCCAACCAGTAGTCTTGGGTTTTTCACTAAATCCATAACCTGGCAGCGATGGGCAAACGATGTGGAACGCATCTTCTGCTTTGCCCCCATGTGCAGTTGGGTCTACCAGTGGAGCGATCACTTTCTGAAATTCAACAATTGAGCCTGGCCAACCATGAGACAAAATAAGCGGCATGGCATCTTCGTGCTTTGACTGAGCGTGTATGAAATGAAGTTCAAGTCCTCCGACATCTGCTTTAAACTGTGGAAACTGGTTGAGTAGTCTTTCTCGTGATCTCCAATCATATTCTTCTGCCCAATATTGAGTCAGCTCGCGCGCATATGAGATCGGAAGCCCTTGTGTCCAATCTGCTACCACTTCACTGTCTGGCCAGCGAGTATTCCTGAGTCGATGTTTTAGATCGTCTAGTTGCTCTTCGGCAATAGCAATTTGAAAAGGCCTTAGTTCCATAACGATAAGTTAGCTGGCGACGCTCATGTCGTGGTAGACGCATCTCGAATCACTTCAAGATTTATTGCCGCTAACGTGCCAGCTATGACTCTGAAAAACCTGTTGGGTCGTAGCGAAATTTGCCGCCAACCATTGTGGCTCTAACGGGGATATCGGCAATGGAATCGTTGGCGGTCTCACGAAGGTCGTGATCTAACACTACTAAATCCGCCAGCTTTCCCTCGCTGACACTTCCTTTTCGTGTTTCATCAAAAGCAGCATAAGCAGACCCGATGGTATATGCGGTAAGGGCCTCTTCAATGCTAAGAGCCTCGTGAGGGTTGAAGGGAGCTCCACTGGACGTTTTTTGATTTACTAAATCGTGGAGTCCAAGGAGAGGTGCTCCTTTCACAACAGGCCGATCGGAACTTCCAGGTAACGGAATTCCTGCTTCCAAAAATGATTTCTGACGATAACAATTTGCTACTCGGTCAGAACCAAGCGCATCGATCATTCCATCGCCAAGTTCACTTATGAAACGTCCTTGTGGCACCGGTATCACTCCAAGTCGAGCCATTCGAGTAACGTCCTCGACTCGTACTACGCCGGCGTGTTCTATACGATGTCTATGATCCACGCGTGGATGTGCCACAAGAGCTTCTTCGTATATATCAAGAACAGTAGAGACCGCCCTGTCCCCAATAGCGTGCACCCCAACTTGCCAGCCTGCTCGATGAGAGTCAATTACGACATCTCTAAGCTCTGACACATCCATCTGAAAGAAGCCATTGTTTTCAGGGTCCGTATCATTTGCAAATGGTTCGAACATGGCGCATGTACGGCCAATGAGTGAACCATCAGCAAATACTTTTGTGTTGCTAATCCGAAGCCAATCATCACCGAAACCTGTGCGAAGCCCTAAGTCCAGGGTCTTGTCTGCAAAATCGGAAGCATGGTGTTCAACATAATGAAGAGACTCTTGAGCAATCATGGCATTAACTCGGACTTCGAGATGATTATTCTCAAGAGCATTCTGAAATGCTGAAAGCTCCACGGGTGTGTGGCCAACTAGCCCGAGACCAACTCCCGCCTCCTGACAAGAGGTAATGCCTTCGGAAAGATATTGAGTACTAGCGAGACGGAGAGATTCAGCTACCTCAGTAATCGAATGTGGTTTATATAACGTAGAGATTAGATCTTGGGCCTGCTCTAAGATCAGACCGGTTGGTCGACCGCCATGATCAAGAACAACCTTTCCGCCCGATGGAACGACGCAGTCGATAACACGAGCGAGTTTGATAAGTGCAGTATTGATGGACATCATATGACCGGAGGTGTGCTGCAACATTACCGGATTGTTAGGCGCCGCTCGATCTAATTCTGTCGCAAGTGGGTGCCGCTTCTCATAAAGTTTATTTTGGTCGTAACCGGCGCCGATAATCCAGTCGCCGGGGTTGACTTCTGCGGCACGAGAGGCGACAGCGTCAAGAATATCTTGGATGCTCTCTATAGGGGGACTCGATAAATTGACTCTTCGAAGCGAGTCGCCAAAATGAGACATGTGCTGATGGGCATCATTGAATCCTGGAACAATTGTCTTACCGGCGGCATTAATTACTTTTCTGGCGTCATACCGTTTCGCGTCTTGATCGTTGCCAACGAAAATAATACGATCTCGGTAAATTCCAATAGAAGAAGCTTGAGGTCTATTATCGTCGACGGTAACGATATTGGCATTAATGATGAGAAGGTCGAGCTTCACCAAGTTTGCAGTTCTGGCATTACTTCTGCAGCGAACAAACGCATGCTATCTTCAGCCTCTGAATGAGGAATTCCGCCGAATCGAAAACATGTAGCTAACTCGAAATCTCCCATCATTGTTTTGCGCTGAACGAATTGTTCCAAAATTTGTTCAGGCGTTCCGTAGGCAGTTGCTTGCATGAACCCGTCGAGGAAGCCGCTAGTACCGACTTTCTTAAGAGTCTCAGCCGCTTTAGCGTAAGCGTCATATCCCTCAGTGTTAGCGAAGTGATCTCCCATCACTTCGTAGTGCTCCAAAACGCTACCCAAGTATGTTCCCATGTACCGCTCTGCGCGTTCCTTTGCTATTGCTTCGTTCGGATGGCAATAGCAAAAATCTGCGGTCATTGGAGGAGGAGCATCAACTCCGTGGAATTCCTTAAAAAGCTCCCGCCATCGATTAATCGAAGGCATTCGACTTTTCCATGAACGATCGGCGAACATGACCATTCGAGCTCCAAGTCGTGCAGCGGACTCAACAGAGTCATCTGAACTAGCAACTGCGTATACTCGGCCCTGCATATCGGACCTAGGGCGAGGGCGAATTTCTATTTTAGGCTGCTCGTAATAAGGCCCCGTGCCTTCAATAAAGCCCGTCTCAAGGGCTTCTAAAACCATCGCCGAACTCTCATCGAACCGTTCGCGGCTTTCATCCATTTCGATACCTTGAAAGGCCGCGTACTCTCTACGACTAAGTCCACGCCCCATTCCGAATCTGATTCTTCCCGGGGCGACATGCTCAAGCATGGAAATTTTTTCTGCAACCCGGAGCGGGTCATTCCAAGGCATGATGACCGCTGCCGTGCCGAGATCAATCCGTTCTGTGGCTCCAGCTAGGTATGAGAGAAGCTGCATATTGTCTGGGCACCAGGAGTAATCAAAGAAATGATGCTCAGCTGGCCAGATAACGTCAAAGTTAAGATCTTCGGCCATTTTCGCCATTTTAAGCTCTTGCTGAAAGGTCTCGGTGTCATCAAGGTCCCAGCCAACGCTAGAAAATATGAGCTGCATTCCGACATCCATTGAAATCTCCTAAAACTCAATCAGCTAAGTTCTGATTGTAGACACACATCAGTTTGGATTACTTTTACCAAAGGAGATCTTTAATATTTTGCAACCGTGAGCCGGACCAAGGACAAAAGTAGTGTTCGCAGATATCAAGTCACCTGAAACATGGGAGTTGTCAGGTTTCGAGCAGAAGTTATTACGAAGCCACGGGAAGTTCAGTACCGGTAATGCAACGATTGCTGAAGTCGTAACGAAGAATTTGCTCTAATCGCTAGGCAAGCCTTCAGCGATAAGAGCGTACCCATCTAATGCGCCGTCTCTTAAAGCCATTGCGGATTTGTACTCACCACTTTGATACCACGCCAGCAACTGTTCTTTTGACCCAAATTCGATAATGACACAACGTGAACCTGGGGGTTTCTGATTGCCTTCTAGCTTAATTGTGTTTGGGTCGACCACAAGCGGTTTCGCACCATAAGTCTTCATTGACGGCA
>PCCJ01000009.1 GCA_002731665.1 Actinomycetota bacterium | reverse complement strand
ATTAACTCGTCAAGACGCCAACCAGTATCTTTAGCGACGGTTGCAACGATCGTTAAAGATCCCCCTTCGCTGAGAGCCCTAGCCGCACCAAAAAAGCGTTTCGGCGGGTAAAGAGCGGCAGCGTCAACTCCTTCAACTAATATTCGTCCATTTCCCGGGGCAGATAGGTTGTAAGCGCGAGCCAATCTACTTAAACCATCTACGAGCAAGACCACGTCTGTACCTGACTCGACCATTCTTTTCGCTCGTTCAAGAGTAAGTTCAGCAACCTGAACGTGTTCTTCAGCGGGGCGATCAAACGCTGAGGCCATTACGTCAGCTTTCAAAAGGTTGGAAATTTCAGTTATCTCCTCAGGTCGCTCATCTATGAGCAACACAACTAAACAAATTTCAGGATGATTCGCCTCTATCGCAATCGCTAGTTCTTTAATTGTTGAGGTTTTACCGCAATCAGGGGGAGAAATAACTAGCCCTCTTTGACCCTTCCCGATGGGAGCCACCAAGTCGATAAGACGAGCCGTAACATTTTTCGCACCCTTTACTTCAAGATTCAATAACTGAGAAGGGTGAACAGCTGTCAGCTCCTCGAATAACGGTCGTTCAACGAGCTCTTCAGGTGCCGACCCATTAATCTGGTCTAAACGCAACAAGGCCGGATTTTTTTCATTCCGAGCAGCGGGCCGACTAGCACCTTTAAGAATGTCTCCTTTACGCAGCCCGTGCATCCGAACTTGCTTCGCCGCTACATACACATCATCGTTTGAAGGGAGAGCTCCACGAGTTCTCATAAACCCGTAGCCTTCGTCACGCAGGTCAAGAATGCCTTCGCACTCGACCGGTTCACCCTGCCATTGCTCATCTCGTTCGCGTTCTCGACCTCGACGCCGGCGCCGACGATTACCTGCATCGGCCTGGCCGAACTCACCGCTCTCGATTTTATTGTCTTCGCTTCCAGAATCAGCTTCAGCTGAATCTGATTTGCTTTCCCCTGTCTCATCAGATTGAAGTTTTTTTCGATCTCTTTTATCAGAACTTTTTGGCGAGTCCGTAACTGCCACTCCAGGACCGGGATTATCGCTAACTCCCTCCTCCGCCGCGATACGCACTCGGCGCACTTTCGCCTGATTTGGGACATTGGAACGAGGTGAATCCGGCTGCTTTGAGGAAGCGCTCGGTGAAGCCGCACTATTTTTAGCTTTCCCATTAGTGCTTAACAGAGCCTCAACAATTGCAGCCTTTCGAGCACGAGCTGGAATATCAACGCCAGTCGCATTTGCAATAGCAACTAGTTCATCTCGCGATTTCGACTCAAGTAGTTGTCTCTCCGGAGAGTCACTCATATCTACCTCGTAATATCGGGCGCAGTTCAGCAGCTTCATCTGACGCGAAAAATGTGCATAGCCCTCTCTTTTCACAACGAACGAAAGTCTGAGGTAAAAGGTTGCCGGGTTAGTGGAAGCTCCACGGGCAACGGGCTATTCATAGGGTATACGCCTTAACGCCTTCCTAACAATCTGTATCGGAAGGTTTACTTGGTTACTTCCCTCACACGGTCCATGACTAGATTCAAATTATTGGGGAGAAAGTCGCACCTCTCGTCCAAACTCGACAACGACGAGAGCTCTGGAGGCAAATTAAAGGCACTTCCAGTAGCTTCAGTTACGGCGTCCGGAAACTTCGCGGGGTGGGCAGTCGACATAATAGCCATAGCAGAAGAGCTCGGTGGTTGTCTTTCAGCTACAGAGATGCCTACAGCAGTATGCGGATCTACCAGCACGCCAGTTTTTTGATGAACCTGCCTTATCGTAGAAAGCACTTGTTCGTCTGATGCCTTGTCGGCTATGAACTTAGTTCGCAAAGTCTTAAGGACCTCTGAATTCAGGACCCAGTTACCACTCCGTCGAAATTCCTTAAACTGCTCGGCTAACTCACGACCTTTTCGCTCGCTTAAATCAAACAACAAGCGTTCGAAATTGCTCGATACTTGAATGTCCATAGCAGGACTCAGCGATGGTCGCACCGGCTCCATGCTCATAGTTCCCGTTTCATAAGTGCGCGACAGAATATCGTTGTGATTGCTAGCAACTACCAGTCGTTCTATGGGCACTCCCATCTGAGATGCCATATAACCAGCCATAACATTCCCGAAGTTCCCGGTCGGAACGCAAAAAGAAACTTTCCTATCAGGAGCGCCAAGTTTCAATGCAGTCGTTACGTAATAAACACTCTGAGCCGCCACTCGTGCCCAATTGATGCTATTAACAGCGGCAAGTGACATTTCTGATCGAAATTTTTCCTGCGCGAACATCGCCTTTACCAAATCTTGGCAATCATCAAAAGTACCATCAATCGCAATATTGTGAATATTCAGGCTCTCGACCGTTGTCATCTGAAGCCGTTGAATCTCAGAGACGCGACCTTTCGGGTGTAGCATCACAAGCTCTATGCCCGCCCGGTCTTTACAAGCCTCGATAGCGGCACTGCCGGTATCACCGGATGTGGCACCGACGATTGTGATTTTCTTGTCGCGTCGTTCCAATTCGTATTCAAAAAGCTGGCCTAAGAGTTGTAGGGCTATATCTTTAAACGAAAACGTCGGCCCCCAGTGCAGCTCAACTAAGAAAAATTCCCCAAGTTCGACTACCGGTGCAACCTCATCATGTCGAAAATTAGCGTACGCTCGGTGAGTCAAGTCACCAAGCGTCTCGAAACTGATAGAGGGACCGACCAGGGGAGCTAAAACCCTTTGTGCAACTTCGGCATAAGGAACATTAGCAAGAGATCTTAGTTCAGTTTTGGTAATCAATGGCCATTGTTTGGGGACATACAGACCACCATCAGACGCCAAACCCTCTAGAAGAACATCACTAAACTCAAGAATCGGTGCGCCCCCTCGTGTACTTTCATATCTCATCGAAATCTCAGTCTCCTACGACACGAATCAACGCACCAATATCACGCACTTCTTTAAGTTCGCGAAGCTCTGAGATTGTCTTCTGCATATCAGCTTCACGAGCCTTATGCGTTATAAAAACTAAATGTGCAGTTGACTCTTTACCTTCTTGATCCATCGAGCGAATAGAAACGCCATTTTCACCGAAGATTCCCGCTACTAAGGCGAGCACACCTGGAGCATCGTTCACATCTAGCTGCAAATAATAAGCACTAATCATCTCTTCAATCGAGCTAATTGGCAGCGAAGAGAGGCGTCCAACGCTTCCCACAGATCCTTGCTTGAGGTTACGCGCAGTAGCTATTAGA
Organism: Actinomycetota bacterium; assembly: GCA_002731665.1. The sequence goes on along the minus strand of PCCJ01000009.1, from coordinate 9,682 downwards.
TCGCCGAGCATTGCGCTCGCGGTTGGTTTACCACCAGCCCCACGGCCATAAAGCATCACTTCATCAACCGCTTCACCTTCTACAAAAACAGCATTGAAGCTATCGCGAACCGAAGCAAGAGGGTGAGTATTCGGGATCATCGCTGGATGCACTCGGATACCGATTTTCTCTCCGTCTCTTTCTACTACCGCTAGCAGCTTGATAACGTGCCCCATTTGTTTAGCCGCATCTATATCACCAGCGGAAATATCACTAATTCCTTCTCGATAAACATCACTCACGGCAGCATTTACACCGAACGCCATCATCGCAATGATCGCAGCTTTTGCTCCCGCATCGTGGCCATCAACATCTGCGGTTGGGTCGGCTTCGGCAAACCCCAATGCCTGAGCCTCTGCTAGAACCTCAGAATAGTTAGCACCATCTTCAGTCATCTTCGTCAAGATGAAGTTAGTCGTGCCATTCACGATTCCCATAACCCGAGTTATTCGTTCTCCGATTAGCGACTCATTCAGCACTCGAATCAGTGGTATTGCACCAGCCACCGCAGCCTCAAACATTAGATCCACGTTTCCTTCGGCAGCTGCATCAAACAGCTCTTTTCCGTATGTGGCGACCAGTTCTTTGTTAGCTGTTATGACGGGTTTCCCGTTTCTCAACGAATTTAGAACTAGTTGGCGAGCCGGATTAAGCCCCCCTATTGTCTCGATAATTACATCTACCGTTGGATCAGCAACCAACGCCGCTGCGTCAGAAGTAAGTATCTCGCTATCAATTTCTACCGGCCGGGCTAGACTGTCGTTCTTCACAGCTACGCCGATTATTTCTAAACTGATACCGGTACGAGTCGAAATTTGCTCTGCTTCTTTGCGGAGAATTGAGATGAAAGCGCTACCTACAGTTCCACAGCCTAGAACTCCTATTCGGACGGTGAAGTGGTCATTGCTTGACATGGGCTTTACGGTACCGGGCGCGATCGATTTAGTTCCAGTGAAATTGATTTCGGTTCGCAGAAGATTGCATTTCGCTATTCAATATCTAAGCGAAGTAAGTCGTCTAGCATCTCTCCACGCACTACAAGTCGAGCCTCACCATTACTAACGAAAACAACAGGCGGCCTGCCCATTCGGTTGTAGTTGCTCCCCATCCCATGGCCATAGGCCCCAGTAACTGGAGTGGCTATTAGGTCTCCTACATTTAGCCCTTGAGGAAGTGATGCATCTCGAATAATGATGTCGCCTGATTCACAATGACTTCCAACGATCCGAGCACGGTCTGGCCTAGGTTCTAGAACTCTTTGAGGAGCGAAACTCGTGTACTCACTCCCATAGAGAACAGGTCTAATGTTGTCTACAAACCCACCGTCAACTGCAGCATAGTTGCGTATACCCGGAAGGGATTTAAGGGTTCCAATTGTATAAACTGTTATTGCTGCCTGTGCCGCAATCGAACGCCCAGGTTCAGCCAAAATTCGCGCATCGGTTATTCCCAAACGTGCACAAGTGTCTTTAGTTTGAGCACCCCACTCACTTATTGAAGCAGCACTGTCATCTTCAACGTATGCCACTCCAAGACCACCACCTATTGATAATTCAGGCAGATCCAATTCTTTAAAAAAATCAGAAACGACCACTAACGCTTTATCGAAACTCTCGATTCTGAATACTTGACTACCNATGTGACTNTGNATTCCCACCAGATCGATNGCGTTAGACGAATTAGCTCGACTCACTGCAGCAGTCGCTGCCCCAGAGTTAATTCCAAAACCAAATTTAGAATCTTCTTGCCCTGTCGAAATAAACTCATGTGTTTCAGCTCTGACTCCGGGGGTTACTCGCAGTAATACCCGCACCACTCGACCGTCTTCCCGGTGAAGGTTTTCCAGCCGGTCAATCTCATCGGCTGAATCTACGACAATGCGACCAACTCCATATTCACGAGCCATCTGAAGTTCTTTTAATGATTTATTGTTCCCGTGGAACACGATGCGCTCCCCCGGAACTCCAGCGCGAATCGCTGTGTATAACTCTCCGGCGCTCGCTACATCAAGACACATGCCTTCCTCGCTAACCAGCTTCGCCATTGCTATACAAAGAAAAGCTTTACCAGCGTACGCGACTTCGCTTCCAAAAGAAGCCACTGCCTCTCGACACCTCGATCTGAGATGTTGCTCATCGTATACAAAAACCGGGGTACCATACTCCGCCGCAATCTCAGCTATGTTGCATCCACCAATAGTCAACTCCCCTTTTTCATCTACTTCGCTTGAGTCTGGTAGCAGAGAAAACGGAACTGGTGCAGTCGGATCAATATTTCTAGCCGCCATAGCCTCAACTTCACTCATTGTTTTCCTTACATTTCCTCAGGCGCCGAGACACCGAGAAGGTCAAGGCCAATGGCTAACGCAATTCGTGCTGCTTCTACCAGCCAAAGACGCGCTTGTTGGGTCTCAGCCGCCACGTCAGAGCGTAATATGGGGCAGTCGTGGTAAAAGCCATGAAACGAGGCCGCAAGTTCGCGCACCCAAGTAGACACTTTGTGTGGCGACCTCTCTCGCAAAGCAAGATCTGAAACTTCGGGGAGTAACGATATGACTCGAAGAAGTTCAAGCTCACGTTTCTCTACCAGAACCGACGTATCGACCAAACTTAGATCTTGTCGACCTACACCACGATTAACTGCCTCTCTAGCAACTGCTGCTATGCGAGCATGCGCGTATTGAACATAAAAAACGGGATTTTCGTTTGCTTTCTTGGATAGAGCATCTATATCTATTGTCTGTCGGGTATCAATTGATTGAAGCAGGTATGCGAATCTGGCCATATCCGGCCCTACAGCTTCAACTAGCTCCCGAACTTCCACCATGGTCCCAGTTCGTTTAGACAGACGGACTTCTTCTCCATGTCTAATCAATGTCACGTTTTGACCAATAATGGCCTCATAAGACTCTTTAGGGTGCCCGAGCATTTGCATTGCTGCACTCATGCGCGCCACATATCCGTGATGATCAGCCCCAAGAATATCGATTACATGATCACCTCTTGAAAACTTCGAATGGTGATATGCGATGTCTGGAAGGAAATATGTTGGTTCCCCATCACTTTTAATCAACACACGGTCTTTTTCATCACCAAACTCAGAAGTTCGAAGCCAAGTTGCGCCATCCCGTTCTTCAGTCCACTTACTTTTTCGAAGCATCTCGATGATCTCATCCATCGCACCAGATTCGACTAACGACTGTTCACTTGCCCACATGTCAAACAACACGTTCATAGACTCTAGAGAACGGCTTACATCTGCCATCGCTCTTTGTTTTCCCCACACAACTGGATCAGCATCTTCAGGCATTTCATTTGCCCATTCTGATACGTATTCGCCCTGATATCCGTCTTCTGGAGGAGCTAGACCATCTCTTCTAGCAGCCAATGAGGCTCCGAAGAGTTCAGTCTGAACACCACGATCATTAACGTAATATTCAGTGAAGGTCGTGTAGCCCTGCCTTTTAAAAAGACGCGTTAACGCATCTCCATATGCCCCCCACCGCCCGCCACCGGCATGCAATGGGCCAGTCGGGTTAGCAGAAACAAACTCAAGATTAACTGACTTCCCAATTCCTTCATCTGACCTTGCATAACCCTGTTCGCCTAGAGAAATAACTAGACTTAGCACCTCGTGAAGCCATGAATCTTTCAGTCGAAAATTGATAAAGCCAGGGCCAGCGACTTCGATAGCTTCAACATGACTGGGTAAATCTAGGCTCACTTCGTCAATAATGCGTTGAGCTAATTCGCGGGGGTTAAGGCCTAGTTTTTTTGCGAATGCTAGAGCTACATTAGAAGACCAATCCCCATGCTCTAAGTTCGCTGGTCTCTCAAGATGGATTTCCGTGACCGAAAAGTCTAGTCCCTGTCTTACGAGCGCAACATTTAGCGTCTCAGCTAACTGATCTCTATACACAGCCGACAACTTCCTCTAACACAAAACATCTTTATCAGATCAATATAAACTTGATTCGCAGAACCATCAGGCATCCAGACCTCGACTGTACCTGAGCTTTTGGTCCTCTATGCAAAGACTTTCTACAACTGACCAGATATCCCAACTCGGCTACACATTGCGGGCCCCCCGTTTTAATGCGCTACATTCTGATATTAACGTCATAAATTTTTTCCAATGCCCTCGTAGCTCAGTGGATAGAGCAGTGGCTTCCGAAGCCATGTGTCGGCGGTTCAAGTCCGTCCGAGGGCGCAAAGTTATTAACCGATTCTGGTAACCTGAGGCATCTAAACAAAGTAAAAGCAAAATTTACGGGGAGCTCGGGTCATCCGGGCTGAGAGACCAGCTGCACGCGCTGGTGACCCTACGAACCTGATCTGGGTAATTCCAGCGGAGGAAAGTATGTTTCATCTACGTAAAGTCATAGCTCCAGTTTTTGTTTCGCTCGTCTTAATAACCGCATGCGGATCAGAGAAAGCTCTACCTAGTGAGCAAGGATCAGGATCTACCGAGAAAGCTTCCACAAACACAACAACACCCACTAAGACGATACGCCTGATCACACATGGGTCATTCGCCGTTTCAGACGACATATTTGTTCAGTTCGAAGAGCAAACTGGTATTCGAGTTGAAGTGCTCATGAGTGGCGACGCTGGGACTATGGTTGCCGAATCGATTCTCACCGCTGGCAACCCAATCGGAGACGTCATATTTGGCATTGACAACACGTTTATGCAGCGAGCTATAAAAGCAAACATTTTAGAACAATATGAATCTCCGCAGCTTGAGGCAGTTCTGGACGAGTTCAAAATTGATGAACTTCACTACCTCACGCCAATAGATTTCGGAGATGTCTGCGTAAATTATTGGATCGATACTTTTCTTTCTAATCAACCCACCAAGCTCTCTGACTTGACGCAGCCTCGATACGCCAGTGAACTCGTCGTGCAAAATCCAGAAACATCATCTCCTGGCCTAGCATTTTTACTTGCCACCATCGCTGGGACTCCAGACTGGGAACAGTATTGGAAAGACTTGAGGGACAATGGAGTTGCAGTCACCAGCGGTTGGGAAGATGCCTATTACGGAGAGTTTAAAGCTGGCGGCGGTGATCGTTCGATGGTCGTTTCTTATGCCTCTAGCCCGCCTGCAGAAGTGCTTTATGCTGATCCGCCCACAGACCAAGCACCGACTGCAGTACTTCTTGATTCCTGTTATCGCCAGATAGAATTTGCTGGAATATTAGCAGGGACTAAGCACCGAGAAGAAGCAGAATCGTTGATTGATTTCATGCTTAGTCCACGTTTCCAAAATGACGTTCCTCTGAACATGTTTGTTTTCCCAGTAATCGAAGGTGCTGTGCTGCCACAGGAATTCATCGATCATGCACAAGTTGCAGAGTCACCATTAGTGGTTGACCCTGCAGAAATCGAATCCAACAGAGACGCGTGGACAGATCGCTGGGTAGAAATCGTTCTCGGCTAGGTTGAGGTTAAAGTCATGGCTCTCATGCAGAGGTCTTGATAGTGATTCAAGCCCTAAGAAAAATCACGACTCTAGTTCTATTTTCAGTTCCGATTATTTTCATTTCCTGCTTTTTCCTATATCCGATTGCAGCTATTCTATGGAACGGATTGCAGTCCCAAGAGCATCTCAATCAAGTCACTGAGGTTCTGCGAACACCAAGATCACAAAAAGCAATTTGGTTTACTTTTTGGCAAGCAACGGTTTCTACAGCAATCACAGTCTTAGTTGCGTTGCCTAGCGCAGCCATCATTTCGAAGATGAAAAAACGTTCCCGTAAGTGGGTTCGGGCTGCTATCACCGTTCCATTTGTTCTACCTACAATCGTGGTTGCCGCCGCATTCGAAGCTTTATTCAAACAGCTCGGTATTGATAGCGGACCTCTCAGCCTTCACCACACATCCTGGGCCATTATTTTTGCTCACGTATTTTTCAACTACGCAGTTGTAGCTAGAACAGTCGGCTCCTTCTGGAGCGGCCTTGATTATCGGGTCGAAGAGCAAGCGCGCCTTCTTGGGGCAAATAAATGGCAAGCTTTTTGTCAGGTTACTTTCCCTGCGTTAAAACCAGCTATTTACGCTTCTGCTGTTATTACGTACCTTTTTTCTTTCACGTCCTTTGGAATTATTCTGATCCTCGGTGGACCTCGAAAGGCAACACTCGAAACTGAGATTTACAGGCACGCAATAACAAGAAGCGATTTTCAGGCAGCATCTTCTCTGGCTCTTTTGCAGCTGATAGCTGTCCTATTTCTAATAATTGTGAGCACAAGACTAGAGCGAGGGAAACCTGCACCTAAGTCAATTTCGTATAGTTCTTCAGAACAATTTTCGCTCAAATTTCGTTTAACTAATTGGACTTTCGTCTCGATGTTTCTCGGCGGGCCGATAGTCACGCTTTTTCTACGATCTTTTTCAGTCGGCGATGGTTATGGAATTTCCCACTACCAAGCACTCGCCTATCGTGTTCCTCAACTACCGGCAACAGCACTCAGTGCAATTCTTAATTCACTTGTTTTTGCCACAGTTGCTACTTGCATAGCCCTAGCTATTGGGATCCTTACTTCTCTGCAAATAGTGCATGGCAAACGTGGTGTACGCTCCCTTTTTGATCTCGGCTTAACACTTCCGCTCGGAACTTCTGCCGTTACTATTGGATTTGGCATCTTAATTGCTCTTGATCATCCACCTCTTGACCTCAGAACATCATGGTGGATCGTACCCATTGCACACGCTCTAATCGGCACCCCCTTTGTGATACGAACTATGGTTCCTGCCCTTAGACATATAAATCCAAAAATTCGGGAAGTCGCAGCTACTTTAGGTGCTGCTCCACACCAAATACGGCGGGTGATAGATCTACCAATAGCAATGCGCGGAGCCCTAGTCGGCGCAGCTTTTTCTTTTGCCGTGTCTATTGGAGAGTTTGGCGCAACAAGCTTCCTCCCAAGGAGACCAGAAACTTTAACCGGTCCCATTGCCATGTTCCGACTTCTTTCAACTCCGGGAGACTTACTCCGAGGCCAGGCGATGGCTCTATCAGTTATTCTCTCACTTATTGTCGCCACTACTGTTGTGGTAATCGAGTCGACCAAAGCTGGCTCAGAAGGGAGTTTTTAATGTGGCGATTACACCAAATTAGTGTTCAGTTCAACGGTAAACCGGCTGTCGAAAACTTCTCAGCTCAGTTCGACAAAAATGAAATAACAGTTATCTTGGGTCCTAGCGGCTCAGGAAAGTCCACTTTACTTCGAGTTATAGCTGGTCTTCAAAAACCTGATAGAGGCCAATTTTTTATTGATGACGTAGACGCAACTGAGCTTCCCTCACACCAAAGAGATATTGGCTTGATGTTTCAAGACCATACGCTTTTCCCACACCGTAATGTAAGTCAAAATATCGAGTTTGGATTACGTCTGAAAAAAATCCACAGAAAAGCACGGCAAAGATTTGTAGATGAAATGCTTTCGCTCGTCGGTCTCGAGGGCTTTAACGCTCGAGACGTCTCCAGTCTCTCTGGCGGAGAAGCCCAACGGGTGGCATTAGCTCGAGCTTTAGCACCCCGCCCTTCCCTACTATTGCTAGATGAGCCTCTAGGCGCCCTAGATAGACCATTAAGAGACCGACTAGCTCAGGAGTTACCAAAAGTACTTCGAACCACTAAGACTTCCGCCATTCATGTTACACACGATCATGACGAAGCTTTTGCCATAGGCGACAAACTAATAGTCATGGATAGTGCAAAGGTGCTGCGGACAGGTTCGCCATTGGACGTTTACAATGATCCAAGATCTGAAACCGTCGCAAAATTTTTAGGTCATAGCAACTTCGTTAAAATTGGAGGCCAAAAAAAAGTAATTACACCACAAGCTGCGACTATTAACCCAAATGGAAACGTGCCGGCCGTAGTAACTAACGTGCGCCTATCAACTGGATTGCAAGAAACATTTTTTGACACAAGTCTTGGTCCACTTAAATTCCGACTCAGCGAATCATTGTCAGTCGGCACATCAACGATTTTGCAAATTGATCTGGATCAAGCAGCTGAGATAATTAGTTCCTAAACGTGATTATCTAAATAGAATCATGGATTGCGACTTCTACCCAGTTTTTTATTTCTTAGAAGACCATCCGGTAATCTCGGTTCTTTCAATAACTATTGCAGCACCCAATGGTCGCTTCTCAAGATATTGTGGATAACGAGCTTGCAAAAGTCCTAATGCAGCCTCATACTCTGCACCGCTTTCGTATACGCGAGCTCTGCCACGGATACGCACCCACCAGAGTCGCTCCCAGTCCTGGTCGTCATAGTGGTCAACCAGAAGCGTTACTTCTGGAAACTGTCGTATATTATCCAGACGCTTCAACTCAATAGTGGATTTTCTCTTATGGTCGATAGCAGTAACAATCAAACTTTCGTCATACGCGAAAGTAATTGGAACTAAGTCCACTCTTCCATCTGCACGAATCGTTGCCAGGGTGGCTACTCGGGCATCAGAAACCAAGTCTAAGAGCTCTTTTTCGTTCATGAATCCTCGGGAAAATAAGAAAGGTTAACAGTGTTATCAGAGCAACCAATGGGCACACGGGAAGCTTTGTTAGGCTATCGGTAGCCAACCGTTGGCCCAACTGCACGTAGATCGGCGTATTCTTTACATATGGCTGTTACTGAAACTCCTCCGGAAAACAAATCCAAGGAACGTTGGACGTTCCAGTGGAAAGAGCTACATGATGAAGTCATCACATCAGGACTTTGCACCGGCTGCGCTGGATGCGTGATTAGCTGCCCTCATGATGTAATCGGCTATAACCATGAGCAGGGAGGATTTAAACCCTTCCACATTGAAGACGAACTAGGTCCAGAGGATTGCGGGCACGGACAAAAGGGCTGCACTAGTTGCACTCGCGCCTGCCCACGGTTTCGAACCTGGGAAGATGAGGCAGATGATTTTCTTTTCGATCGAAGTAGAGAAGAAAATGAACCCTCAGGAATTTATAAGGACATTATTCTTACAAGAGCGTCAGATGATTTCATCCATGAAGTTGGTCAAGATGGGGGCTTAGTCTCTGCAATTCTTATTTGGGCTCTCGAACATGGATATATTGACAGTGCCTTAACCTCATATGTAGGCGACGGAGAGGGCAGCCAGTGGACTGCGTCACCTGGAGTGGCTTATAACCGTGAAGATGTGATTCGCGGTGCTGGTAGTCGTTACACATACTCAGCCAACACACTCGCCTATGATGAAGCTATTGAAGCTGGCTCCAAAAAAATTGCACTTGTAGGGATGAGTTGCCAAAGCTCTATCGTACCCGTAGCCAAATCACGTAAAATAGGCAAAGTAGGTAACCGCTTCGCGCTCAATATAGGGCTGCTGTGCTCCAAATCTTTTGACGAGGCGATTTTCGAAGAGCTGTTTGAGCAAAAATACGGGCTAGATAGACGAACAATCAAAAAAACGAATATTAAAGGTGTGTTCCAAATATGGACACACGACGGCGGCTATTACGAAATTAATTTAAAAGAGTGTCATGCTTGGACCAGAGAAGGCTGCAACCACTGTCCAGATTTTGCGGCCGAACACGCCGATATCTCCACAGGAGGAATCGGGAACTTCAGCAACTGGACATTAACAATTGTTCGAACCCCTATCGGTAGAGAA